>NZ_JADEVZ010000042.1 GCF_015207875.1 Dolichospermum sp. LEGE 00240
TTACTTAATATGTTCTATTTTTTGGCAAATAAAGTTAAACTCAACCAGAAAATTAGGTAGATAAAATTTTCCTGGCTGAAATTTTTCAAAAATCCCAATAATCTAGGTCACATCTGCGGAATGTGGGTTAGAAACCGCGTCTACACAGGCAAAACCCACCTGCGTGGGTTTAAATTCCTTGATTTTTCGTTAGTCCGCGTAGGCTAACTATCCCTGCGGGACGCTAGAAGAACTCTTGTGTAGCAGCGGTTGATCTTGGCGTGGGGAAGCCATATTCTATGCGCCAGTCCTAAGAGGATGTTTGAAAAGTCCTATCCCGTAATTTTCATCACATTGTTACCCCCCTTTCCCTTTATAAAGGGGGGTAACAATAAAAATCCAGTTCCCTCCCCTTAGTAAGGGGAGGGTTAGGGTGGGGTAAAAAATATTTGATACATCAACCATAACTTTTAAAACACCCTCTAAGTTGACACCAATAAACACTGCTAAACCCTATTCCCCATTACCCATTACCCATTACCTATTACCTATTCCCCATTACCTATTACATATCAGATGCACCAGTAGCAATCAAACGTCTGAATAAAGCTGCTGACCAACCAGTTTCTTTAAGTACCGCAGCAGAAGAAACTTCTACATAAGCTTGTTCAATAAAAGCTAAATCAATCATGCAAACTTTAGCCAAGGCATCTTTTAATTCATCTGATTTACCATCAGCTTTGAGTTTTTTACCGACTTTATCAACCACAACTGCCATTGCTGGAACTACGTGCTGAGGACCAATACCAATTTTCACATGAACCAAGCCAATATGCCAACGACATTTTGCATATTCATCGCCCCAATTATCCATCCCTGTAAACATTTGATTAAACCAATCAATAAAGGTGGCGTGTAAACGATGAACCCGTCCCTCAGTGGCATTTAAAATACCACTCATTTCTGCATCACGTCCCAGGAATTCATAGAAATGATTTGCCATTTCTTCAGCAACTGCTGTTCCCCAATCGGTATTTGCTTGCATTATCTTTTTATCTTCAGCCGTTAGACTAATCCTGGTTTCCATGGTGGTCAAAAAAGCGCGAGGTTCAATAGCCATAATGAATCCTTAAAAATAGTTAGGTGTGGATTTAATTAACTTTTGTTGATACTCTGTAAAAGATAGAGTATAGAAATTTCTCAAAATTAAGCTAGTGGCGGTAACAGGATTAATTAAGCAGTTTTACTCCGCAGAAAACCGACTAAATTTTTGAGAAATGATTGACTAACTGCTGGCTTTTGAGTAGGTTCTGGAACTGGTTCAACTATGGGTATTTCGTAAGTAGAAACTTCCTCGGTCATGGAGACAGAAGTAGCCGCAACCATAAAATGTTCTTCTGCTAAACCAATCACAATGAGACGGAAAGCTATTTGCAATACTGTATCTACGGCGAGATTAAGTTGATCCGCAATTTTGGCTAGAGAAACTTCACCATTGGCAAATTCCCAGACTTGCCATTCTTGAGCATTTAGCTGTAATTTAGGCTGTTTTGAACTTAGACCTGATAAGCCAGAGGTGGGATCTGGTAGTTTTTCAGCTAAGGCATTCCAGTCTCGTAATGCTCGCAATCCGATTAATATAACTTCGGTTGCGGACATACTTAAACCTGTCATTTCTCCCAATGGTAAAGCTGTAATTGGTTCAAATTTGAACTGACCATCTTTAATTTGAAATAAGGCACAGACTGGACGGAGAACCTGAGAGTTAAACAATAGTTTCAGTTGTTCTGCTTGGATTAAACCTTGGGATTTTAGGCACAGTCCCAAAGGTGAATTAATAAAACAGGCAGAAATGTGAGTCACCCTAGAAATTACCCGCTCACTTACCCATCCTCGTTGAGCAATTAACAATGTTAAACCTTGTTGATCTAAACGATCGGATGCAGCTACAACTCGTCCTTGATGCAGCCAAATATAATAAAGTTGCTTGGCGTTAGTTTGATTTTTGTCAGATGACAATTCAATATGAAGTATACCTGTCTTTTTGCCTTGATCTAAAAATTGCAGCAGTTCTGGTAAAGAAAAATCTGCAAAGTTACCATTAATAGACATAATCAGCCTCCTTGATGAAGAAGAGATTTATTAAAACCCATAATTCAAAATCCCAATTTGTACTTTCAAAAAAGCTCTTAACTCTCAACTGCACAACTTTCCATTAAGTATTGTACTAAGTGAATTACTGCTTCTGCTACTGAGTCTCTTTCGTTAGGATTCACCTTGACTAAAGGAGGCCGATTCTGCTCATCTACATAACCAATTGCTAAGTATATATCTTCCTCTGCCCAAGCTCCGGGACAATCTGTATGGCTGATACCGATGATCATCGGTACACTAACTCTCGCTTGCATGAAGTTGATAATATTCCGTGCTTGACGAAATTCTCTTGGTCTATGGGCTGCGATGAGTACGATATAGGCGTGTGCCTTATTAATCAAAATATCCCACATAAAGTCAAATCGAGTTTGACCAGGTGTTCCGTAAAGGTGCAGTGCCATATCTGGACCAAATTGCAATCTGCCGAAGTCAAAGGCTACAGTGGTTCTTTTCTTGAGCAATGCTGTTTCATCAGTTGCACGGGTATCTGTATCTACAACTTCAATTTCACTAACGGAACGAATAAAGGTAGATTTACCAGCCCCTACAGTTCCTGTGACAACCAAGCGCATAATTTCCATCTTTATCACCCTCCCATACAAAAATGTTTACAGTTGCTCACATTTTTATTTTCTTCTTGTTTAATTCTGGCAAGGTTGGCACTATCCCGTACTCAGGCTGACACGACCAATCTAGCTACTTACTGCAAAAATAAACACATCCAATTAAGTCAAAAGTTGCCTAGAATCAGCAGTATTTATCTATTGGGGAACTCTGAATAAGTTACCTCCGAGGTGATATGATTTACAGGAGGATCAGCTTTAATTCTGCCAGAACTCGTTTGATTTCTAGCATTAGTAATCCTTGTTTAGCACTTTCACTGGCTAAAACTAGCAGCACGGCATCTTGACCACAACTAGTTAAGATACCAAAGCCTTTATTGCCTTCTACAAAGATTCGGTCAATAGTTCCTCTGGCTAATTCCATACCAATTCTTTCGCCTAAGGATAACATAGATGCGGACATGGCTGATACCCTTTCTTCATCCATTCCACCTGGCAAGCTGGCTGCTAAAGGGAGTCCATCGGGAGTAACAAGTGCTGCTCCCTGTACATCAGTAGTAGCACTAACAAAGTTTTGTAAAACCATGCTGAGTTTTTCTGAGTTGATAGCCATGATGATTATTCTCCGTTGTTTTAAATGGGAAAGTGGGTAGGAAAATCAAGTAAGTACGGAATTAAACAAACTGTTTTCACTTGTAGTAGTACAGTATCATTTATTTTAAAGAAACAATAATGGCACTGTGTAAATAGAGGCCTCTTTTTTAGTATCCTTGTGATTTAAATTATGCACCAGTCAAAACTAAGATGATACCGAAAAAATACGGAATTTAGTTTTTCTTATTATTAATATAAGTTAAGATTATTGCTTTGTTTGTAATCTTAAGCTGTGTAACTTATATGACATCAGCTTTTGAGGTGATTTAATCGGTGTCAATTTTGGGTATTCTGTTTTAGTTTTTGTTGAGAGTGTCAACTATAGGAAGTTTTAAGTATTGTGATTAACTTTTGTCAATATTATCAAGTATGTCTATATAAATGTGGTGCTGAGGAAAGGTTGTAATCTGATAATGACTACATCAAAGAAACTACGTGCTATTTATTTCAAATATCTTGTTCTAAGTATGTCAAAAAACTATTGGCTAGGATAGCAGCTTGTGTGCGATCGCGTAAATTTAACCGATTTAAAATATTGGTGGCATGATTTTTAACTGTTCCTTCGGAAATATACAGTTTTTTGGCAATTTCTCGATTATTTTCGCCAATGGCAATTAACCGCAAAACTTCTTTTTCTCTAGGCGTAAGTTCTACTAAGTTCGGTGGTACAGCTAATACAGGTTGGGGTGGAATAGCAGGAAATTGAGTAATAAGTTTTTTAACTATTCCTGGTCCTAGTTGGGAATATCCTTTATTAACCGCACGAATAGCAACTGCTAACTCTTCTGAAGGTGTATCTTTGAGTAAATAACCCATTGCTCCATTTTGTAGTGCTGCTTTCACATATTCATCATCATCAAAAGTTGTTAAAATTAGAATTTTGCTGTGAGGGAATTGATGATTAATTTCTTTAGTTGCAGCAACTCCATCTATAATAGGCATTCTGATATCCATTAAAATTACATTTGGTTGCAGTTCCTTAACTAAATCAATTGCAATTTGACCATTTTCTGCTTCTCCGACAATTTTTATATCTGATTCTAGTTCTAATAATGCTCTTAAGCCTTGACGAATTAAGCTTTGGTCATCTACAATTAAAATTGTGATCATGGTAATTAGATTTGCCACTTTTATAATAATTCGGGAATCTGAATCTTGGGGTATTTATATAATAGGAAACTGAGGGATTATATCATCTATCTCTGTCATTAATTTAATTGTTTCTATGACGACAATAATGATTTTTTGATAATGAGTAATTTCCGCATCAGATAAATCTATGTTAGCACTTTTTCGGTCTTTTAACCATTTATCTAATACTTGATAACCACCAATTTTAAATTCCCACACTATTGGAGAAACTCCCGAAAAATAACAGTTCTGATTAATCAAAATCTGCTGTTTATTTGTATTATATTTAACTTGAGTTATTTCATTTTTACCATCACCTTGATAATGAATAGCGCCTCTTTCTTCTCCATTAAATAAAGGTAAATTAGCAGTAGTAGAAGTTTCTGATTTAGTCATGGGAGTTGGGGGCAGATTTTTCATCAAATGTAAATTAACTAACTTTTCTCCTTTGATAACTAATTGATTAAATAATTCATTATTGCTAGTTAAAGGAAGACGGGGAAAATCAATCTTTAAAAACTGGGAGTATCGTTGACGATATTGAGGAGAATGAAACACAGCATAAATATAGTAAAAGATATTTTCCGCTGTGGGAATATAACCTAATTTGGACTTAATTGCAGTCAGAAATTCTGGAGAAAAATTAGGTTTTCTGTCTTGGGTTGTTTCGTTTTCTGGATAAATATAAAGAGGGAATAAATAATTAATTTCCTTGGTTTTATTAGAAATAACACAAGATTCTATGATATCTTGAGTAGTACCAACTAAAGACCATTCCCCAGACTGAGATTGTTGTCTAACGGTAATTAATCCTAAATTATCACCTAATAACATATTTTTCATCACATCATTTCGAGGCATACAAATAAATCCCCTTGATTTACCTGTATAATAGGTGTATTTGATATCAAAAGGACGATATAAAATCCGTTTAATCGAATTTCTATTTATTGTATTAATTTTATTTTTTTTAACTCTGCTTTTTCTAAGATCATCTTGCGCTAAAGCAACCTGCCAATCTCTTGTATCTTTTCCTAAATTATACTTTTCTCTTGCTTCTTCTGGTGGTAAAAATGCAAAATCATTAACAATTTTTTCCACGTCTTCAGGAGTTTTCTGAATTGTTAAAGAATCTCGTGCTGTGACAATTCCCACAGAATTAACAAGCATGATATCAGTTATTTTCCAACCTCGATTATATTCTGCTAAAGCATAAACATCTTGAGGAGTCAACAAATAAAAAGGAGAAATAGGATTGATTTTTTCCCATGCTACGGTTTTCATCGTTAATTCTTTCAATAACTCATATTTATGTTCACGATTTCCCCATAAATCAGCATAAAAAACGCCATTCTCTGGTGCATTTTGTTGATTAAATATAAGCTGATTTTTAGGAATATCCTTAACAGCAATTAAAATCGCTACTCCCTGTTGAATATCAAAGACATTTTTATCTATACTTCCATCTGGAGAAACTTCTTTTTTCTTAGCATTACCATGTAAATTCAGAATATAAATCCGATTAAAACTTTGTAATAAACTTTGACGCATTCCTCGAAATGTGGGGTTATCTAAATAACCATGATTGGTAACAAAAGCTAAAATTCCTACTCCTATTTTATCAATTCTCCATTGTCCAAAGCGAATAAATTTTACATAATCATCTTGTAACCATTTGGGATTTTTTTCATCTAAAGATAATCCATCTATTTGATAATAATCTTTAACTAATCCTTCTATCCATTCATTTTTATTTTCTGAATGTCCCGAATAGGGAGGATTTCCTAAAACTACATGAATAGGGATTTCCGTTTTAATTGCTGCTGCTTGGTTTGCTTCTGCTGAGATATACTGGCCTAAAATTAATTCTGATTTTTTCACTCCTTCATTTAAAGCATTAGTTAAAAAGATATTTAATCTTTCTTTTTCTTGAAATTCATAACCTAAGTTTTCTAATAATAATCCCAGTTTTAAATGTGCAATTGTATAAGGAGTCATTAATAACTCAAAACCATATAAACGTTTGAGAACTTGTTTATCTCTAAATAATTGATTCCAACGGTTGACTCCATATTTTTCAAAGTTAAAATAAATTTGTTTAATGACTTCATATAAAAAAGTTCCTGTTCCCGTAGCTGGGTCTAAAATTGTGACGTTTTTACTACCTAAACCATCATCTAAATTAAAATCATTTTCTAAAATATGATTAACTGCTTTAACAATGAAAGAGACTACGGGTTCAGGAGTATAATAAACTCCTCTACTTTTTCTTAATGATGCTTCATAAGCTGCTAAAAATGTTTCATAAAAGTGGACTATGGGATCTTGTTTTCGTGTCTCTTGTCCAAAGTTTTCTAGAATATTATTCATATCAACTTTAGCTAAAAGTTCCACTAAGCTATCAATTGTCCAATTAATTTTACTGATGATATCTGTGGAAATAACTGTACTAAATAATCCTTGTAAAAAGGGAATTTTATCACTAATATGAATACCCGCAGTTTGACGATTAAATTGATATGTTATTTGTCCATGACAATGGCCTACCCTAGCGGTAAATAAACCATAAGCTATGGTTTGAGCGTACATATCAGCAAAGTTATAATTATCTAAATCTGGTAATAGTAACTCTTGAAATAATAACTTTAATTGAGTTAATTCTCCTGTTTGTTCTTCGGTTTTCAATGCTTCATTAATACTATAACGAATAGCTTTAGTTGCTGCGGCCATTTCCTTAGCTAAATCATAGTAGTTATTAATAGTTTTTTCTTGCTTACTGAGAAATGATCTAATTAATTGTTCTGTTTCTAATATATTAGAAGCAGGAATTATTTGATTGTTTTCAATTGTAGCTAAGGTGGTTTTTAATTGCAGTTTACCATCAAGATACCAATGAAACTGAAGATAATTAGTCAGGATCAGATTTTCACCAATGGATGATTCTAAATAACGTTGTAATTGTTCAGTTTTTTCAATTTTATCTAAGTTCTCTCCGATTTTTTTGGCTTCAATATAACCGAGTAATTGATTATTCTTTCTCACAGTAAAATCAGGAATACCTGCTTGATTTCCCAATTCTTCAACGGTGGATTTTATTCCTAAAATAACACTATTAATCAGATTTTCTAATGTGGAGTAGTGAGTGCGTTCACTGCCTTTTTCTAGTTTGCTTTGCACTTGTTGTAAATAGTGTCTAAAGTCCATATATTTTCCGTGTTTTTTAAATAAATATGTGATGTTATTAATGATAAGTTGCTAGTGAAATACATCGTCAGAATCAGGATATCCAGGAATTATATTACTAATTACCAATTAGTAAGCTCTACTAAATAACTGGTCACTCTATGATTATAATTCATTTTAAATATAAAGGTGATGAAATTCACGAATTTTTAATATTTCTTGACTTTATTTTCTGAGATAAATTTTCTAAAAACTATGATTTTGAGAGTAAAACAGTTTAATAATTCAGTAAAGGAACTTGGACAATAATTTGACAACCTGCACCTGGATGAGTGTTAATTTCAAATTCTCCTCCTAATGCTAAAATGCGATCGCGCATACTTTGTAAACCAAATCCTGTAGTATTTTGACCCCCATCAAAACCTTTACCATTATCCTGAATTATTAGCTTCAAGCCTGTTAAAGTTGTTATTAATTCTAGTCGAACTTCTGTAGCTTGAGCATATTTAGAAATATTCGTTAATGATTCTTGAATAATTCGATAAATAGCAGTGCTGATTTCCATAGACAGTGGAGAAATAATATAAATTTGACAAGTAGGTAAAATGCCATTATAACGCTGAAAATCCGCTGCAAGAACCTTAATTGCTTCCTCTAATGTTTGTCCCTGTAAAGGATGGGATCTCATCGTAGAAACCGATTGCCGAACATCTTGTAAGGCTTTTGAACCAAGTTCTTTCGCAGTGGCTAAAAATGTCATCGCTCTAGGTATATCATGTTTTGATAACTTTAAAGCCGTTTCTAATTGCAGATTTAAAGCCGTTAGAGAATGTCCTAAAGAATCATGAATTTCTCTAGCAATGCGATTGCGTTCTTCCAAAGTTGCCTGACTTTCAATTTTCAAGGCATATTGACGAAGTTTTTCGTTGGCAGCTTGCAGTTTATCTCGACTTTGCCGTTCAGCTAAAACAGTATTCATTAGTAGTAACACAAATACTAAACTTAAGCCAAATAGAACCGCCAAACTAAAACTGAAAAATCTAAATCTTTCCTGCGCTATTGGTGAAAATCTTCCAGGAGGAATCCGTTGTCTCAGAGTAAATATAAATAAAATAAATGAAGATAAAGTAACTGTTAATCGTCCGGGAAGTTGAAAAATCAAACAACTACGAGTTACCAAAATTAAATAGAGAAAGGGAAAAAGTCTCGCACTTCTACCACCGAAAAAACCAGTAATTAAAATTAAAATAACTTCCAATGCCGTATAAATGATTTTATTGGTTTTATTGAAAGTAGGCAACCTTAACCCCATTAAACCAAAAATTGTTAAACTACAAATTGTCAATTCTGGATACATTGCCGAAAAACGCGGTGAGGGAGATGGCATTAATGCCATTAAGGCTGAAAATCCCAACAATAGCCATTCTAAATACAACAGAAATCGAAAAGGATGATTATTAAACTGAATAGGACGATTCATAATTGATTGATAGTTGATATAGTGACAAGGCTGAAATCCTCAACCTGACTTAAAATATTTGTATCACGATTAAGTTAAAATGGAACAAGCATAAGATATCTGAATGCTAATGTCATGACTAAAGTAATGGGTGTAGACGTGACTTTTGCCTCATGTGGTTACTGGGTGCTAGTCTCTATGATAGGAACATAGAAACCCGACATAACCAAAAGGTAATTATGAAATTGAAGACATTATCACTAATTGCTGGTACTCTGGCTTTGACTTTAATCGCAACTCCCTTTGCAGTTCAAGCAGAAGAAAATTCATCTTCACCCCAACCTGGTCAGGAATGGCAAAAAGAAAGTCCATTTAAAAAGTTGAATTTGACCCCTGAACAAAAAGCTAAAATAAAAGCAATTCGTAGCAATACCCGCACTCAAATTGAGGCTGTTTTGACGACTGCACAAAAGACTAAATTACAAGCTGCAATGGCAGAACATAAAGCACAACGTCAACAAGGACGTGGAAAAAGAGGTGATATTTTTGCTTCATTAGGCTTATCCACTGAACAAAAAGCTAAAATGAAAGAAATTAGAGAGTCATCAAAACAACAAATGGACGCTATATTAACTCCTGAACAAAGAGCGCAAATACAGCAAATGTGGGAAAATATGCGTTCTCCTCGTCAACAAAATAAACCCCAATAATTTTCAACTATTCAAATAAGAATAATACATCAGGGGTGGGTATAAAAAACTCATCCTATTTTTGTGCAGATATTTTTCAATGAATTAAGAGCTATGGCACATTATGCTAAAATGAGAAATACACTTTAATCAAGTGATTAAGATGACACAATCTACACCCCAAAGGGTTGTCCGTCGTGGTCGAGTATTTCCCGAAATTCAGTGGACAGAAACACAAAAAGCTCAAGATAGAGCTAGAAGACAGGCTTTTTCTGAGCGTTGTTGGGTAATTTTTGAGCGGTTAAAACCAGAGATATTAAATAAATACTATGGTTGGTACATTGCTATTGAACCTGATAGCGGTGATTATGTCATTGATCAGGATCAAGAGGTAGCTAGTAAAATGGCTAGAGAAAAGTATCCTCATATCATTCATCATATTTATGGCATTAATGAAACAGGAGTTAGTGGCAGAATATGATTGAGGGCAGATTTGGAGATAAAGGTAATTTTAAAAGTTGAGTTACTTATCACTTAATTCAATCTAAATTGTTTTCAAATCCATACATATATGAATAATCTACAAACCTACATTCAAGAAATTACGCAAATTTATCAACAACAAAATGCCACAGAACATACTTATCGCCCAGCATTAAAAAAATTAATGGAATCTTTAGATTCTCAAATTCAAGCTATTAATGAACCAAAAAGAATAGCTTGCGGTGCGCCAGATTTTGTAATGAAAAATGGTATTTTAGAAATTGGACATATTGAAGCTAAAGATATTGGTATTTCTCTCAAGAAAGTAGAAAAAACTGCACAAATGGGACGTTATTTTCAGGCTTTGGGTAATTTGATTTTAACTGATTATTTAGAATTTCGCTGGTATATTCAAGGAGAATTAAAATTAACTGCGTCTTTAGGAACTATTGATAAAAACAAAAAAATCAAAGTTGATAAAGAAGGAATACAGGAAGTTGACCAACTTTTACGGCAATTTTTATTAGCTAAAGTTCCCCAAGTTACCACACCCAAAGATTTAGCTAAACGCATGGCTAGTTTAGCCCAATTAATGAGAGATGCTATCAAAAGTGCTTTACAGGATGTAGATAATGGGGGAATGTTACGTCAGCAGTTAGAGTCATTTCAACGAGTATTAATTAAAGATTTGACGGTCGAACAATTTGCGGATATGTACGCCCAAACTATTTGTTATGGGTTATTTGCAGCGCGGTGTAATACTGATAATCTTAATACTTTTTCACGGGAAACAGCAGCTTTTAAATTACCAAAAACTAACCCATTTTTAAGAAGTATTTTTGGACAAATAGCCGGACCAGATTTAGATGATAGAATTAGTTGGACTGTGGATAATTTAGCGAATATTCTCCAACAAACGGAAATGGCAGAAATTCTCCAAGATTTTGGTAAACGGACTCGCAGAGAAGATCCTGTTGTGCATTTTTATGAGACGTTTTTGGCAGAATATGATCCAAAAATGCGAGAATCAAGAGGGGTTTATTATACTCCTGAACCTGTGGTTGATTATATTGTTAAAAGTGTGGATTATATTCTCAAACATAAGTTTAATATTAGTAAAGGTTTAGCAGATTCTAAAAAGATTAAAATCCCCAATCCCAAGGGTGAGGGAACTCTAGAAACCCATCAAGTTTTGATTTTAGATCCTGCGGTGGGTACGGGAACTTTTATGCACAGTGTAATTGATTTTATTTATGATCAGTTTAAATCTCAAAAGGGGATGTGGTCAAGTTATGTTAGTCAACATTTGTTACCCCGATTATTTGGGCTTGAATTGTTGATGGCACCTTATACTGTAGCACACATGAAATTAGGTTTACAGTTGCAAGAATTGGGTTATGATTTTAGTTCTGATGAACGGTTAAGGATTTATTTAACAAATACATTACAAGAGGCTTTTCAAATTCCTGCTGCTGATGGTTTGATGAACAGAATTAGAGATGAAGCAGAAGCAGCAAAAGATATAAAACAAGATGTTCCTGTGATGGTAATTTTAGGAAATCCTCCCTATTCTTATGAATCTATAAATACTGACCCTTGGATTGTGGGATTAGTTAGAGATTATTATCAAGTGGACGGGAAACCTTTAGGAGAAAGAAACCCGAAAGGATTATTAGATGATTATGTAAAGTTTATCCGTTTTGCTCAACATCGGGTTTCGGAAACGGGTTATGGTATTGTGGCTTTAATTACGAATCATGGTTATTTAGATAATCCCACTTTTCGGGGAATGCGTCAAAATTTGATGCAAACTTTTGATGAGATTTATGTTTTAGATTTACATGGTAATAGTAAGAAAAAAGAAGTTTGTCCTGACGGTTCACAGGATAAAAATGTTTTTGATATTCAGCAAGGTGTAGCAATCAGTATTTTTATTAAATATGAACATAGTCAGCAAAAGTTAGCATCTGTTTATCATGCTGATTTATGGGGTATGAGAGAGGTTTATGAAAATAAGGAGTTAGTTGGAGGTAAGTATCATTGGTTAGCTGAAAATGATATTAGTTCAACTGATTGGAAAATTGTCAAACCTGAAGCTAAATTTTATCTATTTAACCCTCAAAATACCAGTTTATCATCAGAGTATGAACAAGGATGGAAAGTTATTGATATCATGCTAGTGAATGCTGCTGGTATAAAAACCCATAGAGATCATTTTGCTATTGATTTTGAGGAGGAAAGCATTACTCAAAAATTTAGAGAATTGCGAGAAACTAATTTATCTAATGAAGACTATAGCAATAAATATAATATTCACGATCATCAAGATTGGCGATTAGATAAAGTCCGTCAATTAATTCGCTTAGATAATCAATGGGAAGATAAAATAATTAGTTGTTCATATCGCCCTTTCGATTGGCGTTACTGTTATTATAGTGATCTAATAATGGATAGGCCTAGACGAGAATTACTTGATCATGTTTTTAGAAAAGATAATTTATGTTTAGGTTTAGGTCGTCAAGGAATTGCTGTAAATGATCCTATCTGGTCTTTGGTATCAGTTGCGAACCAACCTATTGATACTAATATTTTTAGAAGAGGTGGAGTTAATATTTTCCCTCTTTACCTTTACCCAACAGATACCCCAACTTTATTTGATTCTATCCCAACTAATACACCTAGAGGACGTAAACCGAATCTATCCCCAGAATTTATTATTGAATTTTCCCAAAAACTAGATTTAGAATTTATGTTTGATGGAAAATCAGATAAAAATAAAACCTTTAGACCAGAGGATATTTTTAATTACATTTACGCTATCTTTCATTCTCCTATTTACCGTCAACGCTACGCCGAATTTTTAAAGATTGATTTTCCTCGCGTTCCTTTAACTGCCAATTCTGCGCTTTTTTGGGAATTAGTAATCAAAGGTGATAAATTAGTAAAATATCATCTCATGAAAGAAACAGGAACAGAAATTTCTACTTATCCCATTCATGGTTCTGATATTGTGGAACAAGTGAAATATAATGAAAATCATCAACAAATTTGGATAAATTCTGAACAGTATTTTGATCAAGTTCCGCAACAAATTTGGAATTTTTATATTGGAGGTTATCAAGTTTGTCAGAAATGGCTGAAAGATAGAAAAGGGAGACAATTGAATTTTGATGATATTAGCCATTATCAAAATATGATTTCTATCATATCGGAAACTATTAAGATTATGGAAGATATTGATCAAATTATTGAAAAATATGGCGGTTTTCCGTTAGAATAATAGTTAACAACAAGATATGAAGACAGACACGATATTTTACACATTACTGCAAAATCTCCCCAGTGTGTTATTTGAACTGCTAGAACAGCCTCCTAAACTAGCTTTACACTACGAATTTTCCTCAGTAGAAATCAAAGAATTAGCCCGACGGATAGATGGCTTATTTTTACCCAAACCAGAGTACCCGCAAGACCCGGTTTATTTTGTGGAAGTACAATTCCAAAGCGATGATAATTTATACTGGCGATTAATTACAGAAACATTTCTTTATTTAAACCAATATAAACCTCAAAGAACATGGCAAGCAGTTGTATTATGGGCAAATCGGGATCTTGATCCTGGTATACCCTTAGCATATCAAAGTTTACTAACTGCGGGACTAATTCATGTCGTTTACTTAGATGAAATAACCGATACATCATCTTCAATTGGTTTAGGTATTATTAAATTAGTAGTTTCCCCTGAAGATGAAGCTATCCAACAAGCAAAAACTTTGATCAATTTGGTAGAAAAAGCAGATGCGGCCAAGAGTCGTAATCTTTTAGAATTAGTAGAAAGAATGCTGGTTTACAAATTTTCATCCTATAGCCGTCAGGAGTTAGAAGCAATGTTTGGATTAACAGAATGGCAAAAAACTCGATTTTATCAAGAAGTAAAAGAAGAGACGGAGTTAGAAACTAAGTTAAAAACGATTCCTAAACTGTTAAAGGAGGGGCTAACTGTAGAACAAATTGCTCGGATATTTGAGTTAGATATCGAAGTGGTAAAACAAGCAATTAAACAGCAAAGTAGTAAATAGACATTTGATAAATAAATGTAGGGGCGATTAACCTGTTTCTGGATCTAAATAGCGGGCAAGATGCCCGCAGCACAAGAGTATTTCTCTAGATTAATAACTGGGTAAATATTTTTTGCTAGATTGGGCAATTTGTTATTTGCATATCCCTAGCGCAAAACTTTAACTTTTGAAAAAACTCCATTTTCGTCTTCATCAAATTGTTTGTGAACTTCATCCCAAGCCATTTGTTCAGAAGTAAGTTCATCCATATTTTCATTCAGTGCCGTATTATAACGTTGCATGAATATCCGCTGGGCTTCTGGGGAAAGATGGGTGCGAACTTCAGGAGATAAATCATCTGCACTGTTACAGATTCCTGGACAAGGATGGGGAAGTGTTTTTTCAATTGTGTTAATTTCTTCAGCACCAGCACTTTCGAGAATTAATTGAAATTCGCCACTGCGATCGCTCGGTACTTCTACCATCACTAAAAATTCACCAGCTTCTAAACGGGTTTGATAGAGTGTAGCTTTGTCTTCTGGCATTCCTAAAGCAGTGAGAACTGATACCAAACCTGCACCAGCACTACCAGCGATCGCACCACTTGCAGCCCCCAATAAGATCGCCCCAATTGGACCTGCTGCCACAATTGGCCCGACAAAGGGAACAAATAATACACCTACACCTGTTAACAAACTCAGGAACGAACCAAACAAAGAACCGAAAATTGCTCCTGTTCTCAAACCTCCGAGAATCACATCTCGCTTCGTAATAAAACCAGAAATTCGCGTTTCTGATTGGAAATTTCTCCCCATCACCGAAATATTATCCTTGGGGACATTTCTATCTAGTAACCGCCGAATTACATTATCAATTTGTTTCTCTTCTTTAAATACAGCGGAAATTGTCCGTTCTGCTTGATATGTTTCTGACACTTCTTTACTCCTAATATTTTGTGTTGACAATGATCAATTACACTGATATTTTTAAAATCTATTTTGTCGTTCAATCAATACTGAATAATAATTTAATTAAATATTTTCTGAATCAATCTTCAGAGATAGTTGACTTGAATTTGTAATTAGTTGAATTTAGATAAAAATCACTCTGGGGATTGATACAATCTCAATAAGTCAGAAATGGAGAGCGATCGCTACCATGTTTGAGAAAATGATGAAATAACCGATACATCGTCTTCAATTGGTTTAGGAATTATTAAATTGGTAGTTTCCCCTGAAGATGAAGCTATACAACAAGCAAAAACTTTGATCAATTTGGTAGAAAAAGCAGATGCGTCCAAGAGTCGAAATCTTTTAGAATTAGTAGAAAGAATGCTGGTTTACAAATTTTCATCCTATAGCCGTCAGGAGTTAGAAACAATGTTTGGATTAACAGAATGGCAAAAAACTCGGTTTTATCAAGAAGTTGAAGAAGAAACTAAGTTAAAAACCATTCCTAGACTGTTAAATGAAGGGCTAACTGTAGAACAAATTGCTCGGATACTTGAGTTAGATATCGAAGTAGTGAAACAGGCAATCAAACAACAAAGTAGTAAATAGACACTTAAAGAATTAAATATAGGGGCGATTCAGCTTGATTAGCGATCGCCCACAATAGATAATAAATCCCTAACCTTTCACAGGTGTACCGCAGGGATAAGTAGCAACTTTTTCCTGACTACTCTCACTCACAGGCTTGTCTTTAGCCGCTAGATAATCTTTTTGCAAAGTATCTAATAAAGCTTCTCGTTCATCAAACAATCGCTTCAGGGGACGAGGTGAACATTGATTCAAGACATAAGCCGTCACCAAAGGTAAAGCGATCGTACTATCGGTATAACAAACAATGGCGCTCGGTAACTCATCTGGGTCAATCTTACCCCAACTCACAGCTTCTGCGGGAGTCGCACCCGACAAACCACCAGTATCAGGACGGGCATCAGTAAACTGGACAAAGAAATCATGTCCCCGTTCTTCCAATCCTAACACCTCGTGAAGTTGCGGTTGTGTTTGTAATAAAAAGTTCTTGGGACTACCACCACCAATAATTACCGCCGCACTTGTACCATCGTTTTCTCGCGCTCCATAAACGATCGCTGCTGTTTCATTGACATCAATGGACGGATCTATTACCAGCTTTGAACCTTCTAAAGCCAAAGCAGCCACATTCATCCCAATGGAACTATCTCCAGGAGAAGAAGTATAAATAGGTACGCCACATTCATAAGCCGTCGCCAATAAGCAGGAATTTTTGACACCCAATTGCTTTTCGATTTCCCAGACGCACTTACCCAGTAAATGATGAAATTCAGCCGTTCCCATGGGTTTTTGGAAAGGTTCAGCTTGGAGAACTTTGCGAATAAAAGCGTCCGTTTCTAGCAGTACGTCGTAACCAAAAATAATGTCATAAATTCTGATTGTTCCTTCTTCTCGCAATTTGACATCATCTAAAAAGGGACTACCCGCAAATAGTTCAAAACCCAAACCATAGTGCATATCATGGTAAAGATTCGCACCTGTGCAAATCATCCAGTCAATAAAACCATTGCGAATGAGAGGCGCAAGGGCGGAAACTCCAAAACCTGCCGGTGTCATCGCCCCAGATAGGCTTACTCCTACGGTGACACCCTCTTGAAACACTTCCTTAGTTAGCAGTTGACAGGCTTCCCGCAACCGGGCTGAGTTGTAAGCGGTAAAATAGGTATCAATCAAGTCAACCACGCTAACATTGTTAGACATGGGGATAGGTGCAATTTTTTTACCTGGCTTTTGTGACATTTTTGAGAAATCCTGAATAGTAAATATGCCGAATACAATGTTATCGTATTCAAATGTAGGGAAGTTGCTAAAATGTTATGCAGCTATATAAATTAGCGGCAATGCTGAAGATAATACTTCGGAAGTCATCCAATTTTCTATTTCTATTTGAGCAAATCCAAAGGTATATCTCAACCAATATTTGCTATTATTAAACATAACTAACTTGTTATTAATTATGGCACAAGCGTTAGTGAGTCTCTCTGAAGGAATCGCATCCGAACCTGCACCATTGGAATTTACCACTGATGGTGTGATTAGGATAGGTAAAACTCGTGTAACACTCGATACGGTAATTGCTGTTTTTAAACAAGGAACAACAGCAGAAGAAATTGCTTATCGTTATCCATCCCTTAAACTTGCTGATATTTATGCTACCATTGCCTTCTATCTCAATCATCAACAAGAAGTGGAAGTGTATTTACAGCAAAGACAGCAACAAGCACAGGAAATTCGTAAAATAAATGAGGCCAGATTTGATTCCCAAGGGTTGCGTGATAGATTGTTGGTGCGGAAAGCAGAACGGGAAGTATGTTGAAACTGCTGGCTGATGAGAATTTTGATAATACTATTGTGAGGGGATTGTTGCGACGTAACCCAAATATTGATATTGTCACGCAATTAATTACCTGTTAACTTAAGTGTGGTGGTTGAAATGTACGTAAATATTAAACATTATAATTCTAATGAAGGGTCTTCTGGAGAAATAACTGAAAAAAACCTATCTGAAATATTGCATATTCTCAATTCAGAAAAATATATGCAGAGAGTATCCGCATCACAAGAACTTGATGATTCCGATCTAAAAGAAATACGGAGTGAACTCGATAATGAAGCTGAGGAAAAATTCTTGCAGGGTGAGATCAGTTCGTTCTTTAAGCTTATGTACAATGGAAACTGCCATTGCCTAACCCGCAAAATGCAAGAGAAGGGAGGATGGACAATAGTTTTTGGTTATACTTTTGAAAAAAAGAATTTAGCTGAATCTTCAATAGTATTAATATCACATTCTATCACTAGAGATGAATTCGGTAAATTAGTGGAATTAACTCCTTTCTTTCCTCCTGATTTATATCACTTCATTGGGCATGAAATTGGTAAATCTGGTATTGACTTAATAGCTTGTAGATAAACACTTATGAATCAATTTCACGGTTAATTTTTGAATTTTTAAAGCGATTACTAGGTTGCGCTATCTCTGTTCTTTCGGTAATGTAAGGGATACGAGACGCGATCGCTCTTTTTGGTTTACAATAAGATTATCCCAGAGGATTAACTCGGAAACCGATGCCAACCCTCACAGATATTTCTACTTTTTATTAAGATCACAGCTAACATAATTTATGTGATTTCTGGTCTATCATAACTAATGAATTTGTCGAAGCAGAAAAATTATACTTCATGTTCTTAGTCTTAACAGTTATTTATCAACAGGATTTATGAAAAGCGACACACCAGAAGAATTACATCCAGATTCAGCAGATCAAGAGATTTCCCGGTTAATTGATGAGGTAATATCAACATCCCAAACTGATGAAAAATACCGTCAGAAAATGCAGCGACGGAAAGAAGTCCAAGATCAACGTATAGCCAAAGCCATACCGGAAAAAGGCTTAATTATTGTTAATACTGGTCATGGAAAGGGTAAAACTACAGCGGCTTTGGGAATGGTGTTGCGATCGCTCGGACATGGATATAAAGTAGCTATAGTGCAGTTTATCAAAGGCGCATGGGAACCAGCAGAAAAACGCGCTTTTAGCCATTGGGAAAACCAACTGGAATTTCATGCAATGGGAGAAGGCTTTACATGGGAAACTCAAGATCGTGATCGTGATCTGGATAAAGCTGCTGCTGCTTGGGAAAAATCCCTAGAATTTATCAACAACCCAGACTTTAAATTAGTTCTCCTTGATGAAATTAATATTGCTCTGAAACTGGGTTATTTACAGGTTGAAGAAGTCCTAGCAGGTTTAGCTCAAAAACCAGCAGACAAGCACGTAATTCTCACGGGAAGAGGCGCACCACCCGCATTAATTGAAAAAGCCGATTTAGTCACTGAAATGACATTAGTTAAGCATCCTTTCAAGGATCAAGGCGTGAAAGCACAAGCCGGAATTGAGTATTAATTCAAATTAGTCATTGATCATTGGTTATTGGTCATTAAGAGGGTGTTTGAAAAGTCTAATTTATTACTTGCAAGGGCGACTAGAAGTCGCGGAACCACACAGACGAAACCCACCTATTCCTTCGGTCGCGTAAGGGATACGTGGGTTCAAAAGTCTTGATTTTTCCTTAGTCCACGCAGGTGGACTTTGTTTGTGTAGTAGCGATTTCTAATCGCCGGAAACTTTTCAAACATCCTCTAAATTATTTCTCCCTGCTTTATAGCATTTCCTAATTATATCGAGTATATTTATAGCCTCCTCCTCGCTTGCGGGGGTTCAGGGTGGGGTTCTTGTACCTGACTAAAAAATGCTATATCCCAAGGACAATTATTTACGTCCACCTACTTATTTAAAACCATCGCTTTCTTGTTGACACATCTGCAAAATTTCCCTATCATTAGAACTTACAGAACTCAACTGATGATAGTCTTGTAAAGTTACTGAATAAGGATAAGTTGTGAACTCATTTTCATTAACTTTAGGGATTGTACTAGCTGTAGCAACCTCTATTGCACCAACTTCACCGGGAGAACTTTTCACCGTCATTGCTAATTCTCCTGACTTAGCCAAAGTTCCTTGAAAACAACTAAATTCAGAGTGAGGAAAATACAAAGCACCAATAATTTTACCTTGTTGTTTTTGAAAGAGAATGTAACCTTGTCCTAATTCATTTGGTGTGGATGATTGTCCATAAAGATAAGTCCCATCTTGTTCGGGAAATTGGACTTGTCCTTTTCTCCCCAATTCTCTCGTATTTGTAGATAATGCTGTGATATTTTCTGTTAACTTATCAGTAGATATCTGATTAGAAATATTCACTGGTGATTTTTGCATAGCTTCCTCTTTAATCACAGCAGGATCAAAGTTAATCTGTCTTTGATTTATGGGTACTACATAATTAGTAGTTAAGGCTGTTGATGAGAGGAGTTTGTAATGTTGTTGACTAGAATAACTAATACCCAAAATACCAGCCGAAACAATTAGTCCAAGAATGGGAAATTTAAATTGGCTAGAAGTCATTAATTTGGAAATATGATTAAGCATCGGATTTCTCCTGTAATAAAGTTAACTATTGTTGTTTCCTGGATTTTTGCCATAATAACTGAATACTCATTACTGACGATTCCCTCAAAAGTTTTATCTATATATTTAATTTTAAATTCAGCAAAAACTTACTATTTATGTAAATTTGGGGAATAATCTCAGATTATCATTAGTTAATAAATTTATCCATCACTTCATAAAATCCTCCACCGGAGGGATGTAAAATCGAGATTGAAAATTCTCAGCCTGTTTCCATGTTTAATTCTTGTATTGATCTGCCAGTAGATACAACTTCCCATCTACAGATTTCGCAAAATAAATCAGAAATTTGCAGAACCTTTTCTATTTCTTCAAAAAAATCGCCCCCTGTTTTCAACTCAGGAGGCGCATCACCAAGAGGGATGTTTTGAAATACGCTGTTGCGTGTCCACATTTCTAGCTGGCAACGTATTCTTTGACATTAGCTCGACGGCGACGTAAATGTGCAAGAGCTTGATGCTCTAATTGACGGACTCGTTCCCGACTGAGGTTCAACCGTTCACCAACTTTCGCCAAGGACATTTCATTTCCATCTTCTAAACCAAAGCGTAAGGCGACAACTTGACGCTGTTGGGGTGTGAGTTCTGCAAGTAAATTATTCAAGTCTTGACGTAGAAACTCTTGAGTAGTGTAATACTCAGGGGAAGGACCGTCATCTTCCAACATTTCTTGTAATTCGGTATCTTGGTTTTCACCGACGCGCACATCTAAAGAGACTGGTTGACGCGCCATATTCAGATATTCACGAATCTGAGCCGGTTCTAACTCCAGTTCTTTGGCGATTTCTGTGGGTGAGGGTGATCTTCCTAGCTTTTGCGCTAACTCCCGTTGAACTTTTTTAATTTTGTTCAATTTTTCGGTAATATGGATTGGGAGGCGAATGGTTCGACCTTGTTGAGCGATCGCTCTGGTAATTGCCTGACGAATCCACCAATAAGCATAGGTTGAGAACTTATAACCCCGCATAGGATCAAATTTCTCCACACCCCGTTCTAATCCCAAAGTACCTTCCTGGATTAAATCCAGAAATTCCATATTTCGCTTTTGATATTTTTTCGCAATAGCTACAACCAAGCGTAAATTAGCCTCAATCATTTTTTGCTTGGCTCGCTTACCTTGTACCATCAGATGATTTATTTCTGTTTCTGATTGATTAACACGGGCAGCCCATTCTGATAAACTAGGTTCATGATCAATTTCCTTGCTCAAAGCTTCTTTAGCTTCTAGCAGTATCATCATTTGCTGTACTTGTTTACCGTAGATAATCTCTTGTTCACGGCTTAACAAAGGTACACGACCAATTTCTCGCAGATAGGTTCTGACCATATCAGCGGTAAATTTGGCATTGACATTCTCTGTATGATTTTTGACTGTAGGCATTGGTGCTTGTATCCTCTACTCCTTAAACATAATCAATATTTTTTTAACAAAGGCAATTCGTAAGCTTATAATATACACCACTGGATATGAAAAGCTACCATCAGGCATGATTGATATTGATCCAACCTTTATGAAGATGTTGTTAGTCTAAAAATATGTCTCCTTACCCTCTCGATAATTTTAATTTTGGAGTTTTAGCGGAAATACATTGGATTGGTGGCTAGAATTCTTTTGTTTAAGTTATCTAGTAGTGGTTTTGAAAACGGAGTCAGTATGAGTTTACTTTGATTTTATGTTACGACAAACAGAGTCAATAGTAAAGTTCCCAGATGATAAATATCTCAGTAATCAAGCCAAAAAGCTGATAACTATTTTTTTTAACCTCCAAAAACTGTGTTCGCATATCCATAGTGACGCGAAAACCCCTCTAAAGTTGCTTTTGATTAGCCGGATAACCGAACTTGAGCTATTTGGGTAATTGGTAATTGGTAATGGGTAATGGGGATTCTAACTTCTTTCTTCTCCCTGAACTCTTGACTCCTGACTCCTGACTCCTACTAAAATCCTAAATCTGCTTTTGCTAGTTCAGCAGCAGTGAATACTTCCTCATCTGTTTTTTCTTCCCAAGCGATCGCCCCAATTTCGGAATAAAAGGTAGAATCATAGGGACGAGTCCGCACGACTACTGGCATAGGAACAGCATGACCCAAAATTAAAGCTTGTTGTTTAGAGTCCAACTTAGCTAAGACTGAGCGTAAACCACCCGCACCAGATACACCTGTAAAAATAGCATCAATATCTTTTTCATCATTCAGCAAAGCGGTGATTCGAGTCCCAATCTGAGACATAACTTCATTATCTATCCCTGATGGACGTTGATCAACTACCAAAAGTGTGACAAAATATTTCCGTAGTTCCCTCGCAATAGTCCCAAAAATTGTACTTTGTACCACCGCTGGGTCAAGAAAACGGTGTGCTTCTTCTATTGTAATCATTAATGGTGTGGGCCGATCCAAAGGATTTTTACTTTGGAGAAATTTATCAGCTTTTTTCACATAATGCTCATGTATTCGTCTGGTAATCATATTCGTCACCAACATATATGAGAGCATATTGGACTGGGAACCAAATTCGATAACTACGTTTTTTCCAGCTTCTAAAGATTGGACGATATTTTTAATATAATTTTGCGGACAAGCACTTCGCATATACTTTAAACTATCTAAGCGAAAAAGTTTCCGTTGTAATGCCATAATTGAGCCTTTGTGTCCGCGTTTTTCGTCACAAAACATCTCAATATCTTCATTACTCATATTGAGTAATTGAATAATCCAAGATTTACCCAACTCTGTAAAGAGGATATTGGCATTATCTAAAGCCGCTTCTGAAAGTCCTAAATCACGATTACATAGTTTAATATCTTCAACTTCCACCTGTTCATAGCTCAGATAAAGTTCTTGTGCATCTCGTACACCTCGCCGTTTAGTTGAATCTGGATCAAGTGTGTAAACTTCAACTTGTCCGGGAAACAGTTGTTTTAAACCCTTAACAGTATTAACGTTCTTTCCTTCGGCGACTGCTTCCCAACCATATTCTGAGTGCATATCAAAAATCAAGTTAACAGCCGCATTTTTACGAATCACCCCGGCTAAAATTAACCGTGTCAGGAAAGATTTCCCAGTCCCCGATTTACCAAAAATCCCATTACTCCGTTCCACAAAGCGGTTTAAATCAATGCAAATCGGCACATCCATATCTAAGGGTTTACCGATAGAAAAGTTGTTGCGTTGAGGGTCATCTTCCCAGCCAAACACCTTGCGGAAGTCCTCTTCATTGGCTTCGTAAACTTGGCTAAAGTGACTAGGAATAGTTTTCACAGGTAATAATTCCATCGTCGTACTGGTTTGGGGTTGAAAGGATGCTAAACCAGTGGACGATGGGATAAAAGAATTAGAGGATTTACCATTATGAGAAAAGCCAGATTCTGGAGATTCAGGGGTAAACATCAACATCGGTGCTAGGTTGATCATCCCATAAGTACCGCTACCTGCTAATACTTCGCGCAAAAAACTATCTTCCCAATTGGGAGGACTAGCTGTAATGCGGTCATTCGCCATACCCAAGGATACATCTGTTAGCATACAGAAAAAGCGCGATCGCATCCCTTGTACCACGAGAAATTTACCTACCCGCATATCTTCGACAGAAATATCTGGGTGTAATCTGACCTCCAAACCCCCAGTCAGAGAACCTTCAATAACAGAACCTAATGGTAATCCCAAATTCATTTTTGTTTGTTGTCAGTTGTCAGTTGTTATAGCAGGGAACAGGGAACAGGGAACAGGGAACAGGAAATATTGATATTTTTCTTGCCTCTTGCCTCTTGCCTCTTGCCTCTTGCCTGTTGCCTAATCAATTTGAATACTTGTGGGTGAATTTCCTACGGGTGGTGTGATTCCTGGTAATGGTTTTCTAAATTGAGAGTAGATGCGATCGCGCCAAGCGAAAAATGCTTCATAATCAGGATTATTGGCTATACTCGACAACCCTTTCCCTCTAAGAGATACCGGTAAATCCAAATAAGCACCTTCGGGGAACTTCAAAAGCATGGATAAACTAGCAACCGTTAAATCAGCTAAAGTTGGTTCATCACCCGTTAAATAAGGACTACCCACCAATAATTGGGTAATAATATCCAAATCTTGTTTTAAGCTAGTAACAGCCGCATTTACCACATCTGGGGTGAAACCGACACCAAAACCCAGCACCGAGAGAAAATCACCAGGAACACCTTCCACAACACTTCTGAGAATATCTGGAGTAGAAACTGGTAACAACGACTTACGAAAACTCTGATCTTGACTAATAGCTGCAAATAGAGCCTTTCTCCCTTTAACACCGATAGATTCATCAGCCCAATCTTCCAATAATAAAGTCAAAGCCCGTTTTTTGGGATCAGTCGGTATCAGAGGATTATCTGGGTATTCTGAATCTAAATATTTAGCGATTTCTGTAGAATCAGCAATATATCTATTGCCATCTTTTAACACTGGAACTTGCTTTTGTCCAGTTAACCGAAATAATTCTAACTGGCCAATTCCTGGTGCGACTTCGATTTTGCGATACTCCAGCCCTTTATAATCTAGGAGTAAACGAACTTTTTCGGAAAATTGAGATAGTTCCCACTGATATAGCTCTAGCATATTGTATATTCTGCAACTTGTTTAGTTGTTAATTTCATAATTGTATCTTCAATTCTGAGGATTTTCCTGTGAATTTATCATTTTCTGGGTGGAGTTGTTGCCCATCAAATTGAAAATTACTCGATTTTGTGGGGGTATTAACCCCAGTTATTCATTCACAAATCGCACAGAATTCATTCTAAATTCTCAATTCCGACTCCTGAATTCTGTTCGATAAATATTCCTAGACCTGACCACCAATTTCTAAATTCTTTGATCACCTTACCTCAATTTTTGCGAAAAATTTTGTTCCTGAGTCAAGAACCTTTTTAGTTGGCAAAATGCCATAAATCTTGGTATAACTTGTATGCAATCAATACAAACAAAATTTATGAACGCTAATTACAGCAAATTATTGCCCAAAATCACTGCAATCATGGGATTAATGAGTATCGGTCTTTTGACTACCATTCCATCTCCAGCGCAAGCACAACGGAGGGGCGGTATGAATCCCAGACCAAGTATTTTCAATGAACCACCTTACAATCGCCGTAACAAGCCCAGTGAAACCGCACCGGTTAGCGAACCTACCCAACCAGCTACAGAAGCTCCCACTGCACCGGTTAGCGAACCTACGCAGTCAACATTAGTGACTTTGCTTGAGAAAAATGGATCTTTTAAAACTCTCGCTAAAGCTGTAGAAGCCGCAGGACTTACAAAAACCTTACAAGGAAAAGGTCCTTTTACCATTTTTGCTCCTACAGACGCAGCATTCGCAAAACTACCAGCGGACGCATTAAAGGATTTATTGAAGCCAGAAAATAAGGAAGTATTGGTCAAGATTTTAACCTATCATGTAGTCCCTGGTAAGGTACTCTCCACTGACTTAAAATCTGGGGAAGTAAAAAGCGTAGAAGGGGGTATTATTAATGTTAAAGTTGACCCGGCTACAGGTGTAACTGTCAATGATGCCAAGGTAACTCAGGCAGATATCCAAGGTAGTAACGGTGTTGTTCATGCAATTGATGACGTAATTCTGCCTCCTGATTTATAAATTTTTGAGATTTGAGTGATCAAAATTCGCAAATTAAAATCCCCGAACCATGAAAAATCGGGGATTTTATTATAGTCAGACGGCTGAGAGGTTGTCTGAAAAGTTTTAGGTTGTGATTTTAGGCATTTACAGATCCCCCATACCCCTTAACAAGATCTCGCGCGTATTGTATTCCTAACATCACCTCCCTATCGGGTAGGTGAGAGGCTTCTAAATAGGTAAACCGAAAAATTTAAAGGTATGTGAAGAAAAGTAAAATCGCCCAAAACTCTCTTCCTGTTCCCAGTTAAGAGTTCCCTGTTCCCTTGCCCCAACAACAATTTTTAACGCCAACCTACTTACTGTTTAGGTTAACGAGCCTTAGCAGTAGCCTTAGCTTCAGGTTGCTTTGCTTCTTGAACTAACTGCATCATCAACTGTTCCAGTTTTTGTGCTGTCTGTTCTTCTTGGTGTAAATTTTGCTCTAACAACTGGACAATTTGGTTTTGTCCCATTTGCTCGGCAACTTTAATTAAGCCACGATAACAAGCAATTTCCAATTGTTCAATTTTACAATGCCATTCTGCTAGTCCTACGTCTAAAATTTTGGGATTATCCGCAGCTAGAAGTGTGAATTTTTGACATTCACTAATTAAACCAGTCGCAAGATCACAAGTAATTCGTTGTGGTTGCTCTCCTAAAATATTTAACACCTGTTTCAAGTTTTCAATGTGCTGTTCAGTTTCTTGAATATGTGGCTCAATCACTGCTTTCAATTTACTGTTTTGACAACATTGCCACATCATTTGCTGGGCTTCTAAAAAGCGATTTTCAGCATCGGACATCGTGTTAATTTCATAGATAAACTTCTGTTGTAAGCCAGTGATTTTCTTTGTGCCTGGGCGATCGCTAACTAAAACCATGATCATTCTCCTAATGGTAATTTCGCTGTCTTTCACAGTCGTTCCATTAACCCTACGTCTATTCCGATCTATTCTCTTCTTTCTTAAGACATAGTATAGGTATGAAGTTTTACGGTTATTTAAGTAACAATATCATACCAAAGTCTGAACTATGATTTGTGTCATCTCTTTGATTGAGATGATTAATGGGTTTATTGTCGCCAAAATCATCCAAATTATCAGAATCACAAGAATCGTAGTTGAGATTGCCCCAATTACGTTAAAGTAAAGATAAATTAAGAAATTGCTGTCAAATAAATGGCTGCTCCAAGTTTAGAAGTAATTGCGACTCAGTTAGAAAGTCCAAATTTGCGCGATCGCATGGTAGCTCTTGCTAGTTTGCGTCATATATCTGCCGATGATGCAGTCCCTTTAATTAAAAAGGTTCTAGATGATGAATCCCTGCAACTGCGCTCAATGGCAATCTTCGCTCTCGGAATCAAAAAAACCCCAGAGTGCTATTCTATTCTGGTGAAAATTTTAGAAACAGACCCAGATTATGGCATCCGCGCTGATGCTGCCGGTGCATTAGGATATCTAGAAGATAATAGAGCCTTAGAAGTGCTATCACGGGCATTTTATGAAGATACAGACTGGTTAGTGCGATTTAGTGCTGCCGTATCTTTAGGTAATATCAAAGACCCTCGCGCCCATGATATTCTCATCCAAGCCTTAAATAGCGAAGAAATAGTCATCCAACAAGCAGCTATTTCCGCTTTAGGCGAAATCCGCGATGTCAATTCTGTCACCCATATTCTCCGTTTTGCCCAATCAGAGGATTGGTTAGTGCGACAACGACTAGCTGAGGCTTTAGGCAATTTACCGACTCCCAAAAGTGTCTCCGCTTTAAAATATCTAGAAAAAGATAGTCATAAAAACGTTGCTGAAGCAGCCAGGATTTCTCTACAAAGACTTGAGGAAACCAACAACCTGAGTTAACTGAGTTCGGTGTTAGGAGTTTCTCCTTCGGAGACGCTACGCGAACGGAGTTTGGAGTTATGATTTTTTCAAAGAGATCGTAAGGGTTTGAGAATTATACTTGGGGCGAGTTTTCCAACAATTCTCTTATGTCGAACTCAGGTTGAGTTGAACTTAAAGTTGCTTCCTAGTTTTTAATAATAGAAGGCATTGTTAAAATTGTGATGCAGGACAACTTTATTTATGAACATTGAAGGATTTTTTGAATTAAGTGCTGGAAAATGGTTTTCCCATCGCACCAGTCACCACTTAGCGTTTAAACAATCAGAAGACGGCAAATCAGACATTGTAATTGAAATGTTAGCCGCTGATCATCCAGAAGTAATTAAACTGTGTGAACAGTATGAAATTGCGCCAAATAAAGCTTCCTGTGGGGCGCGAGTTACCTGGAATGGCACAATGGAATGGGACGAAGAAAAACATCAGGGTTCGACTGTTTTAGCCACAGTCCCCAATACAGATAACCCAGATGAAGGTAAATTACTTCGGGAAATGGGTTATGCCGAAAAAGCCCCCGTTGCTGGTAGCTATAAAATCGGTGATGATGGGGCTTTAACTCTAATTACTGAGTATGAAACCATGTGGTCTGAAGAAAGGCTATGGTTTGCCAGTCCTAATTTACGGATGCGGGTAAGTGTGCTAAAGCGGTTTGGTGGCTTTAGCATGGCTTCCTTCACTTCTGAAATCCGTATGGGTAGCACAGATGCTTCTAAAAAGGCTACTGAAGCCGCTAATTCACAAAAATCCTAGACTACAATATTGGGGTTGGTAATAGGTAATTAGTCATTGGTCATTGGTCATTGGTAATTAGTCATTAGTCATTGGTAATAGGTAATTAGTCATTGGTCATTGGTCATTGGTAATTACCTCTTGCCTCTTGATCACATTTACAGCAGATTGTAGATTAATTAGGTACAGGATATAAATTCAAAGCCAGACAGCAAGCTAGTTTTTACTTCTTCCTCCTTCCTTCTTCTTCATCCTGACTCCTGACTCCTGACTCCTGACTCCTGACTACTTCTTTCTGACTCCTGACTCCTTCTTCTTAAATTTGCAACAAATTAGCTAGAAATTTGGGTAATGGTAAAACAATCAACAATAGCAAAGCCATTGACATTAATCCCATAAAATCCCGTTGATTATCTAATTCTGTGACATCATTTAAAGCAGGTTCATCAACTAAGGGAACAAATAATAAAATAATTGCCCAAAATAAAAATTCTTCTCGGATAAACGAAAGCATTAGTAATAATAATCTGGCAACTTGACCAATAATCACAGCAGTCCGTTGTCCAAACATAGCATGAACAATGTGACCACCATCTAATTGTCCCACAGGCATTAAATTTAATGCGGTGACAATTAATCCTAAAAAACCTGCAACTGCAACTGGATGTAAATCAATGGCAGATTTTGCAGTTAATTCGCTTCCTAAAGCCAATTTTGAAAGTAAAGCTAATAGAATCGAATATTTAGGATTGAGTGCATTGGGGTTTAAAAGTCCGGCTTTTTCGGGTAAAGCTACTATTTCTGAATGAGCTAAACCCCAAACTAATAAAGGTATAGTCATAATAAATCCTGCCAGGGGTCCTGCAATACTCACATCAAATAATGCTTTGCGGTGAGGTATGGGACTCTGCATTTTAATAAAAGCACCAAATGTGCCTAAGAAAAAAGGTATAGGAATAAAATAGGGTAATGTGGTGCGAATTTTGTAGAATTTCGCTGTTAAATAATGACCTAGTTCGTGAGTTCCTAAGATAGTTATTAGTCCCAAAGCATAAGGTAAACCCTGAAGAAATAATGTGAAATCAGATTCTAGTTGGGTGATATTAAAACCCGCGATTTTTGAGCCGATAAAAGTGGTGCTGAATAAAGTTGCTACTAACAATAGTAATGCTAAGACTGGTTCGGAAATTTTTCCTGAGTCTTGTTCTTGTTGGTGATTTTGTTTAACTGTTTGGGGGTTGGGAACTAATACAAAGAAGGGTTTATCATTCATTCCTTCTTGAAATATGACTAAAAAGCGATCGCCAAATTGTCCTTCAATATTAGCTTTAATCTGCTCATAAGCCGCACTAGCCATAGTTCGCAACTGTCCCCGACAAATTACTGCTTGGGGACGATACTCAATATTTTGCACATAATAAACAGACCAGGGAAAACAATTTCGCAATTGGCTTTCTTCTGCTAAGTCTATGGGACGGACAGGTGCTGTTTCTCCGGGAGGATGATTATCTGATGGTGATAGATTTTCTGGAGATTCATTTTGGGGATTTACGGGTAATTGCCGACCCCGATTAAACAATACCCAATATAATAATAAACAACCTCCCGATACCCAAAGAATGAGTGCTGATGGGGGAGCTTGTTTAGGACCATATATCAGCGTCCAACCAGTCAATACAAATGCAGGTGTCATTAAAACCAACCACAATAACCATACAGGGGTTCTTGTAGCCCGTGCAACGCTTTGTTGCATCATTAAATAAGTCAATGACCCCAGAAGGAGGAGAAACCAAAATGCCATATTATTTTCACTATGTTTGATAAAATGCCCTACTTATAATTTTTGTTACAGATTTTAATTATAAGCAAGACTGCACGCCTTAATTTTTCAATCACAGTTCACAGTCATGGTGAATACACTGTAACCTGATTGTTCACCACTCCTTGAGTTTGAGTTTTTTCATTTATGTCTTCTTTTCCCCAGCAGTCGAGTTACAAGACTAAACCACCACGTTCTATCTTGACAAAAAGCCCGTCAACGCCAGAAAATCCTCTGATTTTTACGAATAACAGTATTTTTGCCTTTCCACCTAATCGGGACACTTTAGGAGGAACATCTTACTTCATTATCAGCAATGAAGGAAATATTCTCATAGATTGCCCAGCTTTAGAACAAATAAACCAGGATTTTTTGTCCTTACATGGGGGAGTCAGGTGGTTTTTTATCAGTCATCGTGGTGCTATTGGCAAAGCCGCAGAATATCAGCAAATCTTAAATTGCGAAATTCTCATCCAAGAACAAGAAGCCTATTTATTGCCCGGTGCAACTGTCACCACTTTTACTGATGAGTTCACTCTCAATGCCACAACACAAATAATTTGGACACCAGGCCATTCTCCAGGCTCTTCTTGTTTATATTATCGTGAATTTGACGGCGTGTTATTTTCAGGACGGCATTTACTTCCTAACCAGCATGGCGAACCTATGCCACTACGCACTTCTAAAACTTTTCATTGGCTACGACAACTCAAAAGCGTTAAGTTATTGAGCGATCGCTTCACACCACAAACTTTAACTTATTTATGCCCTGGCGCTAATACAGGCTACCTCAGAGGTAAACCCTGTATAGACCAAGCTTACCAAAAAATCACCAACTTGAATTTAGGTGACAGGTGACAGGTAACAGGTGACAGGTGACAGGTGACAGTTAAGAGGGAATAGGGAATAGGGAAAGAAATTCCTACCAATTACCAATTACCAATTACCAATTACCAATTACCAATTACCAATTACCCATTACCCATTACCAAATTCTTACTCAAAAGTTCTACAGCCGCTTGATATTGAGCATCTGCATTTGTGCCGACTTGTTCCCGGTTAAGTGATGGTTGGGGAATAATTTGATCAGGTTTAATTCCCAACTTATTAATATCTCGATGGTTAGGAGTTTCATATTTAGCAATTGTCACCGCCAAACCAGAACCGTCGGATAATTCAAACAAAGATTGAATTAAACCCTTACCAAAAGTCGTTTCTCCAATTAATTGGGCGCGATGATTATCTTGTAATGCACCCGCGAGGATTTCGCTGGCACTGGCAGTTCCTTTGTTAACGAGAATTACTAAAGGATCCGTGGTTAAAGCCGGGCCAAAGGCTTCATAGCTTCCCTGAATGCCTTGACGGTTGGCAGTGTAAACGATTGTGCCAGAGTCTAACCATAAACGAGCAGTTTCAATTCCTGCTTGTAAGAGTCCACCGGGATTATTTCTTAAATCAAGAATATAGGCATCCGCGCCTTTTTTTTCTAGAATAGAAATAGCGTGTGCCAACTCAGTAACGGCATTGGCACTAAATTGACTCAGTGATAGATAACCAATCTTGGTTCCTTGGGGGGATAATCGTAAATCAGCAACAACAGGATTCAGCGAAATGCGATCGCGTACCAAGATAACTTCCTTGTCCTGTTCTCCTTCCCTGGCAATTAACAAAGTAACCACACTGCCCATTGGTCCTCGCATTCGCGCCGCCGCCTCATCAAGAGTCAGATTCTCTGTAGATAAACCCTCAATCTGCAAAATGCGATCGCCTGGTTTTAAACCCGCCTTATCCGCCGGAGAATTATTAATAGGTGTAATTACCTCCAACACACCAGTTTGGGGATTGAGCGTAATTTGTAAACCCACACCAGTTAACTCTCCAGAAGTGCTAACCTGCAAACTCCGATATTTCTCAGGATCAAGAAACCGGGTAAAAGGATCATCCAAACTCTTCAGCATCCCCTGAATAGTAGTATAGGCTGCTTCATGATTAGCAAAATGCCCTTTTAACGCCTTTTGTCGTACAGCAAGCCAGCTTTGATGGTTAAAAGTGCCATCTAAATAAGAGCGATTAACAATTCGCCATACTTCATAAACTAACTTCTGTTCTGGAGTCAAAGCCGAAGCCGGCGGAACATATCCTCCCAAAACCAAACCGAAAAGCAATAGTAGCAACCATCCTAGCCGCCAAACCCGTTTGTGAATGAACCCTAATTTCAGTGCCATCTCAGACTCAAATTCCCTAAAAATTTCTGTAATGCTCAGTTGCTGATGAAATCTATCTCTCGACTATGTTACTTTTTTTATAGAAGAAGTGCATTCTTCTCATAAAGTTGCTAGTCCAAATTTATGAGCTGCCCATTCTTCCTGATCAACGATAAAATCATCTTTGGAGTCAACATAGTTAGCGTTGGCTCGTAAAGACAAGAAGACAGGAATATCTATCAAAAATAGGGTGAGTTACACCCAAATTTACGCTCGTGGACAAATAGAAGCCCATTCTCTTGGATGAAGCGAGAAGCGAACCCTCTAACTGAGGTTAGTTGAATAGTCATGGCCGACTAAGCTTCGCATAACAAAACTTATCAACCGCAATCTATTTTTAGGACCTTAAGATTGTATGGCTAACGTCTATGACTGGTTTGAGGAACGCTTGGATCTCCAAGAAATTGCTGATGATATCACCACCAAATACGTTCCTCCCCACGTTAACATCTTCTACTGCTTAGGTGGAATTACCCTAGTCTGCTTCCTGATCCAGTTCGCCACCGGATTTGCGATGACATTCTACTACAAACCTACAGTTGCCGAAGCTTTCTCCTCCGTAGAGTACATCATGAACGAAGTCAACTTCGGTTGGTTAATTCGCTCCATTCACCGCTGGTCAGCCAGCATGATGGTATTGATGATGATTCTCCACACATTCCGCGTTTACCTCACAGGTGGCTTCAAAAAGCCCCGCGAATTGACCTGGATCAGTGGTGTTATCCTCGCAGTTATCACCGTTTCCTTCGGTGTAACAGGCTACTCCCTCCCTTGGGACCAAATTGGTTACTGGGCTGTAAAAATTGTTAGTGGTGTACCAGAAGCCATTCCCGTAGTCGGCGTTCTCATCTCCGATTTACTTCGTGGTGGTTCTAGTGTTGGTCAAGCCACCCTCACCCGCTACTACAGCGCCCACACCTTCGTTCTCCCTTGGTTAATTGCCGTCTTCATGTTGTTCCACTTCTTGATGATTCGCAAACAAGGTATTTCTGGACCTTTGTAATCAAAGTTATTAGCAAATAGGCGAAACTTGTGTTTCCAGATCATCGTAGTTTGTTTTAAACTAAAGAGAAAATACAGCAGAATTGAGGAGTCAGGAGTCAGGAGTCAGGAGTAAAACTGGCTTTGTGCATAAGTTTAAATTTTGTACCTCCTAACTACGCCACCTGCTGTAACTTGTCAGTTGTAGACATAAACTACCATCGGAAACTCAAGCTAGGTGTATTGTTGATAGCTTTCATCAATACTTTAAATTCACTTCAGCCGGAGAGCGCATTTAGAAATGTCAACCCAAAAAAAACCGGATCTGAGCGATCCCAAATTAAGAGCTAAACTTGCCCAAGGTATGGGTCACAACTACTATGGTGAACCAGCTTGGCCTAACGATTTGCTCTATATATTCCCAGTCGTAATTATGGGTTCTTTCGCCTGTATTGTGGCTCTAGCAGTCCTAGAACCCGCTGTCATCGGTGAACCAGCCAATCCTTTCGCTACTCCTTTGGAAATTTTGCCAGAGTGGTACTTATATCCTGTATTCCAAATTCTCCGCTCACTACCTAGTAAACTATTAGGTGTGTTAGCAATGGCTGCTGTACCCCTGGGCTTAATTCTCGTTCCCTTTTTGGAAAACGTGAATAAGTTCCAAAATCCTTTCCGCCGTCCCGTAGCAACAACAGTATTTCTTTTTGGTACTCTTGTCACCATATGGTTAGGTATCGGTGCTGCAATGCCATTAGACAAATCCTTAACTTTAGGATTATTCTAAGGTAGTTGTAGTTACAGTTAAAACTAAATCTAGTAGCGTCTGTGATTTTCAAGAGTATATACAGAATCATATCTGACAAATAGCCGTAATTATTTGATGGTCTACTTGTGACTGGTATTTTTCAAGAGATATACTTTTGAAGATCAACAGCCGCTAACTGAACTAAAACTGCGGGAAGAGTATATGAGTGATGAGGATAGAGTTGCAGGAGTCGGGAGTCAGGCGTGAAAGCCTGTTGTGGATGGAGTTTCATGAATACCTACGGTACCTTGACACGAACAATTCATGTCCTAACCACCTTGACCGTTGCTATAAAACCAAAATATCTCTAATCTAATCATCACCATTCCTAAATGTGAACTTCTCAAATCACAAAAACACAACTACTGTTCAATTACTTTCTATTCAAGTCACGGTCAATGCTTAGCATAGTGCAGCAAGACCATCGAACGGTAAGGAGCGATCTTAAGCTCTTAAATCCAGTGCAACAATGGTTTGAAGAATTCTGTCACCAATATTTACCTAAATATGGCTGGTCAGATAGCCAACTTTATCGTCTCAACCTAGCTTTAGCAGAAGGTTTTACCAACGCAGTTCGTCATGCTCATCATGCTTTACCACCGGAAACAACTATAGAAATTCAAGTCAGTTTATGGACTGATAGGCTGGAAGTGAGAATTTGGGATTATGGAAAACCATTTAATCCTGATGTGATTACCGAGCCAGAACCGGGAACTCTACAAGTAGGTGGATATGGATGGTTTTTACTCCGCCGTTTGGCGGATAAAGTTGTGTACGAACGTGATTCAGATGGTAGGAATTGCCTGTTAATTGTTAAATATTGTTTAGAAGAACAGCAAAATTAGAAGTTAGTCAGCTATCCGATATTTGAAAGTCAAAATTCAAAATTCAAAATAATTACATTTGTAGTTACAGCAAATTGCACATTAATCAGGTACAGGATGTAAATTCAAAACCAGGCAGCAAGCCAGTTGTAATCCTGACTCTTGACTCCTGCTGTATTTTGTGGTGTTTGTTATAATCAGACCGAAATAAAAAACTTTTTTCTCCACGAAAAGATAATTTTTAAAGAAGAGTTAATATTTTATTAGCACAAAGCAAGAGACATGACCTTTAAAAAATTGCAATTTAATTTTGAGAAAATCCGTCCGTGGCTAACCCTGTTAGCGATCGCCTGGTTATTAGCATCATTGGGATTGGGCTGGTTAGTTAATTCCTTAGTAATTATTTTGGGGTTATTGTTTTTGTTGCCTGTGATAGCATTCTTGGGGTTTCGCTGGTGGTTACAAAAGAATTTAGTTACTAGCCAGTGTCCTGTCTGTGGGTATGAATTAACAGGGATAAATAACAGCCAAGTACAATGTGCTAACTGTGGTGAACAACTATTGGTTAAAAACTTTCAATTCCAACGCTTCACACCAGAGGGAACAATTGATGTAAAAGCGGTTGAAGTGCAAGCCCAATCACTGGAAGATTAGCACCGCAAGGCGGAAGTCAAAAGTCAAAAGTCAAAAGTCAAAAGTAAGATGGAGTAAGATTTTTAGCGATTGGGAATGGTTGTCTCATTTACGCCGCAGTGTATTAGTAAGTTGTCACCTGAGTTCGACATAAGATAATTTTTGGAAAACTACCCCAAATATGAGTCTCAAACCCTTATGATCTCGTTGAAAAAATCATAACTCTGTTCGCGTAGCGTTTCCGAAGGAGAAACTCCGTTCGCGTAGCGTCTCCGAAGGAGAAACTCCTAACACCGAACTCAGGTGTTGTCAGTTGTCGGTTGGAATCTAGAAGGGTGAATTTAGGAAAGTTGCCCATTGATCTAGATGTTTGAGAAAATGTGGTTGTTGTAGTTCAGACAGCCAGAGAATCAAGGCATCCTCATTGTTATCTTTGTAATAACCCCGTCGTTTTCCCGCAGTTTTGAAACCAAATTTTTGATACAAAGAAATAGCAACGTGGTTAGAATCGCGGACCTCGAGGGTAGCCCTCTCCAAACCAATATCCACCGCAGTTTGCAGCAGGGAATATAATAGAGCTTTTCCCAGTCCTTGACCATGATATTGGGGATGAACTGCCAAAATTGTAATGTGTGCTTCCTCTAAAATTGACCAGAAGCACCCCATTCCTAGCAATTCGCAGTGATTAAAAGGTGAAAATAAACCCAAAAAATGACTATTAGGACTTTCTAACTCTCGTAGGTAGCCTTCCATAGTCCATAAACCATCAAAACAGGCCTTATCTAGTTCTAATAGTTCAGTGAGATTATCTTTGGTTAAAGATTGAATTTTTAAGTCGGATGAAATCACAATTTTTGAGGATTGAGGAAGGTTAATTACCAATTACCAATTATCCATTACCAATGAGAGGGTAAACTGGAAATTAGGACATATGCTCATGGCCTGATTTTTCACAAAGACAACTCTTATTAGTTATGGTATCGACTTACCCCGTCGAAGTTCAACTTTCTGGCCGTCAATATTTACAGTCAACAACTGGTGACAGTGCGGATATTTCTCCTAATCAACAACTCTTACCTTTGACAGCGAGAGTTAATGATCATGATCATCTGGAAATCGGTGGGTGTGATGTTACAACCCTAGTTGAACAGTTTGCTTCACCTTTATATATTTTAGATGAGGAAACCCTGCGGACAGCTTGTAGACAATATCGAGATACCTTCAAGGAATATTACAAGGGAGAATCTCAGGTACTTTATGCTTCTAAGGCCTGGAATTGTTTAGCTGTTTGTGCGATTGTGGCCTCAGAAGGTTTAGGAATTGATGTAGTCTCCGGTGGCGAACTTTATACTGCGCTGAATGCGGGTATAAGTCCTGATAAAATTTACTTACATGGAAATAATAAATCTCATGACGAGTTAGTTTTAGCGATTCAGTCTGGATGTACTATTGTAACGGATAACTGGCATGAATTAGATATGCTGGTGAAGATAGCCGGGGAGAATATGGAAAATTCTTCTCCTTCGCCCATTCGGATCATGCTACGCTTAACTCCTGGGATAGAATGCCATACTCACGAATATATTCGCACTGGACACTTAGATAGTAAATTTGGTTTTGATCCTAATGATTTACAAGAGGTGTTTGCCTTTGTGAGTCAACAGCCTAGTTTAAACTGTGTGGGGTTACACGCTCATATTGGTTCACAAATTTTTGAACGTCAACCACATAGAGATTTAGCGGCTGTGATGGTGCAGTGGTTAAGGGATGCGGCTAAACATGGTTTGCAGGTGACAGAATTAAATGTTGGTGGTGGTCTAGGGATTAAATATACAGAATCTGATGATCCCCCAACTATTGTGGAATGGTCGAAGGCAATTTGTGAAGTTGTACAAGCTGCTTGTATATCGGAAAATTTGCCTTTACCAAAGTTACTCTGTGAGCCAGGGCGATCGCTTATTGCCACATCTTGTGTCACTGCTTATACAGTTGGTGCTACCAAAGTGGTTCCTGAAATTCGCACCTACGTGGCGATTGATGGCGGAATGTCAGATAATCCCCGTCCTATCACCTATCAATCAGTTTATCGGGTGGTGGTTGCGAATAAAATATCTGCTCCTTGCACCGAAATCGTGACATTGGCGGGTAAACATTGCGAATCAGGAGATATTCTGATTAAAAATGCCCAACTGCCAAAAACTGAAGCAAATGATATTCTCGTAGTTATGGGAACTGGTGCATACAATTACAGTATGGCATCTAACTACAATCGCCTCCCTCGACCGGCAGCAGTTGTAGTGGCAAATAGCGAAGCAAATTTAATTTTGCAGCGCGAAACTTATCAAGACTTGATTCGACAGGATTGCCTACCAGAAAGACTTAAATAGTCAGTAGTCCTTGGTCATTAGTCATTAGCTAAGAACCAATGACTAATGACTAACGACAACTGACAAATGACTATAAGAATCCAGATGTCATGAGAGATTGGTGGAAGCAATGGCTGATAAACCTGGGAGATTGGTCGCAGTCCTTGCTCCTTGGGACTCTGGATATGATGTTGGTGCTGGCACTGACATACATGATCCTGGTGATTATTAGTGAACGGCGCACATTATGGATGGTGCGAGGGTTTATAGTCTTAATGCTTTGCTCGGCGCTCAGTGGCAAGTTAGGATTACCTTTGCTAAATTTTGTTCTGGAAAAATTGGTGATTGGCTGTGCTGTGGCTATGGCTGTGGCGCTGCAATCAGAATTTCGCCGTTTTTTGGAACAATTGGGACGTGGGGAATTTTGGCAGTTATTTCAAAATAATGCTAGAGCAATTCCTAAGTCGGATAGTGTAATTGATGAAATTGTTGATGCAATTAAAGAGTTATCAAAAAATCGGATTGGCGCTTTACTAATTTTAGAAACCACAGGACCTATTGAAGAACAAGATTTTTCAGTGCCAGGGGTGAAGCTAAATGCTGAAGTTTCTAAAGAACTGATCCAAACTATTTTTCAACCAAAAACCTTGCTACATGATGGAGCAACGTTAATTCGTGGTTCGCGCATTGTGTCATCTGGTATAATTCTACCACTTTCAGGACGCACAGCGTCGCGGCAGTTGGGAACACGCCACCGGGCGGCAATGGGAATTACTGAAAGGGTCGAAAATTGTATTTGTGTTGTTGTATCTGAAGAAACGGGTTCTATTTCCTTAGCGGAAAAGGGAACTCTATATAGACCACTAACTATTAAAAAGCTCAAAGAGTCCTTAGAGGCTCGATTTTCTCCGACTGTAGATCGGGAAGCTCATGCACCTGGTCTTTTAAGTTTAGTTCGTCAACTTGGTGATCAATCACTAAAATTAATGTCCCGGTTACTTGGCTTACCTTGCCTTCGACACGCTACCCGTAGGGGTACGACCGCTTCTCAAGATAAAAAATGAAAACACAACAAACTGAATTGCAATATTTACCTCTTGATTTAAAACAAGAATTACTACCTCAGCACGTCGCAGTAATTATGGATGGTAATGGCCGATGGGCAAAAAGTCGTGGTCTACCCCGCATTATGGGTCATAAAGCTGGTGTCAATGCTCTCAAGGATTTGCTGCGCTGTTGCAAGGACTGGGGAATTAAAGCCCTAACTGCCTATGCTTTTTCAACGGAGAATTGGCAAAGACCAGAGGAAGAGGTGGAATTTTTGATGAATCTATTTCAGCGGGTTTTACGGCAAGAACTGCGGGAAATGGTGGAGGAAAATGTGCAAATTCAGTTTGTGGGTAATTTATCGGCTTTACCACAGGCTCTTCAGGCTGAGATTTCCCATTCTATGAATCAAACTAAGGATAATCGGAGTATCCGGTTTACAATTGCGACTAATTATGGGGGTAGGCAGGAGATTTTACAGGCTTGTCGGGCGATCGCTCAAAAGGTTAAAGAAGATTTACTACAGCCGGAAGATATATCTGAAGAAGTATTTGAAGCTCATTTATATACGGCTGGAATCGCAGATCCAGATTTATTAATTCGCACCAGTGGGGAAATGCGATTATCTAATTTCCTACTTTGGCAAATGGCTTATAGTGAAATTTATATTTCTGATATTCTTTGGCCGGATTTTAACCGTCATGAATTTCATCAAGCTTTATCTGCTTATCAACAACGAGAACGTCGTTTTGGGAAGGTGTGACGATTTTGGGTTTTAGATGCGGTAATCAATCAAAGAGGGCGCAGGCCCTGCGCCCCTACCTCCTGACTCCTGACTCCTCCAAATTATGGTCCTGAAAAAACCGCTTCTTCGATGTCTTCTCGACTCAAGGAATATTTAAAGGAACGTTGTATATCTTGACGGTTTTCTCCTGATTGAAAATAGCGAACTGTAATTTGTTCAGTGTCTAACCAAAGTTCTGCTTCCCAACTAGATCGTTGGACACGCCAACAATGTAGTTGGGTATCGTCTTGTTGACAACCTTGGTTTTTTAGCCATAGTTCGATTTGTGGTAAAGAGTGACTATATAGGGGTGTATCAGAGGAAAGCATAAGCAATTTAATTCAAAGTTATTCGGCTATTTTAGAGGTGGGAAATTGAGTTTAACTGATTGCTTCTCCACGGAGAATGGCGATCGCCAGCGCTAACAGCATACAACCAACTATGGTTAACCCCAAAATAAATAATACAAATATTTCTCCAGAAGACAAGGGGCGATCGCTGGCATCCAGATACATTGATTTGGAAAAATCATACGGCTTATGCACGGGGTGGTTTAAGTCTGGTGGGACTTGAATGACACCAAACCGCGAATAGCCAATTTTTGCATCATAGTTTAAGCGCCGTTCTGGATTACTCAGGGTCGCGTAAGCTGTGTTAATTTGCTGAAATTGATCTGTAGCAATATTAGCAGGTAATTCTGTCGTATCTGGATGATAGAGTTTGCTCAGTTCTCGATAAGCGCGACGGATATCAATTACAGATGCTGAGGGTTGTAGTCCTAGCAGGGAGTAATAGGTAGTATTGCTGCTGTGTGGGACTTCCCCATTTTGGGTTACGGTTTTTTGAGTCACTTTGCTCAAATAAGTTTTTTTCTATTCTAAATCTCTTGGGTAGCTATAGCAGAAACAGCCACAAAACATCTTATAATATGTATTATTCAGTATTTTATTAGCTGCGATGCAAACTAGAATTAATCTCCAAAATATCCAAACTCTTACCGATTTCAAACGTAACGCCAAAGACTACGTAGAAAAAATTAAGTTGACAAAATCCCCACTGGTGTTGACTGTCAATGGCAAAGCTGAGGTTGTAGTGCAGGAAGCACAAGAATTTCAACAGATGTTAGATCAACTGCAAAACCTTAAGGAAGAACTGCAAAAACTCAAATTAGCAGCTTTACGCAATGAAATTAACATTGGTATTCAGCAACTAGAAAATGGTGAGTACACTGAATATGATGAAGAGTCGCTAACAGATTTTTTTGCAAATATTAAAGCCAGAGTTCAGAAAAGTGAAGTTGAAAGTGATTTTGTATGAGTCAATTTCGCATTTCTAGCCAAGCAGCAGGAGATATTGAGAATATCTGGAAATACGTGGCGCAAAATAACTTCAAAGCTGCTGACAAACTTTTTGACATCCTACGATCCACTTTTCCCAAACTAGCCAAATTTCCCCAAATGGGTAAGGAACGCCCTGAACTAGCTTTTTCTTTGCGAAGTTTTCCTGTAAACAGCTACTTAATTTTTTACCGAGTCATTGATCAGGGTATTGAAATTGTCCGTATCTTACATGGTTCACAAGATATAGAGGGAATTTTTCATGATCTAGAAAATACAGAGGATGAATAAATAGCCTTGGAATAAATAGAATCTGATATGAATTATCAATTGACAATTGATAGCTACCTGTGCAAAATTAATTGGATATTCTAAATGTTGGGTTTCTTTGCGTCAACTCAACCTACACAAAGCTTAAAACGTTTTCAATTAATAATGAAATACATCATAGCCCTGAGTGGGGTTCTTGTACCGCATAGCACCGTAAAGCACTGTAAATTAGGAAATTCTGCATGAGGATTTTTATGGGGTATAATCAAATTATATTATTTTTTGAGGTAGAAATATGCAAACTTTAAGCACAAATAACTTAAAAAAATTATATAAATCAGACTATTTAGCCTGGTATGAAATGACTTTGGAACAAATAAAAAATGATCAATTAAATGATTTAGATGTAGATAGCTTAAGTGAGGTTTTAGAAAATTTGGTTAGAGATACTAAACGTAGTGGGGAAAGTTATTTGAGACAAATCATCATTCATTTATTATTAATTGAATATTGGGAAGCAGAAAGTATAAATCGTCGTCACTGGGCAGCGGAAATTGTTAATTTCCGGAATGAATTAGAAACAGATATGACTAGGAATTTAAGAAAACACTTAAATGAAGAAAAAGAAAATAATTATCAAAAAGCTATTAAGTATGTGATAGCAAAAACAGGATTAAAGAAAAACACTTTTCCTGAGCAATGTCCTTATACTTTAGAACAGTTAATTAATGATGATTGGTTTTCTGATACTATTAATATTCAATTTTAGGCGCTCCATAAATTAGGAATGATTTTAATGGTTTTGTGAGATGGTTAAGTTTGATGTTTCATCAAAAATAATCAGTTCTAAGTCTTCAGTGCAAAATTAATCGAATATTTTAAATGTTGGGTTTTCTTGCGTCAACCCAACCTACACAAAGCTTAAAACGGTTTCAATTAATTATGTATAAAAACAAGAATTTCACTTTCCAGTTAATATTGCTATTGCTCTGGACAGTAATTGGCGCAATTTTACGCTTTACTAACTTAACTGCTAAACCACTGTGGATTGATGAATTTGCCACGTTGGTTTTTAGCTTAGGTAATTCTTTTCAAACAGTCCCCTTAAATCAAATCATTACTGTTGATACTCTTTTGCAACCGCTACAACCTCATTCAGATAAAGTGATTGGTGATGTAATCCATTCATTACTTAGAGGGTGTTTGAAAAGTTAGAAGTTGAGTAAAAAAAGCTCTCAGGGTATAATCTGTAAATACAAAGATACAGAACCGTAGAGAGCAATGAGTAAAGTATACTCCAGCAACTTAACTAGAGAACAGTGGGAACTAATAGAACATTTAATTCCAGCAGCTAAAACTGGTGGT
>NZ_JADEVZ010000152.1 GCF_015207875.1 Dolichospermum sp. LEGE 00240
AGATGATTACAACCTAGCTATCAAGATTAATCCTAACTATGCCGAAGCCTACAACAACCGGGGACTTGTCCGTAATGAATTAGGAGATAAGCAAGGAGCAATAGATGATTACAACCTAGCTATCAAGTTTAATCCTAACTATGCCGAAGCCTACAACAACCGGGGAAATGTCCGTGATGATTTAGGAGATAAGCAAGGAGCAATAGATGATTACAACCTAGCTATCAAGTTTAATCCTAACTTAGCCCAAGCCTACAACAACCGGGGAATTGTCCGTGATGATTTAGGAGATAAGCAAGGAGCAATAGATGATTTCAACCTAGCTATCAAGTTTAATCCTAACTATGCCGAAGCCTACTACAACCGGGGAATTGTCCGTGATGATTTAGGAGATAAGCAAGGAGCAATAGATGATTTCAACCTAGCTATCAAGTTTAATCCTAACTATGCCGAAGCCTACAACAACCGGGGAATTGTCCGTGATGATTTAGGAGATAAGCAAGGAGCAATAGATGATTTCAACCTAGCTATCAAGTTTAATCCTAACTATGCCGAAGCCTACAACAACCGGGGAATTGTTTATTATGAACTTGGTGACAAACAAAAAGCCAGAGAAGACCTGCAACGAGCAGCGCAATTGTTCATGGCTCAAGGAAATACTGCTGCTTATGAAAAAATAATGGGTTTATTAAAAGGGTTGTAGGGAGTTTCTTTGGTGATGTTAATTGTGATTTTGTCAGAATCAGGATGTCCAGGATTTAAGGATTAACAGGATGTGATTGTGAGATTTTCCCTCGTTCCCTGGCTCTGCTGGGGAATGTTCACAGGAGGCTCTGGATGATAACAATAATATTTTGTCAGAATCAGGATGTCCAGGATTTAAGGATTAACAGGATGTGATTGTGAGATTTTCCCTCGTTCCCTGGCTCTGCCGGGGAATGCTCACGGGAGGCTCTGGATGACAACAATAATATTTTGTCAGAATCAGGATGTCCAGGATTTAAGGATTAACAGGATGTGATTGTGAGATTTTCCCTCGTTCCCTGGTTCTGCTGGGGAATGTTCACGGGGTTCTGGATGACAACAATAATATTTTGTCAGAATCAGGATGTCCAGGATTTAAGGATTAACAGGATGTGATTGTGAGATTTTCCCTCGTTCCCTGGTTCTGCTGGGGAATGTTCACGGGGTTCTGGATGACAACAATAATATTTTGTCAGAATCAGGATGTCCAGGATGTGATTTCTTGATTGTCTATAAACATCCAGATTTAAGGATAAAAAATCATCTTCACACTATAAAAGAAATTAGATCTGTGACTTCACCAGATCATCAACAAAAATCCTGAAAATCCTCAAATCCTGGACATCCTGATTCTGACAATTTTAATTTATGCTATACTCGGAATAGACCCAAACAACATAATCCTCTGGAAAGCTGCCACTTACCACATCCCACGTAAAAACACAAATATATTTCTGTACAATTTAAAAAACAACAACTTTGCATTAAACTAGTAGAAAAGCGCAGTCAAAGTGGTGATATGGCAATTCAGTCAACGGCAGAAACTTTGTTTCAAACTGCTTATGAAAGTCGTTACACTTGGAATGAAAACTTTCCCGGTTATGCCGCCGATGTGCAACTGCTACAGGAAGGTGAAGTTTATACTGGTAAGATTCAAATTGACCCAAACCTGAATATACAAGTTACAGAAGTCGCAGATAAACAAATAGCAGCAGGAATTGATATTCAATTACAGGAAGTAGTTACCCGCTGTCAGAAAACCAGTTTTCTAGATTCTTATGGTCAACATGACTTTATTTTGGTTGAAACGGTAGAAAATCATGGTGTAACGGTTTTTGTCAAGAGTGAAAATACTGATTCTCGCTATCAAATCCGTAACCAAAAAATATATCAAGAAGTTCGGGTTATGGGTCGGATGTCTTTGGAGATTAATTCTGAGCAATTCCTAGATACAGACTGCGGTTATATCCCTTCTGCTTATCATGTGGTTTTTCGCAATTCGCATACAGATGATGTTAATAGCATTCTCAAATTTACGGATACATATCAAAAATTTGGTGATTATTACATTTTGACAAAGCAGATAGTGGCAGAATATGAAGATGGGAAAACTGCAACTCCTCAATCAATTACCGAGTTTGTTTATTCTCATATTCAGCTACTAGAATAGGGAACAGCCAGCAGGGGAGAAAAATATTCTTTTGCAACTGACAACTGACCAATAACCAATGACTAATGACTAATGACTAATTATCCATTTCCAGCCTAAACTAGATAATTAGCAACTCGGATAATTACCAATTTATTTACTGAACAGGTCTAAACCTATGGAACTAACGATAGAAAATGTAGAAAGCGTATTAGACGAGATGCGTCCTTATCTCATGTCTGATGGTGGTAACGTAAAACTCGTAGAATTGGATGGACCGATTGTTAAAGTCTCATTACAGGGTGCTTGTGGTTCTTGTCCAAGTTCTACTATGACTCTGAAAATGGGTATTGAACGCCGTCTTATAGAAAAAATTCCCGAAATCGCTGAAGTAGTACAAGTTGTCTAAATCACTGGTAATTGATAATGGGTAATTGGTAATTGGTAATTGGTAATTGGTAATTGGTAATTGGTAATTGGTAATTGGTAATTGGTAATTGGTAATTGGTAATTGGTTAAGATGTTCCTATTACCTGTCACCTGTCCCCTGTAACCTGTCCCCTGTCCCCTGTAACCTGTCCCCTGTCCCCTGTCACCTGTAACCTGTCC
>NZ_JADEVZ010000043.1 GCF_015207875.1 Dolichospermum sp. LEGE 00240
CCCTACTTCCCCTACCTCCCCTACTTCCCCTACTTCCCTACCTCCCTTGCCTCTCCTGCTATATGATATGGGCAACGGTGACACCAGTACCGCCATCAGCTTGTTCGGCTGGTTCGTAGTGGGTAACTCTAGGGTGTTGTTGTAGAAAGGCGTGGACTCCTTGCTTAAGTTTACCAGTACCGTGTCCATGAATAATCCATAGGGGGCCAGCGGCTTCAGAAATAGCTTTGTCTAAGATGTATTCGGCATCGGCCACTCGTTTTCCGCGCAAATCCACAGTATTTTTGGAGGTACGAATGGCTGGGGCTGGTGGTGGTGTAACTACTGCTGGGGCTGGTTTTGGTTTAACTATGGGTTCGGGTTTTTGTCCATCTAAGGATTCTATATCTTGGAGTTGGACTGTCATTTTCATGATGCCAAACCGGACATTAAAGTTGCCGTCAGCATCAGGAATTGTTAAAACTTCGGCGGTTTGACCTAATTTGGGAATTCGCACGCGATCGCCCACTTTTGGCATAAACCTAGGCTTAGGTTTAGGTGGGGGTGCAGGTTCATATTTTTGGGCAATTTGACTTAGGGATGCGGTGGCTTGTTGGGCATCTTGGGCGTTAGGTGTGCCTTTTTGCAAGCGGCGGATGACTTGGGCAATTTCGCCTTTGGCTTGGGTAATTGCTTGTTGAACGGCGATTTCTTGGGAAGCCCGCAAATCTTTTTCTCTGGCTTCTAAGGACGCGGCTTTGTCGGAAACTTCTTTATATAATCGTTCGGCTTGACGTAATAATTTTTGGGCTTCGGCGGCTTTGGTTTCCTGGTTGCGACGTTGGGCTTCTAAACCGGCAATAACTTGGTTTACTTCATCTGTGGCTTCTCCGACTTGAGTTTTTGCTTCTGCGACTACTTCGGGTTTTAAGCCTAAACGCAAGGCAATACTCAGGGCGTTGGAACGGCCAGGAATCCCCCACAAGAGACGGTAAGTGGGTGACAGTGTGGTTTCGTTAAATTCTACGGAAGCATTTTCAAACCGAGGATCTTCATATTTTAAGGCTTTGAGTTCACCAAAGTGGGTACTAGCCATTGTTAGCTGGGTATGATTGGCGAGATATTTCAGTAAAGCGATCGCTAATGCACTTCCTTCAACGGGATCTGTACCTGCACCAACTTCATCAAGTAGAACTAGGGACTGGGGATTGGGGACTGGTAGTTTTATTTCTTCTTCTTTCTCCCGACTTCTGGGCGGGGAAACCCCGCCCCTACTGACTTCTGACTCCTGACTCCTGACTCCTTCTTCTTTTTCTTCCTGATTGTTGGGCGCAGGCCCTGCGCCCCTACCTCCTGACTCTAATGCTTCTAATATTCGACTAATGCGGCGAATATGTCCTGAAAATGTGGATAAACTCTGTTGTAAAGATTGTTCATCGCCAATATCAGCTAAAACTTGGGAAAACCAAGGCATTTCTACGGGTTCACGGGCGGGAACAAATAAACCCACCTTGGACATGATAGCGGCTAATCCCAAGGTTTTTAAGGTGACAGTTTTTCCCCCTGTATTTGGTCCGGTAATTGTAACTACGCGAATTTGGGGACTAATTAACAAATCTACAGGTACGACGGGATTTCCTTGTTCATGCTGCTGTTGCCAGACTAACAAGGGGTGGCGCAGATTTCGCAAGGTGATAATTTCATTGTCTTCTCGATTCACAAAATGTGGGGGATTAGAACCTATCCACAGACTGTAACGGGATTTGGCAGTTGCTAAATCTAAGGTGGTGACAATAGCTAATAATCTTTCTAAGTCTGGGCTAACTGCGGCGACTTTCTCCGTTAAAGTGCGGCGAATTACTTCAGCTTCAGTTTGTTCTTTTCTGATCACTTGCCGGAGTTGATTACCCAATGGTACGACACTATTAGGCTCTATATACAGGGTTGCGCCACTGGTAGAGGTATCGTGTACAATGCCGGGAATTGCGTCCTTTTGGGGGGCTTTAACGGGGATAACAAAGCGATCGCTTCTTTGGGTAATTAACTGTTCTTGAATCGCCCCTGATTTAGCTTGAATAATATTTTGGAGTTTTTGGGTGATTTGTCCGCGAATTTTCCGCAATTCTATGCGAATTTCCCCCATTTTCTGACTAGCACGATCAGTTACTTGCCCCCGTTCATCAATACAACGGTGGATTTCCTGTTCTAATTCGGGGTAAGTCCGCAATTGGGAAACTAAATCGGATAAAACCGGGACATTTTCTTGATTATCAATGACACGGCGTAAATTTCTTGTTCCTGCGAGGGTAGTAGCGATCGCCAACAGTTCCTCGCCAGGTAAAATACTTTGGAGTATTGCCCGTTCCAGGGAATCACCAATATCCTGTATTCCCTCAAAGGACAACCCTGGATGCAAACGACTTTCCAGTTCGTACACTTCCTTGGTTTGCGCTAATAACTGTTCACTTTCTACCTGAGTTTCAGGAATCGGCAGGTTACGCGCAACTATCGCCCCTAACTTAGTTGCCGCAAAGGTGGAAAGGTGCTGGCACAGACGGGGCCACTCTAGTAATTCTAAGGTTTCAGATTGGATCAAGGTTTCAACAACAAATCTGAAGTTATCGTAACAATTTTAGCCCCTAGAAGACTATATTTTCCAGAATCAAATTGTCCGGTATCAATTCGTAGGGGCAATCCCCACGTGGCTGTCTATATATTAATCAGCATTAATTTGTGGCGACTAATTTAAAACCATTGGTCTCTCCCATAACTTGACTTTGATTTAAATTAATTTTCGGCAAAGTCTCCTTACCCAATAATAAATAAGATTTATCAGCAACCTTATCTTGTAAATCTGCCATAGATGCAGGAATCACTTGACAATCACTATAAAAATCTAAACTAGGACGACTATCAGGAAAAGAAGTATATATTTGTGTTCCCGGTGGCACATTATCTCTAATTAAAGCTGCCACTGGGAGAACAGGGTATTTTTCATTTAACTCCCAAATCCATGATTGAGAACTCATCAACATGGCTAAAACCAGATACATTCCTGTCAATAAAACTGGAATAAATTGACGATTACGCTGATTAACTAACCATGATGTTATCCCCATAGTTATTGCTAAAATCACACTCATCACAATTAACAATGGCTGTTGATCAAACATACTGAAATAAACACAACCTGCCAAACCAACAATCACTAAAAATGCCAAAAATCCTGTCAAAAATTTACTTTTAAACTGCCCACTTTGCCAAATATAACTTAAATTAGCCCCAATTGCTAACGCTAAAAATGGATACACAGGCATAATATACCAAGGTAATTTTGTCCCCATTAAAGAAACTATGGCAAAATAAACAATTGTCCCAATCAGAATTAAACAACCCCACACAGTATGACGATTTTTCCAACTTAAATATAAACCACCTGGCAAAAACAACAACCAGGGAAAACCATATTTGAGAATTTCCAGTAAATAATACCAAACAGGACCCGTATTACCTTCCACAGCTTTTCCCAATCTATCAAAAGCTTGGGATTGAAAATGCACTGCTAAGAAAATATTGCCATAATGTTGCCATTGGGAAAAATACCAAGCAACAGCAGGGAAATTACCTAACACCATTCCTATCCAGAGAAATGGATTTTTTAATAAAGCTAATTGTTGATTAACAATAATAAATAAACAGACTATTCCCCCTAAAACTACCACCAACATTCCCTTAGTTAAAGTAATTAAACCCAAACAAAAACCGATACCCAAAGCATATTTTTTATAATCTTTTGCTTTCAGGACACAAAATAACAACAATAGAAAAAAGGAAATAGTCATCCCATCTAACATTGCCAATCTACCATGACGAACGACCGGTAATAATGTTAAATAAACCAAAGCTGAAAATAAAGCTGGTAAATTTTCTTTAAAAGCTAAACGTCCAATTAAATAAACTAAAGGTACTCCTAAAGCTGTTAAAAATGCTCCCGGAAATCTGGTAGTAAATTCTTGCACTCCGAAAATATGATAGCAAACAGCAATTAACCATTGCATCAAAGGTGGTTTTAATAAAAAAGGATCTCCTTGGAGAGTTGGATAAACCCAATTACCAGTCCGATAAATTTCTCTAGCGACTATAGCATAAGTACCTTCATCCCAATCTCGTAAAGGTAAATTACCCAAACCTAGCAGCCATAAAATTAAAGATGCTACCAATAAACCTAAAAACCATTGTTTATGACTCATATTTTATAAATGAATTAATGGGAGAAATCTCATGATATTTGTAACTGTTTTTAAAGTCTTTAATTCTGGTATATCTGGTTTTAATTTTTCTGCTACTATCAACTGCTTTTGAGCTTGTTTGGGTTGAAAGTCATATAAATAAACAAATGCTAAATAAAGCCAAGTATAGGGATTTTGATGATCATATTTAGTCAATTCTGTTAAATTCTGGATTAATGATTTGGCTTTGCGCTGTAAAAGTTGTGATAAAACCAAAGTATAACGCCAATTCAGGTTGTTTGGTTCATTTTCTAGGTAATAATTAGCAGCAAATTCAATTTGCTTCAAATAATCTTGAGTAGGATCATATTGATTAAAATTATCTATTTGCACAAAGATATTATCTAATTTTCCCTGTCGTAAGTCTACTGCTAGTTGTGACATTCGGGAAACTAAATCTAAAGGTGGAGTTTTTGATAATTTTCCTGTATCTGTAACATTGACAATTATCTTAGGAATATTTAAAGGTGTAGTTTTGCCATTAATTTTATCTAAATATAGTGCGGATAGTTGATATTTTCCTAGCGGTAACTCCTGGGGAATAAATGTAGCGAGATTCTCAATTACTCGAAAATTTCCTTGAGGATGACATTTTATACCACAATATAGATTACCTAATGCGATCGCATGATCATGATACCAAGCTGATTTTCCATTTTGCCATTTCAAAAGTAACAAACCATTTTGCAATTCATCCCATGCACCTGTTATTTGATACGTAACTGAGTTATTTTGATTTTTGATGAGTTGATTGGCAATTATGACTTTTTCCAAAGAAATTGAATTATTATTACTATTGATTTTTTCAACAACTATATGGGGATTTTTGCGATGATATAACCGTAATTTATCACCATGAGGTAATACCCAATCACTTTGTAATTTTAATGCAGGATCAGATTCTACTAAAGATTTTAATTTGCGTTTAGTTTCTCCCTTTTCTCCTGGTTCATCTGGTTCATTATCTTTGGTGACATACCACGATAAATACTGCAAATCTTGATCTACCTGAGATAATTTCATAGTTAATTTTCTGCCGTAAATGCGAAAATCAGCCAGTGTTCCGAAATAATCTAAAGTAAATTCATTAACTTGGGGTGTAGAAACTGGAATTACTCCCAAAGTTGTTCTTAAATATGGAGTAGTTTGATTAATTTTCGCCATTAATTCCGCAAGGGGATATTTTTTACTCTCATCATTTGGTAAATGTTTTCCACCCCAGACTTGAATTAGGGGTAAAGGAAATAAATTATTGAGTAAAACTATCCCACTTAATACAAAAGTTGCTAATCTTAATCTATTAAACCAGATATTGTCAATCAAGTTAAGAAAGTAAGCCAAAATTAAACTAATTACCGGAAAACAAGGCAGAATAAATCTAATATCTTTATTTGTCCCCAGAGAACAAATTATATAACTACTAATTAGAGAAATAAATAACCAACTTAATGCAGATTTTGATAAATTATCTGGCAAGAAATCTTGAGTACCCCGACGTTTAAAAAGGTAAATTAAGAAAATACCAATACTTACAAATAATATGGGAAAACCAACTGTTTCAGGGATAGCTTGCGGATAATATAACCAACCAGCAATTGTTGTTGCAGATGGATCACCTTCTCCTTTTCCCACATGATTAGCATTTAAGGCAGAAGTAATAATAGTTAACCAATTTACACTATACCAAGAACCAGCAATCAACCAAGCTAAAATTAAAGATAATCCTGTTTGAATTAATTTAATAAATTTACGTTTGCTGATAAAAATAATTAATGTGCAAATACTAGGAATGAGAATAAAAATAAAACCTGTGGGTTTAGATAACATAATCAACCCTATTCCTATTCCTAGCAAAAGAGTTAACATCCATGATAAAAACCCAGTATAACTATCTTTCCAAATTGTTAAAACTGTGAAAGTAGCTATGACAATAGCCGTTAAACCATAATCTAATAAATAATCCGTGCGGATAATTCCCATAATGGGAAATAACAAGCAAAATATGCTGGCTGTGATGCCAATTTTTCGGTTGGGAAATAAATAATTCCCTAAATGATATACTGATAAAATAATTATCGCTGTATATAATAAATTGACTAAACTTGCTTGATCATGACCCTTACCAAACAATCCTAAAAACGGTACAGTACAAATATATACAAAAGGAGCGCGATAACTAGGGGTTAATTGCCATAGAGATAACCACCAATCACCTGATAAGATATTTAAGTTTTGAAAAATTCGATAATGATGTAAGGCTCCAGTTAAATGTGCGCTTTGATCATAAGCTGGAATAGATTCATCTAGGAAAAACCATGTTCTATCTATCATTAATCCTATTAACCAGATGGTTAATAGTATGATATAGTCTTTATTGATTTTTAGATAAGAGGAATAATTCATTATATTTGGATTTTCAGGCAATTAAATTTTCAATAAATTTTATCATGATCAATCAGCCCATCTACTCCCTAGTTATCCCCATTTATAACGAAGAAGAAAACATCATGGAGATGTATCGCCGTTTACATGATGTCATGGAACAGTTAGACGATGAGGTGGAATTAATTTTAATTGATGATGGTAGCCGCGATCGCTCTTTAAGTATGATGCGCGAATTACACCACCGTGACAATCGAGTCCATTACCTCAGTCTCGCCCGGAATTTTGGGCATCAAATCGCCGTTACCGCTGGTTTGAACTTTGTCCAAGGTAAATGTATCATTGTTATGGATGCCGATCTCCAAGATCCACCAGAATTAATTTTAACAATGATCGAAAAATGGCATCAAGAATACCAAGTAGTATACGCCCAACGCATATCCCGTCAAAAGGAAGGTTGGCTAAAACGCTTAACAGCATACCTTTTTTATCGCATTCTGCGACGCTTGGCTAAAGTTGATATTCCCGTAGATACAGGCGATTTTTGCTTAATGGATAGACAAGTAGTAGATATCTTAAATTCTATGCCAGAACGCAACCGTTATATTCGCGGTTTACGTGCTTGGGTAGGTTTTCGACAAACCTCTGTACTTTTTGAAAGAAACCCTCGGTTTGCCGGAGATGTAAAATACACTTTTGGTAAATCTTTATCCCTGGCAATTGATGGTATTATCTCTTTTTCCACAGTTCCCTTACGACTGGCAACCTACTTAGGGATTATCTCGGCGGCGATCGCTATGATTATGATAGTATTAGTGCTTTATTGGCGGATATTTGCCCCAGTCTCTCACTTAATTGGTTACACATTAATTACAATTTCTATGTTTTTCTTGGGTTCAGTCCAATTAATTTGTATTGGTATTTTAGGCGAATATATTGGCAGAATATATGAAGAAGTAAAAGGTCGTCCTCTTTATACATTAAAAGAAACTGGAGGCTTTACAAAAAACTAAAATGTTGACTTAAAAAAAATAATACTATTCAATAGTTTTAAATCTCAAAAACCTAGGGGCGCAGGGTCTGCGCCCTCCATTCTATTTCATCCCACAATCACCGTTATCAATAATAAAATTAAGGTAATATCAGTGTCAATCCCAGAATTTAGTTTACTACTAATATCAGTTATCATTAGTGTCGCTGGACAATTTTTTTTGAAAATGGGGGCAATTAAATTAGGTAAAGTTCATGGAGGAAACATGATCAGTCTGATTCTCAATATGATCACCATACCAGAACTTTTATTAGGATTAACCTGTTATGGTATTGGTGCAGTAGCCTATATCTTACTCCTAACCAGGGTCAATCTCAGCGTTGCCGCCCCTGCTGTATCTATTGGTTACATATTTTCTGTGTTACTAGGTTACTTTGTTTTAAAAGAACCTATTTCTCTAACCCGTGTTTTTGGACTAGGTTTGATTGTCACTGGGGTGATATTAGTGATTTGGAAAAAATCAACTTAACAGAACAGCTAAATCCACTATTATGGAAGAGTTATCAATCCGTGATAAAAATATGTCCACTCAAGGTTAGATTAGTAGCTAATGTAACTACTAAATTTCATTAATAAATGAGAAACTATCTTCAGTTAATTATCATCTAACTACTCATGGCATTGAGGAAAAAATTATTTTTTTTAATAGTGAATCATGAGTTCAATCAACAGAATATACATGAATACCAAGGACATCATACTTCAGAGTATGGTAAACTACCTCAATTTTTAGAAAAATGTGTTATAACCTACCGTCAGAGCGATCGCTGCCATCAATGGTTGCTCACCCCTTGAAGGAGTTACACTGTGGAAGATAATAAGTCTTTTTTTGGAACGCAGGGAATATTAATTGCAATACTTGGACTAACGGGCACTTTAAGCATTGCTTTGATGATTTTATTCAAGGCGAAAATCTCTGATGCTCAAATTCAAGGTGTAATTGTTAAAAATAAAGACATTGCAGCTAGTGTGAAAACTCAGCAGCGGTTAGAGGAATTTAAAACAGAAATGCTGACCACTTGGCAACAAGAAGCACAAGCCAAAGGGGTGTCCACTGATGTACCATCTCACTTTCAAGGGATTGTAATTAGCGAAGCTAAACTTCCCCCAGAAAAAAAAGTTATTGCCTTAACGTTTGATGATGGACCTTGGCCTAGTAGCACCGACAAGGTGTTAGATATTCTCAAGAAAAATAATATTAAGGGGACATTTTTTGTTGTTGGCCAAAATGTCAAGAACTATCCAGATTTAACAAAGCGGGTAGTTACAGATGGTCATACTATTGCTAATCATACCTGGCATCATTGGTATCATCACATGAATCCCCAGGTAGCAGCTTATGAAGTTGCTAATACAACAGACATCATTTATCAAACTACAGGGGTGAAAACCAGTCTGTTTCGTCCCCCAGGGGGAAACATGAGGAATGGAGTGGCAGCTTACGCCAAAAGTAATAAATATGCTGTTATTATGTGGTCGTCTGATTCTATGGACTATTCTCGTCCTGGTGTACCAAGACTAATTAACAATATATTTAGAGAAGCTAAACCAGGAGGTATTGTGTTAATGCACGATGGTGGTGGCGATCGCTCTCACACTGTCAAAGCCTTACCAGAAATCATTAGCAAGTTCCGTAAACAGGGTTATGAGTTTGTTACTGTCCCCGAACTTTTAGAAATGCAAGATCAATATCCACATTTAGTTGCCCAAAAATCCCAGAAATCTCAAAAAGCGAAGAAACCATAAATAAAAATGTCAGAATCAGGATAACCAGGATTAAAGGATGAACAGGATGAATAAGCTGTTGGACATTTAGATTGTATATTGCTCACAACTAAAACTCTTGTGGAACGATTATACTAATGACGAGAGCGATCGCCTTTCCTGAGTAAGCCTGAGTGATGAGTGAATGGCTAAAAACAAGGTTAGAATCACGGATTTTATAGATTAAAGGATTTCACAGATTTTGGTTATCTTAGCAAATCAAAAAAATCCGTGTAATCAGCGTAATCCATATAATCCGTGATTCAGACTTTTTAATTACTAATAGAACCTTTAATTCCAGGAGCTAAAACTGGTGGTAGAAAACGAGAAGTAGATATTTGGTGCGTACTTAATGCCATCTTTTATGTATTAACTCAAGGATCTGTTTTTAGTCTAAACTCCAGTTATTTATTAGAAATTTAAAATATCTAAAGATGCTTCTATTTCTAATTCTATTATTCTCGCTTTTATATCTTGATATTCTGCTAATTTTCCCTCTTGCCAATATAAATCTGCGGCTTTATGAAAATCTGCCACTGCTCCTTGCTTGTCGGCAATTTCTAATAGGGCATTTCCTCTGTTATAATAAGCATTAATATAGTGAGAATTCATTTTCACTACTTGGGTATAATCAGTGATTGCTGCTGCATATTTTCCTAAATCAAAATGAGCATTACCCCGACAATAATAAGCATCAATATCATCAGGACTAATTTGAATGGCTTGGGTATAGTCAGCAATTGCTCCTTCATAATCTCCTAATTCAACCCGATCATGTCCCCGATTTTTGTACCCAATAGCATTATCAAAATCAATATTAATTACTTGCTGCGATTTCTGTTGATCATCTAATAGGTAACGAGATATTTGTCTATCTTTTTGTGTAGTCACATAATCAGGATTTAGCTTAATTGCTTGATTATAATCTTCAATTGCTCCTTGAGGATCACCAATATGAGAGCGAACATCAGCACGATTTTTATAATTAATCGCAATATGGGGATTAATTCTAATTGCTTGGGTATAAGCCTCTATAGCTATTTGATAATTCCCTATTTGATAATGTGTCAAACCTATTTGATAATAAGCTTGACCATGATTAATATTAATATTGATTGCCTGACTATAGTTAGTAATTGCTGTGTGATACTCACCTAATTGATAATTAACTAAACCTAGTTTATAATAAATATCAGCATCACTATTATTAAATTGTAAGGCTTGATTATAACTATTAATTGCTGCTGCATACTCCCCTTTTTGGAAGTATTCATCACCAAGATTTAAATAAAAAATAGTTAAATCCACAGGTGTGGATTGGGGTTTAATTATTTGACTTTGAGATAAATTAGATGGATAAGAAGTTGCTGGAATGGGAAATTGTGCTAAATAGGAAAATAAACCACCACCATACAATAATTGATTAATCCCAAAGGAAATTTTCCCAGTTTTCAATTTAATCATTTGCGTGGGTAGAAATCCAGCTAGAAAAAGATGATATGCAGATTGCGCTTCATTGACTTCTTCTTGAATCAAAATACAGACAATGACTGCATTTTTTTCCACTTCTTCGGCACTAACTGACCATCTGACTCTATCAATACTACCGTGACGAGATTTGACTTCAACGCCAATGGCAGAATTAGCAGTGAGTGTAAAATCACTTTTACCATCACCACCAAAGCGTTTTTCATAATCTACTTCTGTAATAAAATTAGCTAATCTTTCCTTAACAACTTCCTCGCCTAATTTACCTTTAAGATTATTAATAAAAACGTCACGGACTGGAGAAGTGCGTTTATATTTTTCCGCCATTAACCAGCAAAATTCCCGTAATGCCTTTAATCTCTCACCAGAAATAATAGTTAATTCACTATGTTGACCTTCTATTTGACAATGAAGTAAACAACCAGATGTTAACCTTTTCAGAAAATCAGATTGTAGCGATCGCAGGAGAGTAATCCAATCCATGTACAATATTTCTGTGATCTTTTTATATAAGGATTTAACACTGCCAAACCCTTATAAATCTATAGAAATCCAGTTCAAAAAAAGCACAGAGGGTGTGTAAAGCTGAGAACGACAGCGTCACGCACCACATCTTTGATCATGGTGCTAAGGATTTTTTCTTTCTTCCTTGATTTGGCGTAAGGTTTGGATCAGTTTTTTACTAGATTCAGTAGATACAGCTGCAGCATCACTACTGGGTGTTGCTGAAGTGATAGGACTAAGAGTATTTACTGATGGAGTCTCAGGACGACTTTGAGTATTTTCAGTTTCCGGTGATTTTTGAGAGTTGGGAGTTCCTGAAGGTTTTATTTGAGGTTCAAATACCTTTTCAGTATTTGAAGTAGCGGAAGGTTGAATCTTAGAGCTTATGCCTGTAGCATTGGGATTATTTTGGAACTTCAGTTGGAAAGGATAAGAGCTAATTAACTGCTTATCAGCTTGAGGTGGATTGGCACTGAAAAATTCTCTAACCTTAGATTGTAGCTGCGGCGATTCTGCTCCTGCTTGGAACTTAATATCCAAGACCTTACCATCTGAATCTACAACTAATCTACCCACAACTGTTCCTTCCATTTCAGGTGTATCTGTAGAGATGGTTTCCCGAATTACCCCTTTCTCTTTTATATTGGGGTATTCTTGGCGAACATTTTGTCTAAGAGTATTGTAAGAATTCAGTTTAGCCAGTAATTGCTCCGTTCTTTTACCTTTTGATTCAGACTCATTGGTGATGATTGCTGGTGATTTTCCCTGATAATTATCTGTTAAAGCCAATTTCTCCCCATCTTGAGGCAGTTTAGTGGCATTATTTCCTGATTCCACTGTTTGTGGTGCTGAAATACCCGCTGTTGTTGTACTGCCAATATCAATAGCTTCAGCAGATGGATTATTTAGTGGTTCTCCAGGTATTTCATTGCTTTGTCGCAGTTCTGGCAACTTATTAATACCTAGAGGTGCAGTTTCTCGTATTTGCTGATCTAAATTATTGACAAGAGGAGAGGTCGAATAAGTTGGGGGAGTATATGTACTCCTGGCTGGCAATCTAGACATTGCCATTTGTAAATCATTGCGAGTCAATCTTTCAATAGATTGCTTACTGGGTAGATAAGAAAGGTTCAAGTTGGTTGGCGAACTCGGAATAGGTGGTAATACCGACTGACTAGATAATTCCGGTTGTAAAGCGGGATAGCTAGTTAATGGACTACTCAAATTAATACCTGGTAGTTGTTGCTGTAGAGGTAATGGGGGTTGCTGTAAAGCTACCTGGGATCTACTAAGGGGTTGTGGTAATCGGCTTTGATCAGCCGCGCTCAATTCCATTAATCCGACTGCTTTGGGTGAGTCAGTTTTTGAAGATTGATTAGAGTTAACTGGCATTAATGGAACAATCAAGGCAATAGCACCATGAATACCAAGGGAGGCTATGGCGGCTATTCCCGTTGGCTGGCTGAATATTTCTGGTATGTTTTTTAGGAGAGATACGTAAGACATACTGTTATGGTTGATTCTGATCGGTGAAAGCTGAATAGAAATTTTATCAACAAAGAATTCAGGGGTTATCCCAATCGTGAAGTTAATATCCCACAGTATCATCTACTGAGGGACGGGGGGAATAATGATACTCAAGGTAGAATTGATTAACTCCTGAAATTTGTGTCTTCTGAATTATTTTTTATCTTTTAGACTATTTTGCCATTGCCAAGACGCATCCTATTCCCATACATAATAACTTCCCCAGGGGATAAGTTCAACCGGGGAATTAATGATATCTTCAGTTTTTATGTTCGGGAACAGGGAAATCAATTGTGTAATTAATTCTGTCCCATTCCTTAGAGCGCGTAATTATAGTAACGGATTAAGATTCACCAACATCTATAGCTATCTCCGCTAACCCATCCTGGCGATGATGGAGGACATCGCCATCAAAAATCTCCAAATACTATACTCTTCCCTGTTTCTTGACTTTATGAATGAATTTAATTTTATCCAACTACTTATAGAATAATAAATCAAGCAACTTGATACGTAGGAGTATGAAAATGGGACTGAGTGAAGAAATCATGAATTCTAGTCATAAGGACTTAATTGTCCAAGACTGCTGTACTATGATAGACGCGCAACTAGCTTCTAAGTCAGGACTAAGTGGCGTAGCCCTAAAAACCGCCTTTGCCGCACTGAAGGGAATCCAACCGGGTTATATCCCTAATGTCATTGAATCCCTCCTACCAGTTTGCTTAACAGCAATTGATCCTATCTGGAGTGAAGGAGTGCAACAGGGTGAACCAGTCAAATACCTTGCAGCCAATAGCGATAAAACCGCGGACGCGCTGTTAGGTGTAACTGATGCCAGGGTTAAACATACGAAACGCCAAATTGTGCGCGGGACTTACGACAAATTACGTAGTTCCGCCAAAAAACATGTAGAGGATGCAGTTCCAGATTTAGCTCAAGTGATTGGCAAGTATGCTAATAACTAGCTAAAAATAGAATTTAGTCTTTAGGCTTTGGGATGCGCTTCCACGTAGCCATAGGAGCGCATATCACTAAAAGCCGACTTGCAGATATCCTGCGGCATGATATAATTTGTTGTTGATGATATTGAGTTAAAAAGTCCCTAATTAAGCCGAAAATATGACACTTACCTATGGAACAGAGGGATGTCTCCGTATTGGCCAACAAGCTCCCGATTTTACAGCAACAAGCGTAGTAGATCAGGAGTTTAAGTCAATTAAATTGTCTGATTATCGTGGTAGATATGTTGTTCTGTTGTTCTATCCCTTAGATTTTACCTTTGTTTGTCCAACTGAAGTGACAGCATATAGCGATCGCCACCCAGAATTTAGCCAACTAAATACAGAAATCTTGGGTATTTCCGTTGATAGTGAATTTTCCCACCTCGCTTGGATTCAAACAGATCGTAAATCTGGTGGAGTCGGTGATATAAATTATCCCCTAGTTTCCGACATCAAAAAAGAAATTAGTGCCGCTTATAACGTTCTTGATCCAGCCGCTGGTATTGCTTTGCGAGGTTTATTTATCGTAGATAAAGATGGCATCCTGCAACACTCCACTATTAATAACTTAGCCTTTGGTCGCAATGTGGATGAAACCCTGCGAACACTACAAGCAATTCAGCACGTTCAGACCCATATTGATGAAGTTTGTCCTGTTAATTGGCAACCTGGAGACAAAACCATGAATCCTGATCCCATCAAGTCTAAAATTTACTTTGCTGATATTTAGAGAATGGGAAATTTGGTAATTAAACTTTTAATTTTGAATTTTTTATGCTGACTTCAACTGATTTTACTGGCTTATTTAATGAGCGATTTTTCCATAATTTTCTACCCATACCGGCGTTAGATAATTTTAGATTGGGTGTAGGCACACCAGATTTTAAACTATTAGATATTACTCATAATGCTGTAGTTAAGCTATCTGATTTTCGCGGTAAACAATCCGTAATAATTGCCTTTACCAGAATATTTACCGAAAAGCAATATTGTCCATTTTGTTATCCCCATATTCAAGCTTTAAATGACAACTATGAACAGTTTAAAAATCGGGGAATTGAAATTTTATTAATTACCAGCACCGACAAAAAGCAAAGTCAAATAATAGTTCAAGACTTGGGCTTAAAAATGCCATTATTAAGTGATTCAAGTTGCCATACATTTCGTATTTATAAAACTGGACAAGCATTGGGAGCGCCTTTACCAGCACAATTTGTATTAGATAAAGATGGCAAACTGCTCTACAGACATTTATTTTCCTTTTTAGATCATAATGCCAGTATAGGGACACTTCTGGAAAAATATAATTGAAGAGGATGCAGTTTAATTCAAAGCTCCTAACCTACCTGTACCCCGATTGTATTGATAACTTTTCTGAATTAAACTAGGATGAGGACTTACACAATATTGTTTACCATCAATCATAATTGTGACTAACTTTTCCCCAGAATCACAGGAAACATTAGTTAATTCCCAACTTTTAATTAACTCTACATTAGCATCAGTGGCAATCTGGGAAGTTGGTTTTCGATTTTCTTGTAATTTAGTCAAAGATTCTAACCTACCTGTACCCCGATTGTATTGATAACTTTTCTGAATTAAACTAGGATGAGGACTTACACAATATTGTTTACCATCAATCATAATTGTGACTAACTTTTCCCCAGAATCACAGGAAACATTAGTTAATTCCCAACTTTTAATTAACTCTACATTAGCATCAGTGGAAGAGTTAGAAGTTAGTTTTGGCTTTGCTTCTGCTTGAGAATTAGAAGTTGGTTTGGGATTTTCCTCTGCTTCATCTGCAGATTTTTTAACATAACGCCTATTAAAAATTTCTGCGGATTTTTGATAATCTGCAAGTGCATTTTGATAATTACCAGTTAAAGTGTAGGCTATGGCGCGGTTAATGTAAGCATTAAAATCATCAGGATCAATAATAATAGCTAGAGTTGACACTTTTATGGCTGCTGGATAGTCTTTTAAGTTGTTAAACACATCTGCCTGAATTGTGTAGCCATAACTATTATGAGGATCAAGACGAATAGCTTGCTTGGAAGATTCCAACGCCGCTTGATACTTTCCTAATTTAATATAAGCCATAGCCTGATGGGCATAGGCGGCAGCATAGTTAGGGTTGAGACGAATTGCCCGGTTAAAATCCTCAAGGGCTGCTTGATCATTTTGTAAGAATATCTGACTCCAGCCCCGGTTGAGGTAGCCATCTAAGTAGTTAGGATCAAGAACAACAACTTGGTTAAAATCTGTAAGAGCTTCTTGATGTTTGCTGACCCATGTGTATGAATATCCCCTTTTAAAGTGTGCTTCTATATACTTAGGGTTAAGCTTAATTGCTTGAGTAAAATCTGCCGCTGCGTCCCGATAATTATATTGATCTAGTTTAGTAATACCCCTGGCATAAAAGTCTCTTGCTGACTGAGGATTGTTTAAACGGGTAGCAGGACTTTCCCTAGTAGAACTATTATCCTTTTTGATGGGGGTGTTTTTAATAATTGGCTCACTTGCAGCTAAAAAAGTGTTAATAGGAATCCCCGCATTAAATCCTGTTTTCTGTGTTACCACTGCTCCCGTTTCTGTTTTATTCTTACCTGAAGTATCAGCTAACCCGTGAATGGCCACAACTCTACCAGCAATATCAAACACAGGACCGCCACTATTACCAGTTATGGTTCTAGCATCGTAAATCAAACCATAGCCATTAATGGCATTACTGGCACGAGAAACAACTATTCCCGTGGTGAAAGCAAAGTCTCTGGCAGATCCAACTTTACCAAATACGGCTGGAAACCCACCAACAAACACATCTGCACCCTCTACCATTTGATCAGAGTTTCCTAAAGTCGCAATAGGATAATCTTCTGTAGCCACAAAAGTAGCTATAGCTAAATCCGCGTCATTTCTAGTTTGCTGTAATACTTTAATATCTTTGACAGGATAATCCTTACCCGTGTTTGTGCGTATGGAATAAGTAGTATCTGTAGCGCAAGTAATTTTTCCTGCCCGGCCTAAATCATCACACACCACATGATTAGCTGTGAGTACAGTGTAAGTATTACCTTGTTTAGCAATAATCACTCCTGAACCGCCGGGAGTAAGATCACCCCCTGCATTAATTTGGACTGAGGTGCTTTTAGCAATTTGAGCAATCTTTTGGGTACTAACAGTATCAGCAGCAGATGTTGGTAGAGAAATTACAATAGTTGCGATTACTGTCGTAGTCAAGATGGTATAATTTACCCTGGTAAAATATAAATTCATATTCTGAGTATTCTTGTAAATTCTAGTAACTATGTTTTATCTTCCTTGACAACTTCTTGTTCTTGGAGAAAAGCAAGAACATTATCAATAGGAATAGCCCAACTGAGAGATTCCATTTGCAAATAATCTTCTTCTTTTGGTATAGTACCATCGGTAAAAGTAAAAGCCTCAATACCTTGAAAAGGATACTTTAACAGCCCATTAATACCAATTAGTTCACCTTGCTGATTTAAGGCAGGTCCCCCACTCATCCCTTGAAAGATATCATTAGTGTTGCCTAATTGATAACCTCCAGGGAGAGTTTTAGTAATCTGCATTTTAATAGTTCCGGGCTTGACTTGAAAGGCTTTAACTCCCCAATTTCGGGTTTCTTCCATTTTAGTGATTTTCTTGCCTTTGAAGACAAAATGCCAAGCCGGAAAACCAGAGGCGTATACTGTTTCTCCCTCAGAAATAGCTTTTGACTTTGGCAATTTTACTACTTGATAATCCTGTGGACTAGTAAATTTTACCAAGGCTAAGTCCAATTTCTTCGTATTAACACCATTTACTTGTTGTCCCTGGTAAATCTTATCATCAGCAGTCAAAATGCCATAACCATCTTCAGGACTATCAGCAACTACATGATTATTTGTTAATACTGTATAAGTTTGCCCTTCACGTTTAATGACCACCCCTGAGCCAGAACCAGATTGAGTTAAAATCCTGACAGTTACCTGATTGGCAATTTTAGCCGCGGTAACATCAACATCAGGATCGGATGTAGCACCTAAAACTGCTGGGCTGGAATGGGCATACAACTGAATCACACAAAACGTCGTAATAAATATTAAAAACAACCTACGAGCTATGGGAGAAAACATGATTAACATTCAAATAATGTGGATTAAATCATGCCTACCAATTGTATATTAGTAATTAGGGAAAAGATCAGAATTTCATCTCTTCTCTAATTAGGGCTTGCCGAAAAAACGTAAACCGTAAATGAATCAAAGGTTTGAGGTTGATAAAAAGGAAAATAGATAGGTGCAAGGTTTTTGAGGGGGATAGTACCAAAACGGAGCATTTTACCCCTAATAAACTCAAAAGTTTGGGGATGACAGATAGCTGAAACTATCACCTGTCCCCGTGGCGTAGCACCTGTCACCTCCCTTCACTAGAAGACTTATTCAGCAACCGCTTAATTAGGGGGTTGCTGAATAAGTTATCTGTGAGGACTAGAAGTTCAGGAATTCAGGATCAATTACCCATAATCTTTTTCCCGCGTTAATTCAGATAACTAGCAACTTGAGTTAATAATTACAAACCACGGGAGTCATCTCTAACAGCAGGTGTCTTTGTCGGTTGCTGAACAGAGAGATTGCGGTTGCTTGTTAACACATCTTCTAATTTGATCTGGACACGAGCTTCTGTCTCACGAACGGAACCCGCACTAGAACCTTCACGACTGATTTGCATGATTTGGGCAAGAACTTGGTCTGCTTTCTGGGCATTTTCTGGTTTCAGCGTAAACAGAGTATTGCGTCCATTGCAACCAGTGTCATTTGCTGAAACTACGCAAATGACAGTTTTCTTATTAACTCGACCGGTCATCAACACAACATCCTTGAGGCTACCACCACTTTCAGCTACAGCTTGATTTAATTTCGGTGTCACGATTTGGCAACGGGCTTGAGGAGTAAATTTCTCACCAAAATACTTTGAAGATTCTGAAGTCCAGATAATGACAGGGATTGGCTGTCCACCGGGGCGCTGACCAACCGTAGCCACGCTATTATCATCTTGAGATACGCAGGTAAATTGAGTCCCAGTATTGGCTACCTCCGATGGGTCTATATCTGGCATCGTACTACTGTTATTATCAATTGTATTATCCACTGGTGGTAAGGCTTGAACCGTATATCCCAAACCAACAATGTGAGATAGGGCTAAAGTGGCAACTACAATCGCTGTTTTTAATTGATATTTCATAAGACCTCCTAAATGTTAAAAAGAAAAAGAAATGAGACTTTTCCGGTTCCTGCCTGAAGTAAATGTCCAGTTTTCTCTAGGATTTATGAGCAGGATGTTGATAATTACAAACCACCGGGGTTATTTTGAGCAGCAGGTTTTACTCTGGTTTGCCGGAGTGGACGCTTGGCCTTCATGGTTAGCAAATCCTTTAATCTAACCTGGACACGACCTTTTGTTTCCCGAATTACGCCGGCACTGGAACCCTCACGACTGATTTGCACGATTTGGGCAAGAATTTGGTCTGCCTTCTTGGCATTCCTGGAGTTTAAGGTAAACAGAGTATTACTACCATCACAACCAGTGTCATTGATAGAAACTACGCAAATGACGGTTTTACTTCCGACTTGACCGTTCATCAACACAACATCCTTGAGGCTACCACCACTTTCAGCTACAGCCTGATTTAATTTTGGTGTCACGATTTGGCAACGGGCTTGAGGAGTAAATTTCTCACCAAAATACTTTGAAGATGCTGAAGTCCAAATAATGACAGGGATTGGCTGTCCACCGGGTCGCTGACCAACCGTAGCCACGTTACCATCACCCTGGGGGACGCAGGTAAATTCAGTTGCAGCGTCCGCTTGCTCCAACGGGTCTACATCTGGAATCGTACTCCTGTTACTATTATCAACATCAACAGTATTATCTATTGGCGGTAGAGCTTGAACTATAGATCCCAAAGCAAAAATGCTGGATAGGGATAGGGTGGCAACTGCAATCGCTGTTTTCAATTGATGTTTCATAAAACCTCGTAGATTTGAATGTTAATTTGATGCAGAAACCTATAAACCACCAGGTTGCTGCCGGGAAGCAGGGCTGGGGGAATTTGCTAAAGCTTTGAGAACGCCAGTAGCTTGATTATATTCGTAACTGCTGGCTGTTAAGTCAGGCTGGGGTGTAACACAGTATCGTTTACCACTCATCATGATGGTAATTATTTGGCGACCAGAGGCACAGGAAACGGGTGTTAATTCCCATTGTCGTAGGAGTGCTATGTTGGGATCACTGACTGATAAATTATCGCTTTGCGAAGAGTTTGGTGTTGGTGTTTGAATTTTACCTACTTCTACTGAACCAACAATCCGTGAGACATCAAAATTGTTACCAACAGCAGAAATGGTGTTATTTTTGGTAGCATTTTGGAGGTTGTAACGACCATTGTTGCCGATGATATTACCACCAGGATTATCGTTTGTCCCCAGATCAGGTGCAGCATCCCGGGTGAGGACAATACCATCCCGTGTGTTGTTCTGAATTACATTTTTACGCACTACAGGTGTAGCCGATTCGGTGATTACTATACCATCTTTGTTTTGGACGATTTGGTTTTCTATGACTGAGGGTGTGGAAGTATCACCAATGGCTAAACCAAAGCCATTATTTTGAAATAGATTATTACGAATTTCGCCCTGGCTTGATTTGGTTACGGAAATGCCGTTGGCAATATTTTGCACAAATCGGTTATTTTTGACTTGAGGATTTCCCTCGCCTGTGACAAATACACCTTCTCTGAAGTTTCTAGTAAATGTATTATGTATGATAGTGGGGTTTGTTGATTCTACCCATACACCCGTACCCCTTTCATTAGTGTTGGTGACTGTGACACCAACAATTGTGGTATCTTGATCTGCCAGGATAGTAATATTCTGTTTAGCAAAAATGCGACTGATATGATCACCACCACCTGAAATAAGGACTCTCTCACCTTTGCTGGATTCATCACCCCGTAATGTTACGCCTGGTTTAAGTATGATCGGGAATGATTCATTACTATAATTGCCAGGAGATAACTGAATAACTGTACCTGGTTTGGCTCGACTGAGGGCGGAAGTAATGGTTTTATATGGGTTTGCTGATGTTCCATCTTCAGCAGTATTTAAACCATTAACAGGATTAACATAAATTACTTGGGCAACGGGAGGCAATTCGGCTTGTACTGGGAATGTGAAAATTAGGGAGCTAGATATGGCTAATGTCGTCACGAAGAAAGGGGTTTTTGATCTGAAGCGATTACTCATAAATAACTCCTCGATTTGATGAGTAGATGATTATTTAGGGTTTGCTGAACAAGTTGTCTGCGAGGGCAAGGAACAGGGAACAGTTTCAGCTATGTGAATATCCTCAATTTTCTAAATTCGACACAGAAAAATGCAACTATTTTGAGACACTATCAGCTAAAACCTTGCACTTTTTTATGATAAAAATCTGCTAACCCCTTACTAATAAACGGTTTTAGGTCTATTCAGCATAGCACTATTTATTTATTACAGACGATTATACCATAAATACTAGGATAATCTTAAAGTCATATATATACATTACTTATATACACTTAATCGAGGTTATTTGCTAAAACACCCGTTCTTCCGTTAATAATCCCAAAATCACCGTTTTGAGCAACTCAGGAAATTCTTATAAAACGAAAAAAATCTAGCTGGTCGCGGGTCAGTACTTGTCGGTTAAGCGACAGCGAAACCCAACAGAATTTTTGATAATGTTGGGTTATGGCTATGGCTCCTACGTCGCCACGCAAGCTATCGCCACACTTCGTGAACGTTCCATTGCTCCGCAACGCTGACGCGAACAACCCAACCTACCGGATAATGACTTTTTAGGCTTAACCGAGCAGTATTGACACAGGAGGCTATTTGATCGCGGTTCTCAATTGTTTGAGTATGCCACCAATACCGACGAAACCTGTATTTCGAGAGAGATTCTTGAGAGCTTTAGGTTCGCTTTGGAGAATAATTCCGTTGTAGGCAACAATAGCATCGTTCAGCTTATTGATATTTACACTTAGCCTAGCACCGCTTTGACCAATGACATAAACGGGTTTGAGAGCTTTAGTTCCTGCTATTATCTGTCCTGATGTTGCTTGGGCTAGGGGCTGATTTGGTAAGGAAGTGTTAGTAGAAACAGTAGAACCAAACAAACCTGCGAGAGATGTGACTAGTGCTGTTGCTAGTTGTGGAGAAATACCCGCAGCAGTGAGACTGTTTGTCAGAGCTACCGCAGCCTGTTGTGACCCAGCACCGCCTGTAAGCAGTGAACCAACAGCAGCAGTATCACCACCTCCAGCAGCAGTATCACCACCACCTCCAGCAGTATCACCACCACCTCCAGCAGTATCACCACCACCTCCAGCAGCATCACCACCACCTCCAGCAGTATCACCACCGCCAGCAGCAGCACCACCACCAGCATCACCACCACCGCCAGCAACAGCACCACCACCAGCATCACCACCGCCAGCAGCAGCACCGCCACCACCTACAGCAGTACCACCACCTGCTGTGCTAAGAGTCTGAACAATAGCAGCAGCCAACTGATTCACAGTAACCTGGACTTGTGGAGCCAGAGTGATCACAATAGTGTTCCCCGTTGCACTGTCTGTTACAGTGACGCTAGATGAAGTTGATTCTACGGTCGCTGCTGAAACGGGAACTGTAGATGATGCGGTAGTTGTGTCACCTCCTCCTGTAGTTGTGTCACCTCCTCCTGTAGTTGTGCCACCAGTGGTACTAACCGCCGACAGAGTACCTGCTGTGGAAACACCAGTTGTAATGGTGGCGGAAACACCAGTTATGATAGGAATGGTGATAGAAGTTCCTGTTGCTGTTGTTGCTGTTACTGCTGGTGTTGTTGTTCCTCCTATCGTTGTTGTTGTCGGTGTTGTTGTCGTTGTGGTTGGCACGGAAAAACCACTAGTTTGTGAAGCACTAGTAGCAGCGCCAGCATCAACACCGGCTGTACCTTTACTGGGACTGAAACTCTGGGCTTTGTTTGGTAACTGCCAAGCAAATAACAGCAGAGGACTCAAGCTGAGGGCAAAAATGAGATTTCTGGTTTTCAACATGATGATTATCTAAAATATGGAACTGTTTGACAATTGATGCTATAGTCACTGATTCCCTGGATATTTTTTGGCTCTAATATCCCTTGAAATTTTTATATACAAGGGTTTCAGGTTTATCGCCACGCTACTCTATCAGCAAGCCCTATTTAGGCAAGAAATTGAAACCATAACCTATACTTAGCGCAAATGTTGTGCCGCCTACACTGTTATCTGTGAGATCCGCACCTTGGACTGTAATTGTTAAGGGTAACGTAGGCATAGGCACGAAGGAAGCACCAAGGTTTAAGCCAACCCCACTCCAGCCAAAGCCCACACCGATTTGGGGATGAACTTGCACACCTGCTCCAGCAAATACACCAGTACTGGCGTTACCTTGCCTAAAGTCACCACCTCCAACCCCCAGAGAGAATGAGACGGGCATTTTATTCACAGCATCATTAGGCCTTAAAAGAGAGTAAGTTGTCACCACACCATAGACGCTGGAAGGCCTGATTTCTTCACTACTGGCTTCAGTCTGATACTGGGCAAAGGCTTTCCAGCCTGCAGCTACACCAACTTGATTGGTTCCTTTAGCGTAGACAATGCGGTGAGCTTTTAAGTCAAAGGTGCCATTAGCACCAAAGTTTTTGACACTACCGTTGTTGAAGGATAATTCTAGACCAACTAGTTTTTGGGAATTCCCTAAACCAAAACCAATGCTGGTACTCGCGTCTATGTCATTTATAGAGTTACCCCTGTTACCAGCGGTTGCTGCTGATGCTCCCACAAACGCATCACCCATGTTAGCGCCGAAGGCACTGGGAGCAGCAAAACTGAGTCCAGGTGGGTAGGTTGGCTTAGGTTGTGCTATTTTGAGTTTGATGAGGGGTTCAACTAGTAGCTCTTGGCGGATTTTATTAATATCATCCGGATTGCTGTCCGCTGTTTGTGCAATTAGTTGTGGTTGTTGTTGCTCAGAAATAGATTCAACCTTTGGTTCTAATTTTGCGGCTGTGACTACTTTATCTGTGATTAGTTCACTGGGCTGATTTTCAGTTACTATGTCATCTGCCGCAGATGCGGAATTAACTGAAATGATGGTAGTAATCAGCAAACTTGGCAGGGTTAGCAATAAACCCAAGTAGCAAAAGCGTTTGTAGTGATTAATTAGTATAAGAGAATGCTTTTTCATCTTCAAAATATCACTCCTCACAAGATGTTATGCAGTGGCAAAAATTCATTCTCCTGTATACAGCTATACAAGATAGTTTTTGAATTTGACTGAATTAAGTAGGTGGATGTGAAATAACCAAAATGTGTAACGATATGTAAATTCACCTCAATGGGTCATTATCGTTGAGTTTTAGTCATTTCAAAAAACGAAATATATTTTGATTTTCTTCCGCCCAGGCACTTAAATATTCAGACGAAATACTAACTATTTTGTATATATATCTACAAAGGAATTGACCACACGCTTTTGATTATACAGGAAATGTAACTTTAAAGGCAAGCTTTACATAAGTAAATATTTTCTTTAAATTAACTACGAGTTTTTAAATATATATAAGTTAATATTAAGGCTGTAGCAAAATACTACAGCGCAGGATGTGAAACATTGGGGAGAGTTTTTTGTAAGGTGACAAAATAGCAGTTCTGGATTGTTTTTTCAGGAAATACTCTCAATAGTTCTTACAATTTAACTTGTGCTAAATGACTACGGGGGTTGTAAGTGCGGATAGCCCGAATTTTTTCATAACATTCTCGTTCTTGGGGGGTGAGGTCTTTGGGGGGAGCGATCGCTACTTTGACAAATTGATCACCACGTCCACCTTTAGCTATAGGCCAGCCCTTACCACGTAAGCGCAGAGATTGACCAGAACGAACTCCCGCAGGTAGCTTAACACTAACATGACCATCGGGTGTGGGTACATCTATGGCTGCACCTAATGTGGCTTCATCAGGGGTAATTAAGACTTCGCAAACCAGATTGTCCCCTTCTATTTGGAAAAAAGTATGGGGTTGTAATTCTACCTTTAAGTATAAATCTCCCCGTTGTTGACTCATGGGGTTAATTTGGCCTTTTCCTTTCACCCGTAAACGAGTCCCAGTTTTAGCACCACCAGGAATACGCACATCAATAGTTTCGTTTCCTAAACTAAACCGTTTTTGAATACCGGAAAATGCTTCTGCAAAAGTTAAAATAATTACAGCTTCTGTATCTTGTGTGCCGCCAATACCGCTATCTGGAAAACCAAAATCGTTAAAACCGCCACCTGGTCTGCTGGGAGGAGTCCGATAAGAGTAACTTTGTCGTCCGCTGCCAGGACCTGCACCACCAAATAATTCGTTTAAGAAGTCATTAAAACTGCCGTATTGACCAAAATCAACTCCGCCCATATCCCCAGGACCACCACCGGGAAAACCTTGACCGGCTTGTTTCCAATATTGACCAAATTGATCGTATTTTTTGCGTTTATCTGGGTCTGATAATACTTCGTAGGCTTCATTAACTTCTTTAAATTTGGCTTCCGCCTGTTTGTTATTGGGGTTAACATCAGGATGAAATTTACGGGCTAGTTTGCGAAAAGCTTGTTTAATTTCTTCTGAAGTGGCGGTTTTACTAATTCCTAACATTGCATAATAGTCTTTAAAGTCGGTTGCAGCCATCTACTAGCCTCCTATATAAGTTTACGTGATGTTTTTTCTAACTTTTATTTGGTCTAATCTCAGATAAAAAGACCCTGACATTAGACTAACAAATCATTCCTATGATCAAGTGTGGTTCTTGCTGAATGGGCGATCGCAATTCCCGTACTTCTGCTATACCTGAGTTCGACATAAGATAGTTTGTGGAAAACTGCCCCAAGTATGAGTCTCAAACCCTTATGATCTCGTTGAAAAAATCATAACTCCGTTCGCGTAGCGTCTCCGAAGGAGAAACTCCGAATTCCGAACTCCTAACACCGAACTCAGGTCTGCTATAATTAAAAGAATATAAGCTCATCTATTCCTTCTTCTACACTAGGGGGAGCATCCTGGAGTTGACGGTGCATTCGGAGAATTATATCTTGGGGAACTTGGCGAATCCGTCTTTGATTTCGGGCCAAACATAGCCAAACTGGAGTTTTTACCCAAACCCCCATAATATAACTAAAGCCATAATCACGGGCGAGGGTAATTACTTCCCGACGATTTTTCCTTTGGGCGTTGGTAGCATCAAAAATCACTTGTTGATCCGCAGCTATGGCTTGTTGTAATTGTCGTTCCAGTTCCCGCCAAATTAGCGGCCATGGTCCTTGAATTGCTTCTGAGCCAAAAAGCTGCCCTCGGATAGCATCTGTGGAAATTAGCTGCATCTGAGGGCATTCTGTCAATAATTGTTTTGCTAGGGTTGATTTACCGCTACCAGGAAGACCAATTAGCAAAATTAATTTAGTCATAGGGAATAGGGAACAGGGAACAGGGAACAAGAAAGATAAATCATCCAATTACCAATTACCAATTACCAATTACCAATTACCAATCACTACTAACTAAATAATTGTGCCATCAGGAATTAAAGCATTTTTGAGAACAACGACAATGCCGCTACGGATGTAAAAGCCTTGCTTTTCTCTTTCTGCTTCTTGGATGTTGTCTTTATTGATAATTTTCACATTGTTACCGATGCGGGCATTTTTATCAATAATGGCACGGCGAATAATGGTGTCCGTACCAATACCAACAGGAACATCATTTTGCTCTAAACTGCATTGTCTTTCAACAGATGGTTGGTAATAGTCAGCACCCATGATCAGGGTTTCTTCGATTATCGATCCTGATTCTATCCGCGATCGCACTCCTAAAACTGAATGTTGAATCCGACAATCTTTCAAAATACAGCCGTCGCCAATCATGGATTCTGTGATTTGGCAGTTCAACAGTTTAGAGGGGGGTAAGTAACGAGCGCGAGTATAAATTGGTGCTGCTTCATCGTAGAAACTAAAAGGAGGTAGGGGTTGCTTAGTCAGGGCTAAATTAGCCTCATAAAAAGATTCAATTGTCCCAATATCTTCCCAATAGTCGTCAAATAAGAAAGCTTGGACGTTGTGATCCTTCGCTGCGTCAGGAATAATTTCCTTACCAAAATCAGTCCGTTCTAAAGATTCTTTTAGCAACTTAATCAAAACATCTTTTTTAAAGACATAAATCCCCATTGAGGCGATATATGGCTGTAATGCAGCTTGTTCCTTTGTCAGCCCCAAGATGGTGGTATCAACACGCATTTGTGCTAAAGCTTCACCTTTGGGTTTTTCGCTAAAGTCAATTACCCTACCTGAATCATTAATTTTCATCAAGCCAAAGTCTGAGGCGCGACGATCATCCATAGGAATTACAGAAAGTGTAATATCAGCATTGGTATCTCTGTGACGCTGGATAAATTGTCGGTAATCCATGCGGTAAAGGTGATCACCGGAAAGAATCAGAAATTCTTCTACATCCCACTCTTGTAACATCCAGATGTACTGACGCACAGCATCAGCCGTACCTTGGAACCAGTTGGGGTTTTCTGGGGTTTGTTGTGCTGCTAACACTTCCACAAACCCATCGCTAAACCCACTGAAGTTGTAAGCACGGGCGATGTGACGATTCAGAGAGGCTGAGTTAAATTGAGTCAGGACGTAGATTTTGAATATTTCGGAATTGATGCAGTTGCTAACAGGTATATCTATGAGACGATATTTCCCTGCTACTGGTACTGCTGGTTTGGCGCGGAGTTTAGTTAACGGATAAAGCCGGGTACCCGCACCCCCACCCAGAATAATTGCTAAAACTTTTTTCACAAAATTTCTCCCAACTGCCTTTCACTCTCATCTACAGTTTAGGACTGTATGTAACAACTGATAAAGGGGGATCAAAGAATCTTAGGGATGAATTTTTGAGATGGTGGTCAATTAGCTAAAATAGAACTTATGTACTATATAAATGGGTGGCAAGAGAGTCTAAAATGTTAAACAGCGGTGGCGGCAAACCCGATTGTACTAGACGCGGTTAGTATATAAACCTTTGCGAAATGACAAAGAACTTAGATATATAGGAGTTTGGCTTTATAATCAAACAATCAAGCCGCTTTGAGTATAAGCTTAAATCTTGGAAAATTACCTAGTCCGTCAGCGGGGTAGTAATTTTTCTATCTACAAAGAGGTATACATCATCACGTTGATATTTCAAATTAAAATCAGAATTTTTTTGTAATTCCTTAACCAAATTATCATAATCTTCTGCCGTTGCCGCCCAACCAGGATGGCGGATATTAAGTAATATATAATGAAAATTATTCAACTCATCGAGTTTATATTTAAAACTAATCTGTTGTCTATGGGTTAAATGTGGAGTAATTACATCTGTAGTTAACACGCTATCTTGAGTTTTTACTAAAGATATTGCTTTTTTAGTAGCTTGCAAATTATCTACAGAATGAAGATATTTGGAAATAAAGAAACCCCATTTACCTAAAATCAAAAACCAAATTAGAGACCATAAAAAAATTACTCTTTTTTGTTTTATCCATGCTTTATCTGCTGCAATACTAGCAATTAATGCTAACATTATGAATGGAATTGCTGGCAAAGAATAATGTAAAATTACGTTTTTTTGTGAAGGATGATCAGCAAGTATATTTAGTGCTAAACAAGGAATTGCACCTATTAATGGTGTCATGTATTTGGGTATTAAACCCCAGATGACAGGTACTAATAAAAAAGACAAATATTCTAAATTTATAGACGATAAAATGTTGCTAATAATAATTTGAGGTTGAAATAGGATAATTTGTAATGTTTCCGAAAGTGAATTTCCTAAATAGCTATAGCGATAAAAATGTCGGCTGACTAATGCTGCTTCGCTACCGAAAACAGGAATAATGATTTTGTTAGCAATTACAAACCATGCTAAACCACTAATAATAGCTATGACACCGTACAAACGTCGCTTTTCAAATAGTAGTAACCAAACGCCCATAGCTACTACTGTCAAGGACAGTACAGCCTTACATCCCAATACTACCAAAACATTTATACAAAACCAAAATGTTTTGTTGGTTCTTGCGTTTAAAACTGCTGTCAAAAGTGCAGGAACGGCAAGAGTATCTGGATGAAAATCACACAAATTGCTGTTATATAGGACTGGATATAGTAGGTAAACAGCTACGATTGCTATTGCTTGATTGTCTTTCAACCCTGCTTGTAATGCGAGTAAATATGTAGAACAAGCACCTAGAGACAAAGCAGCAGACTGAACTGCAAATAACCAATAGACACTAGGATATATTTTATATAGTAAAGCTATAGGGTACAAAATCCAAGCAGCATGATCAGCCAAAACATGAAAACCAAGTACAGAGGAAATTGGCAATTTTCCCTGACTAATTAGGTAAACTGTTTGATCAAAAAATGCTAAATCTCCAGATGAATTAAATAACTCATGCCGAATAATACTAGCTGCTAATAAAATTAAGGCACTAATACCAATAATTAAAGAAATATTATTTTTGGCTATTAATTTTTCCACATTAGAATTGATTATTTATTGATGTTTAAGAAAAAATCAGATTTTGATTTCTGGTAGATCATATCACAATTTCGCACAATAAACCAAAGGGTAAAACCTAAAGGAATAGAAAACAATTGAATATATATAGGAGTTCCCAAGTAACTAACAAATGATGCCAGTTGTACCGATATTGCTACCCAACGATATTGAGGAAAGTAAAAAGCAAAGATAATAGACAAAATATCTGTAGGATAAAAATATCTTTCGTGCATTTTTGGCAATAAATATGGCATAAAAAATACTGATATTGTTGCTAAATATATCAGTCTATCTTGAGTAATTTCTAGTTTACTGCTATAAACAAGATATGCTAACAAAAATATGGCAGCTACAGTTAACATTAACCCTATCGGCACAAAAATACTATAAAAATCGTTAGGAATCCATTGATAAAGATTAGGGACATTTTTAGCTAGTTCTTTATATTTATTAGATTGTTCAAAATAGACTAATAGTAATTCTGTAATTGGTCTACCAGCAATCCAAGCTGGCAACATTGCCACCAGATATGTTAGGAGAATTATTGGTAAATAGAACCAAGATATTCTTTTTTTAATCAATAAAGTTAACAACAAAGGTGCTAAAAACATCGCTTGTAATTTAAACGAAAGTGCCAGACCAAAACTCATTAATGCGGGAATTTGTTTGTGAATAGATAAAAAGTAAACACAAGCAATTAATCCTGTGGTATATATCACATCACATTGTCCCCAAAGGGAACTATTATAAATTACAGTGGGACTTAAGATAACGGCTAAAAAAGCCCAATTTGCCATTTTACCCACAGGATATTTAAGTTTGACAATTTTATAAGTAAAAAATGCACAAATAAAGTCAATAGTCATGGCAAAAAGTTTGATTGCCAGAATTTTTGGTAATCCAGAAAGCAAGGTAGAAGCAATCAAAAGCCAGTAAAGATAGGCAGGTGTATAATCAGCAAATCCATATTTCAAGGCACTAAATCCGCCATGAGAGGCGATAAAATCATACCAAGGATCTAAAAAATATTTATAATCTACTGATTTATTGGGAACACAAACTAATCTGATTATTACAGCAAATATAATACCAATTGCCAAATATCTGGGAATTAATATATGATAAAAATTATCTTTTATTGACTTCAATAATGTTTTGTGTGAATTATTCATGATTATTAATTATGATATTTTTATCTTTGTAAATTTTACTTTAAGAAAAATAGGAAATACCGTACTATTATTGATCTATTTAGTAAAAAGTTTACTATTGCCAACGTATTAAAACTTACCATACTTTGGTTGCATTTCTAATGCAACAGATGAAAAGTATTAGGAATTTAATAGATAAAAACTTAATCAATAATTATTACTGATATGTTAAACTAGCAAACATCGCTTTCTGATCAAAAATATGCAATTAATAGCAAAGCAATATTACACCCCAGAAGAATATCTGGAATTAGAAGCCACTGCTGAGTATAAAAGCGAATACATTGACGGACAAATAATTCCTACGGCTGGTGCATCTATAAATCATAACCGGATTACAGGTAATTTTTACGCTACGCTGAATTTTGCCTTTAGACAACAAGGCAAATATGAGGTTTTTAACAGTGATATGCGTCTATGGATACCCCAAAGATTAATATACACTTATCCAGATGTGATTATTATTGCAGATGAACCAATGACATTGTGTAATTAATTCTGTCTCACTACTTATTTTCCCCTATCCTACCCAAATTTCTTGAGCAAAACCTATTGCTAATTTACCAAGTAAGGTAATAAACAAACCCATAACTAAATAAGCTTGACGGGGATAACGAGATAAACAGACACCTATAGCTATATTTAGAGGAACAATTCCATAAGCAAGACGACTTAAAGAAATTGTCCCACCAGAGGCTAAAAGTAAAGCAATACCACAAAAACCATAAGCTACCATGACTGGAGTTAGTTGCTGACGGAAATACCATAAAAGGTAACTACTACCTAATATCATAGATACGTTAAGCAAATTATTTATTAATCCCTGATCAGCAATTATTAATGATAATATGATTGTCGCATAACCAGTATAGAATATCAATGGCTTGAAATATTTCCGCCAATACAATAAACAACAAGAACTAATCACAATTAAACTAAAAAATAGCGGATACCAAAAGTCTTTAATTCCGCCTTGATCATTCTCAACCCAACCAAAATACCAATTGTTGCCAAAGGGAATTTGCATGAACATATTTAACCAACCTTCCCAATCAAAACCGAAGGAAGGCCGCCATCCTTTTTGTGCAGTAATAAAGGCTAGAAAATCATGAAAGTTTAGCTGACAATACACACTAAATAGTAATAAACCTGTAGCAGATAATAGACTTGCAATGTAGGCAATTGGTGGTTTATTTTGTTTCCAAGCTGTAATTAAAAATGCGGAAATTAATGCCATACCTGTCGGGCGTGTTGCTGTGGCCATTGCCCCACAAATTGCTGTCCAAACATATTGTTTTTGATCAAAGGCACGTAAAGCCATTGTACTCAATAACAAATACAAACCTTCTGTATAAATTACTGCTGTAAATAGAGACATAGGACAGTAAGCCATAACAGCAATTGTCCAATGGGCTGCACTGATGCCACATTGTTTTTTTACCCAGGAATATAAGCAATAAAGTGTTCCTAGAAATGCCAAATTATTGATAATTAATCCGGCTATTTCAAATGAAAAACCGAATTTCATGAAAATAAAAATGCTGACAGGAAACAGGGGAAAAAATGCCAGATTATGTTGTTTCCCATCATCAACAAATTCGTAACCTTCAGTGGATATTGCTCGATAATGGACACTATCCCAAGCATCAAAAACCCCCCAGCCAAAATGGGGCGTAATGCCATCTTGTAATGCTGGTAAATGGGGGGCAATCAATAACATAGCAGTCCAAATAAATATGCGACTTACAAGCCACATAGACGCAGGAAACAAGAAATCATATGTCCAGATAAATTTGGCGATCGCTGTGGTGAGTGTAGATATCGCCATTTGCGCTTTAACCATAGGCTTCTGCTTTTTTCTGATTCTGAGGTGATGACAAGGTGAGTTTTAAGTAATGTTACGCATTTATGTCCAAAATAGCAAAAGTTTTGATTGGAGTTAATTGATTGTCGGAATTGCTCTTATCAACGAGTCCCAAGCCATTTATAGTTGGAATTATCTGTTAATCCTTAAAAAATTGTGAAAGCTATTACTTTACTTGGTTCTACTGGCTCAATTGGGACTCAAACCTTAGATATCGTCTCTGAACACCCCGATAAATTCCGCATTGTCGGATTGGCTGCTGGACGGAATGTGGAGCTATTCGCGGCGCAAATTCGCCAGTTTCGTCCCCAAATTGCCGCCATTTCTGCTGCTGAAAAGTTACCGGAACTCAAAGAAGCCATTAAAGACTTAAATCCTCAACCCATTTTACTGGCTGGGGAAGCGGGAGTGATAGAAGTTGCCCGTTATGGCGATTCTCAGACGGTTGTTACTGGTATTGTTGGTTGTGCGGGGTTACTGCCGACCATTGCAGCTATTGAAGCGGGCAAAGATATTGCTTTAGCAAATAAGGAAACTATCATTGCTGGCGCTCCTGTGGTGTTACCTTTGGTAACAAAACATGGAGTGAAAATATTACCAGCAGACTCCGAACATTCGGCTATTTTTCAATGTTTGCAAGGTGTTCCTAAAGATGGTTTAAGAAAGATCTTACTAACTGCTTCTGGTGGTGCTTTTCGAGATTGGCCTGTGGACAAGTTAGCAGAGGTAAAGGTTGCTGATGCTATTAAACATCCTAATTGGTCAATGGGGCGAAAAATTACGGTAGATTCGGCAACTTTGATGAATAAGGGTTTGGAAGTAATTGAGGCTCATTATTTGTTTGGTGTAGATTACGATAACATCGAAATTGTCATTCATCCTCAAAGTATTATTCACTCGTTAATAGAATTACAAGATACTTCTGTTTTGGCTCAACTTGGTTGGCCGGATATGCGTTTACCTTTGCTTTATGCTTTATCTTGGCCAGAGCGAGTTTACACTAATTGGGAAAGATTAAATTTAGTGAAATCTGGTGATTTAACTTTCCGTGAACCAGATCATCAAAAATATCCTTGCATGGGTTTGGCTTATGCTGCGGGAAGGGCTGGTGGTTCTATGCCGGCGGTGTTGAATGCGGCTAATGAACAAGCTGTGGCGTTATTTTTAGATGAGAAAATTCACTATTTGGATATTGCTCGGTGTATTGAATTTGTGTGCGATCGCCATCAAAATGATAACAAACAAAATCCCTCCTTAGATGACATTTTGGCAGCAGATAAATGGGCTAGAAAAGAAGTTTTCACAGCTATGGAAAAGGTAGCAACTCAACCACAGATAATTTCTGTTGGTTAAATGTTTAAAACCCCCGATTTATTATCGGGGGATATTAATAAATAACTGACTTTATTCAGACTATTGCTCTTGTTTAATAATTGCTAATTCCTAGCTAAAAATATGAAGTTTAGCCTCATCAAATACAATACCTCGACGGGCAAAATATTTATGAATATTGATTTGTACAAATAAGTCCTTGAGTTCTTCCGCAATTTCAATTGGTGGATTTCCTGATAAAGCAACTGCAATTAAATGTTCGGCGCTGTGAATTTCTCCACAGTCAATTGCTAAGGTTGCAGCACTACGATACAATATTGGACGGGTTGGTTCTGCTGCAAAATCATTTGTGATTAATTCTGCTGCTAATCTTTCTTTTTCAAATGCTTGTCGGGATAATTGGGAAGCTAAATCTAAGTTACTTTTGAGTTTAGCAACTTGTGCCATTTCTGCTAAATCCATAGCTTGTTGATGTAACTCTTGAATCTGACTCATTTTTTTACTATGAATGCTAAAGGATTACTAAATTCAACTACCACGATATAAGCTGGAAGTGTACCATCTGTAGGGCTGAATTGTTCAAGCTTCTGTTTAATTCTAGCTTTTATTCGGCTGTCGTCGCCTTTACGGATACCGGAAACTCTGCCGAAAAACAAAGTGAAATTAAACAAACACAGTTAGACCTTTTTGCTAATGAATAAATACAAGAATACTATTTTCTCATTTATCAGAATTTTCTGTAACTTACTTCCTTTGTTTTTTCCCATTCCCTTGATTAGCCCTAGATTCTAATGTAAACTTGGGTATTTCCTCAAGTTCATCTTCAGTCAAACAATACTGTTCACACACAAGACTTAAACGATTCCCTACAGTTGTTACTGCATTTACAGAATGAGTTAAATCACCCTGAAAGTAAATTAAAGAATTGGTTTGGGGTTTAATTTGTCCTACTTGGCGTTTTTGCGATTTTAGCATCAATTCACCTCCCTCCATGTCCTCTGGTACGCGCACATAAAGCACGCTGACAAATGCAGGTGGTTCAACGGTTTTACAATAGGAACGCAAAGACCGATCAATATGGGGGTCAACGCGAGAACCCGCTTTGAGTAATAAAGGATTCAGATAAAAAGCATTACAATTAGGTAAAAGTGCCAAATCCAAATAAGGCTTAAAATAGGGGAATTTTTGAATAACTTCTCCTAAACCCTGACGCTGAAATACCACTGAAAAGCCTTTAGTATTGATAAAATCCCGGTTGAGGTTATTAATAGCAAAATATGGACAAGCTTGGATTTCTCCCCATAAGTCCTGGAGATATTGAAGAGGAAAGGCGTTAGGATGTTGTTGATAGTATTTCACGGTCCTTATTCTATTTCTTGAAAACACAAATTCTCTTTGAAACCATTCATCCAAGAGCGATCTATGAGATGATCATGTTGTAGTCCACCCACAACATCTTATCCTACCTGAGTTCGGTGTTAGGAGTTTCTCCTTCGGAGACGCTACGCTAACGGAGTTATGATTTTTTCAACGAGATCATAAGGGTTTGAGACTCATGGCGAGTTTTCGACAAATTATCTTATGTCGAACTCGGCAAAACTCTATTAACTTTGGGTCTTGATACAACTAAACTCACACAAATTACAGTAAATGGCGTAGTTAAGTAGGTTAGTATTGAAAATCGTCGTTATGGCAAGGCAAGAGTGAAGAGGGTTTGGGCGATTTTACTTTTCCTTACACAGATTGGTTTTATTGTGTTCACCTACTTAGAAGGTACAGAATCTAAATTGAAACCTATACACAAAGCCAGTTTTATTTCTGACTCCTGATTCAGTAACTCCTGACTTCTCCCGTAAATTAATATTCTTTTCCAGAAGGAGAGTGGTAGAACCGAAATTATTATGATTAACTTTAGATATACATTTAAATATTGACGACATTTGTGTTTCCCCTCTACGATGAAAACCCGACCCGAATTACGCCATATTTTACCTATGGTTTAATTGGCATGAATATTCTAGTTTTTCTCCATGAAATAAGTTTGTCGAATTTACAACTAGAACAATTTTTCCAATTGTATGCTGTAATACCGCAAGAATTAACCATCAACTGGAGTGGAGAGTGGACAACCTTATTTACCTCGCAATTTTTGCATGGAGGTTGGTGGCACTTAATATCCAATATGGTCTATCTGTGGGTATTTGGTAACAATATTGAAGACCGCTTAGGGCATTTTAAATATCTATTGTTTTATTTAACCTGTGGTGCTATAGCTGCTTTATGTCAATGGTTTATTGGCATGTACTCTCCTATTCCTTCCTTGGGTGCAAGTGGGGCAATTTCTGGAGTTTTAGGTGCATATTTAATCTGGTTTCCTCAAGCCAGAATTACCACTTTAGTCTTCCTCGGTTTTTTCATCACCACAATTAATATTCCCGCATTAGTAATTATTGGTATTTTCTTTATACAAAATCTCATTGCTGGTTTTGCCAGTCTCCAAGCCGCAGCTAAAATGAGTGTAGAAACGGGAGGAGTCGCTTATTGGGCGCATCTTGGAGGTTTTGTTGTGGGGAGTGTTTTTGCCCTGGGAAATAGAGAATAGAGAATTGGTAATTGGTAATTGGTAATAAAATCTGGCGTTGCTGAATCAAGATACGAAAATCAAAAATTCCATTTCTCAAACTCTTCCTCTCTGCGCCTCTGCGTCAGATCAATTCATACTTTCATTCACCAACGCCGATAATAAAATCTCTATTCTCATCCTGTTAATCCTTAAATCCTGGAAATCCTGATATGGCTTGCGCCACGCTACGCTATCAGACAATAATTAAATATTCAAATCCTGTAAAGCTAACCGAATTTGTTCTAAACGTCTGCGGTTGACACCAAAATCAGAATCTCCTACACGAGATGCAGAACGGATATGAATGACTGATTTATCGCTAGGAAAATAAAATTCCACATCATCCACAAACTTAAAAATGCGACTTTTAGAAATTGCATGAATATAATTATCTGTTTGTGATACAATTGTGGTGCGGGGAACAACAGTGAGAACTTTTAGTAAAGTTTCTCTCGCTTGATCTCGTTCTATATGATAGGTAATCGGCTCAATAGCGTGTTTAGCATCAGCATTTTGACTGACAACACAATTAGGAGAAACTGGACAAGAACTAAGATTACCTGACTCAATTCCTATGCTAGAAGCCAAAGCAGTTGCAGGAATTATGAAACTCAGAATTAACGTTAGGAATATCGAGAAAATAATCTTTTGCAGTTGAGTGATTGTTGTTAAATTGGACATAATTAGTTAACTGTTATATTCTGTGATTTTTTGTATATTATCAGCTTTCGATACATGATCATCAAATTGAATTATGGGTTGCAAATTTTTAATCTTAAAGTCACACTCCCCTCCCGATAAAGAAGGGAAAGCGTGGGTATTACTTCATGTCATAACCAAATAAATTAGGATCAACTTCTCCTAATTGTAAATCTGCTAAACCATATTCTTGCCAACGTCTTTCTACCATTTCCGCAACATTGGGATCTGATTTTAATGGTTCACCCCATTCATGTTCTGTTTCTGGAGGAATTTTTGTAGTGGCATCTATGCCCATTCTCCCACCTAAACCTAATTTTTCACTAGCAAAATCTAAAGTATCAAAGGGAGTGTTTGGTAATATAAATACATCTCTGGTAGGATCAACTTTGGAACTGATTGCCCAAACAACTTGACGGGGATCACGAACATTGATATCTTTATCAACAACAATCACAAATTTAGTGTAAGTAAATTGTGGTAACGCACTCCAAAACGCTAAAGCTGCTCGCCGTGCTTGTCCAGGATAGGCTTTATCTATGGAAATAATTGCGGCTTTGTAACTTAACGCTTCCATTGGCAGGAAGAAATCAACTATTTCTGATACTTGTTGTCGTAGAATAGGGGTGTAAATGCGGTTAAGAGCGATCGCCATCATGGCTTCTTCTTTCGGTGGCAACCCGCTAAATGTGGTCAGATAAATGGGATTTTTGCGGTGTGTCATACACTGAAACCGCACCAAAGGGGAATCCTCCACACCGCCATAATATCCCATGTGGTCGCCAAAGGGTCCATCCGGTAAAACTTCCCCTGGTGTAATTGTCCCTTCTAAAACAAATTCGGAATCTGCGGGAACTTCCAAATCTACAGTTTTACACCTGGCTAAGTTGACTCCCGAACCGCCATACAATCCAGCAAATAACCATTCTGATAAATCTACAGGAATGGGTGTGGCTGCTGCCATAATGATTAAAGGATCTACACCCAGAGCGATCGCCACCTCTAACTTTTTACCACGTTCTGCCGCTTTGCGTAAATGTCTCGCACCACCCCGCACCGATAGCCAATGTACAGTCATAGTATTCTTAGACTGTAACTGTAAACGATATACGCCTACATTGGGGATTCCCGTCTCACAATCCTTAGTAATTACCAATCCTAGCGTAATAATCTTGCCAGCATCTCCCGGATAAGGACGTATTAAAGGTAACTTATTTAAGTCTAAATCATTTCCAGCAACTACCACCTGTTGACAAGGCGGAAAAAAGTCCCTTCCCGGTTTAGCTTTCACCACGTCAAACAGCACTTTACCAAAGTCTATAGCTTGGGAAATCTTTTTCGGTGGTTTGGGTTGCTGAAGCATACTTAGCTTCTTTCCCAGGGTTTCCAACTCCTCTGGTTTTTCCATGTTCATCGCCCAGCATATCCTTTCCACAGTCCCCATTAAGTTAACTGCGACGGGAAAAGATGCACCTTTGACATTCTCGAATAGTAAGCCTGGACCACCTTTTCGCAGCATTCGGTTGGAAATCTCCGCAATTTCCATATCTGGGTCAACCAAAGCTGAAATTCGCTTCAATTGTCCTCTTTCTTCTAGAATTTTCATGAATCCCCGTAAATCTCGCGCCATTGTTTTGTTTTAATTATGAAGAATTGTAAAGCTATTTTTATTTTAGTCTTGATTTGGATAAGTTGACTTTTTAGTACAAATATACTATATTGAGGAAAAGAGGGATTTTTCTCACGCAGTGAACCAGCGCTGTAGAAGGGTTTCCCTCCGTAGGCGACTGGTGAACCCGAAGGGAGACGCAGAGGCGCGGAGAGGGAAATCCGGTTTTTAATTGATAAAAGTTAGGGGGTTTTATGTCGAAGTTAAATCACCAAATTTCTCTGTTAGAACTTATCCAAATTTTATCTGAATATCGTCAACATATCATTTTGAATTTATATAAGTTAAAGGAAGATTACCAGCGAACTGGGATTAAATTTGTGAGAGGTGTTAGAGATATTAATGGTGATTTAATTTCTCCTAGTTTACAAACTGAAGATATTTATGCTGGTGATTTTGTGCAAATGGGTGTATTTGCTATAAATCGCAATACCGCTACTATTAATATGTTAGTGAAGCGGAAAGTTAAACTGGTAAAGGGGGAAGATCATACTCCTATTATTGAGATTGCAGGTTTGCTGGCTCATGATTTGCATAATTTCAACAATTATACCATTGTCAAAGATGGTAAAGTTCATGTTTCTACTTTAAATATTAAAATCAGCAACAAAAAAGTATTTGATTTATTGCAATCTAAAGGTGTGATTATTGCTGATAAGTTTGAATTTGATTGTGAATATCAAATCCAATTAGATAATTTACCATTAGTTCCTGTTAATATCAATTTTGGCAATATTGATGGGTTATTTACGCAATTAGCAGAAATTAAGGTGATTACGAGTATTTTGTCTGCTTGCTTACGTCATCAATCAGAATTATTTGTGAGTAACCAAGTAGAGGAATTAAAACAACATTATTTATCGAAAAATCTCTATCTAAATTTTCCTACCACTCAGGAATATTCAGAAACTATTGACTCTCATATTAGTCATAAAATCGAGTTTGGTAATCAGGATATTCTCAACTTGAGTAAATTATATGCCGCTAACCAGTTTTTAGGGCGGAGATATGAAGTTTACGACCAAGAAACTGGCGAGATTTTCCTGAAACCAACTTTGGAAATGGTGTTAAATCAAAATATAGTTTTTCGACAAAAAGCCATTTCTGCAAGAATGAAACTAACTAAGGTTGATGATTTGATGAAACCTATTTTTGATGACTTTCTGGGAATTAAGATAAATGGAAAAGTAGGAGAAATTCTCGGAAAAGTTGGTGAGCATAACTTGGCGTTATTATTATATACTCAACACGCTCATAAATCTGTCAATAGAGAAGAGTTAATTGCAGCTATGACGACGGCTTATAAAAAGTTAGTAGCTTATGTTGATCAAATTTATCAAGAAAAGATTTCTCCTATGGTGTTTTATATTGGTTCGACAGGACTCTTACCAAATAAAATCTCAGCTACAGCGTTAACTGCTGATGAATTAGCGGCTAAATACCCACATTTGCAATTTTCTAAAAATGAACAGTCAGGAACATTTTTTGAAGTAGGAAATACCATTATTAGCATTTACCCGCAAACAGAATACTACAGTAAAAAATCATTAGCTGTTAGTTCATAAACTAAGATACCCGACTTCTTTAAGAAGTCGGGTATCTGAATCTTTAACTAAATCTGTACTTTCCCCATTGCTAAAAGTGCTGTTCCATAAGCTGCTTCCCTATGAATTGATGAAACAACTGGTACTTTTAAATAACGTTGACGAATAGCTGTCCAAGTGGAATTAGTCGCACCACCACCAGCAGTATAAACATTAGTTAAAGAATCTGCACCTAGATTTTGTAATAGTTCATATCCTCTAGTTTCTATTCTCGCCATACTTTCTAATAAACCATGTAGAAATTCTTTGTTTTGATCGGGACGGGGTTCTAGTCTGGGTAATAATTGGGGATCATTAATCGGAAAGCGATCGCCTGGTTTCAATAATGGGTAATAATCTAACTCACTGGGTTGAGTTGGATCAATTTCAGCACTTAACCTGACTAACTCAACATTGCTAAAAAAATGCTTTAAAACAGCACCTCCCGTATTAGAAGCACCTCCAGTCAACCACAAATCACCTAAACGATGGCTATAAATTCCATATCGCGCATCTTCAATTCTATGCCGACTTAAGAGTTTTAGTACCAAAGTCGAACCAAGAGAAGTTACCGCTTCCCCCGGAAATTTAGCTCCACTGGCTAGAAAAGCCGCAATACTATCTGTCGTACCAGCAACCACCAAACAATCGCCTTTAAAGCCAAAATCAGCCGCAATCCGGGGAAGTAATTCACCAATAGTAGTTCCCGGTGCTAAGACCTGTGGTAACTGAAGGGGAATTTGTAACTGTTCCAACCATTCTGGATATTGCAATTTTTCTACATCATAACCCAGCTTCAAAGCGTTGTGGTAATCGCTAATACCTAACTTTCCATGCAAAAGAAACCCCAGCCAATCGGCTTGATGTAATAAATATCTGGCTTTTGTAAAATCAGGTAATGCTTGCATCCAGAGGAGTTTCGCTAGACTAGATGTAGCACTTAACACAGTGTGATTAGCCGGAGCAACCCAACTCAACCGTTCTAAAGCTGTCGCACCCCGACCATCATTGTACAACAGCGGCGCGTCCACAGGCTCTCCAGCCCCATCAGTCAGCAAAATAGTAGAAGAAGTCCCATTAATAGCGATCGCCCCGATTTCCCCCCTTAAAGCCCCCGGAATTTGCCCCAATAGACTCCATAAAGCCTCTCGCCAACATTGTACCCAATCAACAGTCTCAGCCAGCCAATAATGACGCATTTCCGACAAAACGCGACCTTCTTCATCAATTACCACACCCCTTGCGCCAGAAGTGCCAAAATCAATACCCAGGGACAAATTCATAAGATTCAGGTGACAGGGAACAGGTGACAGGTGACAGGTGACAGGTGACAGGTTACAGGTGACAGGTGACAGGTGACAGGTGACAGGTGACAGGTGACAGGTTACAGGTTACAGGTGACAGGTGACAGGTGACAGGTGACAGGTGACAGTTAAGAGGGAATAGAAAATAGAGAATAGGGAATAGGGAATAGGTGACAGGTGACAGGTGACAGTTAAGAGGGAATAGAAAATAGGGAATAGGG
>NZ_JADEVZ010000044.1 GCF_015207875.1 Dolichospermum sp. LEGE 00240
CGCCAATTGCGGAAATATGTATATACAGTTTGCCATGGGGGAAAGTCTCCGGGTAAGTTTCGCCATGTACATCCTTGAGTTAATACATAAAAGATGGCATTAAGTACGCACCAAATATCTACTTCTCGTTTTCTACCACCAGTTTTAGCTCTTGGAATTAAAGGTTCTATTAGTTCCCACTGTTCTTTAGTTAGGTTGCTGGAGTATACTTTACTCATTGCTCTCTACGGTTCTGTATTTTTAGTATTTACAGATTATACCCTGAGAGCTTTTTTTACTCAACTTCTAACTTTTCAAACACCCTCTTAGCGCCGCATCACGAAATAAAGCAGGTCCTAAACCTTGACTTTGATAAGAACTATCTATTGCTAATCTTGCTAAAATTACTACCGGAATAGGGTCAGGCATATTTCGCCGAAATTTACCTAACGCTGATTGTACACTAATCGCTCCAGAAGCAAGGGCATAATACCCAACTACTCTATTGCCAAATAGTCATCGGCATTTCTAACATTTTTCATAAAGCTTGTTCTAATTTATGGATTTTTTGTAAGATATCTTTGCGTAGTAGCGATTTCTAATCGCCGGAAACTTTTCAAACATCCTCTTAGGAAGACAAAATACTACATCCGCGTCTGGGGATTGTACAATTTACCCAAACCCGCTATACTTGTACAATAAACAGTACAGGTTCTCCGCCAATGAAAATTATCTCTTTTAGCGAGGCCAGAAATAGTCTGAAAACGGTTTTAGACCAGGTGACGGAAGATGCCGACTATACAATTATCACTAGACGGGATGCTGATGATACGGTGGTGATGTCCCTGGAGTTTTTTAATAGTCTCATGGAGACTGTGTATTTATTGAAGTCTCCGGCAAATGCAGCCCATTTAGAACGTTCCATTGCTCAATTTAAGCAGGGGAAAGTGGTGCAGCGAGATTTGTTAAATGAGTAGAATGTTGGCTTGGACTGATGAGGCTTGGGGTAATTATCTTTACTGGCAAGGGCAAGACAAAAAGACTCTCAAAAGAATCAATAAGTTGATTGAGGAGACGATGCGGATGCCTTTTGAGGGTATTGGTAAACCAGAGCCTCTCAAGGAAAATTTAGCCGGATTTTGGTCACGGCGAATTGATGATACAAATCGTTTGGTTTATGCTGTTGATGATGTCTATGTAACTATTATTTCTTGCCGATATCATTATTAATTTTGCACTAAGTAGGTTGGCGTTAAAAATTGTCGTTATGACAAGGGAACAGGGGACAGGTTTTGAGAGATTTTACTTTTCTTTACACAGTTTGGTTTTATAATGTTGACCTACTTATATTATTCATAATAGCTGTATGATAAGTTTAAATTATAGAAAATCAATAATGCTTTTGATATTTATAACTTTTAGCAATTTGCCTTTAGATTTTCTTAATAATTAATTGAGAATCTTTTCTATTTATCAACGAGGTTGCAATACTTTCCGGGATTTGCTATAATTTCAGATAATTTCATAATTAGGTTACTATTGTCGATTTTGGATCTTTCAGAAGATGTTAGTCTCAAACCCTTTATTGACAGTAGTTTCAGAAATTAATTTCCCAGGCTAATACAAAACTTTACAAAAATTTTAGCCATAAATTTGCTTAAAAATGATCTAATTTGAGCGATCGCAAAAATTCCCTATTGACAAATTGACGAAGAAGTGATAGATAACTTGTCACCCGTTAAGGGGTTTAGCACTGCTAAACCCTTGCATATCGCATCAATTACAGCATGGTTTAATGCTGATGTAGAGACGTTCCATGAAACATCTCTACAATGTGGTTTCCCTAAAGGATACCAGAAGCTACGCTAAGGTAGTTGTAAAGTTATTGAGTCCCAAAGTGCCGGCTAAACCTGTCACTTCAATGATGGCATCTTTAGTAGGATCAAATCCAGCTATAGTATCGAGCGATTAAAATCATTACCAAAAGTGGTTTCCAGCTTCTGGGTGTACCCCGCATCAAATCGGAACTGACGGAGATATTCAGATGTATTCTGTAACGCTTGATTGAGAATGCTATCTAAATTAGGAAAACGGATTTCAAATGAATTGTTCAGTAAAATGTTGAAGTTTTTCATGATACACCCCTTTAAAATTGCAGATATTGTTTTCGTGATATTTTTACGCGCTGCTAATTAGCATTTCCCCAATCTACCCAACCCTGTACCAACTTCCGTACTGAGAAATACTGACTTATTCTGACTTATCCTGACTTATGAATGACTTTTGTTAATACATAGTCTGTAGTTAAAAATATAATCTTCATGCCACATCTTTAACCGGCACAGAGATGAGAATCTACGTAAGATATAATTGGATAATCCAATATATACTAATTAAGTTATACATTAATCCAGGATCAGCAATGTCAAGATCACTATGCGTTCATAATGACCACATTGACAAAGTTAAAATAGCACTCACACAAAGTGGCTATCTCCACCAAAGAGCCTTAGTTTATGATACCGGATTGTCTTTAACTACAATTAGCAACTTCCTGACTGGTAAACCTGTTAGTTATGCAACCTTTGAAGAACTATGTCGGCGATTAAATCTAGATTGGCAAGAAATTACTACCAGCGCTGAAGTAATATTCCCCCCCCGCATACGCACAAATACGCAAAAAAAACCAAATTTAAATCAATTCCCAGACTGGGGAACTGCAATTGATATTTCAGCATTTTACGGATATAGTCAAGAACTGACACAATTGCAGTCATGGATTTTACAAGATGGTTGTCGCTTACTAGGATTATTCGGTATAGGTGGAGTTGGGAAAACAACCTTAGCTACTCAACTTGTAAAACAAATTCAGGATCAATTTGATTACGTTTTTTGGCGTTCAGTACCGACAGTTCCATGTTTTGATAGTATGATGACTGACTTGCTATCTTTGTTCTCCCATCACAAAGAAAACAAACTCAATATCAATCAAATTATCTATTATTTGCGTACCCATCGTTGTCTGATTATTTTGGATCATGTAGATATTGATCATCTAAAATATATGCAATTCATCAAAATAATTGCTGAAACAAATCATCAAAGTTGTGTGATTTTCACCAGTCGAGAACAATATCCAGAATTCACTTTTTTAGAATATTGGCTATCATCAGTACGGTGTTTAAAGTTGTCTAATTCCTCAGAAATAGCTTTGTCTCTGATAGAATCACAACCACTATGGGGAACTGATCAAGAAAAGTATGATTTATGTAATTTCTGTAATAATAATCCTTTGAAAGTTAAACAAATGATTGTTTCTATAATTCATTTATATAATGGGGATATTGGTAAGTTTTTAGAACGAAATACATAATAGATTGAAGAGGAATTAAAACCGAATTTAGCTACAGGTAAATCTACCATTGCTTATCAAGGTTATGGTAGAGGTTTAGATATGAGTCTAATTAATACAGGACTTACGCAACTGGCACATTGGTAGGGTGCGTCAGATATCAACAATCTGTTTATTTGCAGGATTTATGCAGTAGTAAAGCACCCTACAACAGATTTTTGGTGTGACACTTGCGTAAGTCCTATAATAATCTAGTATTAGAACAAGCAGAAACTATTGTATAATAATATGCTCTTAGTTTTATCCCAGATGCTATTTATCAGATATATTATTCATAATGGCTGTATGATAAGCTTGAATTATAGAAAATCAATAATACTTTTGATATTTATAACTTTTAGCAATTTGCCTTTAGATTTTCTTAATAATTAATTGAGAATCTTTTCTATTTATCAACGAGGTTGCTATACTTTCAGCGATTTGCTATAATTTCAGAGAATTTCATAATTGGTTTATTATTGTCAATTTTGGATTTTTCAGAAGATGTTAGTCTCAAACCCTTTATTGACAGTAGTTTCAGAAATTGATTTCCCAGGCTAATACAAAACTTTACAAAAATTTTAGCCATAAATTTGCTCAGAAATGATCTAATTTGAGCGATAGTAGAAATTTACTATTGACAAATTGACAAATAAGTGGTCATTAACCTTTCAACGTTATTAATTTTAGTGATATGAAGTCAATATGAATCACCTTAACTTCGATATATGGTAGGGGTAAAGCAAAAGCTCATTGGTGCCAACTTAACGTAAAACCCTTAATAAATAAGGAGGAGAACAAGAGCGATGGCGAGGAATGAACTGCCATAGGCGATTCCTAGGTCGCCCTTCGCGATCGCATTTGTGGTGCGGGCATCTTGCCCGCTAGAATTTACAAACTAAATGCACAACAGCTTACCCCCACCTGAATCCTTGCCAATCCAAAATCCAAAATCCAAAATTGGATGACCAAACCATGTTAAAATACATCTCGCATATAAAAGCTGTATTTGATTATTAGGTGGATTTAAACAAACATGGAAGCAGCACTATTACTAGCAAAATTGCCTGAAGCTTACCAAATCTTCGACCCCTTGGTAGATGTATTACCTGTGATTCCCGTCTTCTTCTTGTTACTTGCTTTTGTTTGGCAAGCAGCAGTGGGCTTCAGATAAATTACCCATCTCCAACTTTTTGGACAGGTAACATCCACCTGTCCTATTTTTTTGGTAAAATTAATATTTCTTAATATTCTGCAATAAATCAATATAATTAATCCAGTCACATCCTCAATCACCAGCAATCTACTATGGGAAACATCAAATTTGTCAAAGAGAATCGAGAAATAGTCGTCGCCAAAGGTGCTAATCTTCGACTAAAAGCCGTAGAAAATGGCATTGATATTTATAAATTTTTCAGCAAAATCACCAATTGCGGAGGCGCTGGACAATGTACCACTTGTGTTGTCCAAATTGTCGAAGGACTAGAAAACCTATCTCCCCGCACGGACCTAGAAAACCGCAAATTCAAAAACAAGCCTGACAACTACCGTCTAGCTTGTCAAACCCTAGTGAACGGACCTGTTAGCGTCATCACCAAACCTTAAAGCCAATAAAAAATTTGGCTTCACTCTGTCATCTATGATGCTATTCTGGAATAGTTGACTCGAAATTACACAAAAGGCTATCTTGCTATGCAAGTTAATGATTTGGGTTTCGTAGCGAGCATTTTGTTCGTATTAGTACCCGCGGTGTTTTTGATCATGCTTTACATCCAAACCTCCAAGACTGAAGGTTAATTGACAGCTTTGCGAACAGCTATTAGCTTTTGTGAGCAATTTAAAATCGGTGGAAAAGACAGTTAATATCTGGTCTATAAAATAAAAACCCCCCTAAACTAAATATAGTGCAGGGGTTTTTATTTAGGGGTTGGTGATAGCGTAGCGTGGCGTTAGCAATATAAACCTAGAACTGAGATATATCAAGAGTTTGAAAGTAAAAAAGGTGAAACAAGTGCCAGGAATAAGCGTTGAAACTACCAAAACCCTATCACTTGACCAAATTCAAGAGTATTCTTCTCTTCTTCTAATTCTGACTCCTGACTCCTAGCTCTCACAGACAAATTTTTCAGCAAACCCTATTATGGCTTGCTAATACGAAGACACTACCCAGTGGTACGTGCCAAAAGCACCGGGCAGGTAGCATTAACACGAACATAATCAGATAAAGATGAGCCAATTAGCCGATCTATATCAACAAAACTCTTAGCAATAGATGGGCGACGGTCCGGAGAACCAATCAATAATAAGTCTATATTCAACTCATTGGTTAAACGACAAATTTCTTCTCCTGGTTTACCACTGCTAGTAACACAACGCACAGCTACAGATTGTCTCTCAGCTTCTGCTAAAGCCATTCCCAAAACAGAATTCTTCTCTGGTTTGAGGTCAGTAATACCTGATAATTTACCACCTAAATCTGCATTAACATTAGCTAAAACCAATTGTCCACCCGTAACACCCCGGAGTAAGAACAAAGCTAAATTTAAGCAATTTTTAGCAGCATCAGAATTATCCATTGCCACCATAACGCGCTTAATGTTCTTGACATAAATGTCATCTTTCACCAGCAACATGGGACGGGAAGACAATTGGAAAACGTACTGACTGACAGAATTGGAGAAAATTGATTGTAGTCGCTTCATCCCCCGTGAACCCATAATAATCAAATCAGCTGCCATTTCGTCAGCGACTTGACAAACCACATCCTTGGGATCACCTTGACGTAAAATCGAAGAAACTTGGCTGGGGTCTAAGTTTAAATACTGAATAGCCTTAGCCAGAATTTTGCCCCCTTCTTCCCATTTGTCCGTCATTACAGATGCGGTGCTTTGTGGAGTAACAACGTGGAGAACGGTGACTTTTGCGCCTCGAAATGAAGGGAGTTCTTTCAAGTTCTTGAGCATTTCTTCCGCGTGTCCCAAACCGGAGACAGCCAACAAAATTTTTTGGATCATTTTTCCGTCTTTGTCGTGAAGGTTTTTGTGGTTTTTGCTGCTAGTATTGAGCTATGGCTGCGTCAGGCAAGCGATCAGAATATTCTTCATGATGTGCTAAATAACCAAGTTGAGTATTTAGGCATAAATTAACTGATTATCAGCAAAACTAATACCAACAAGCAAAAGAGTTATTAATATTAAGTTTTTGTATGCCTAATTACGTGAAGTGACAACTAGGTTGCCTATCATTAAGCATACAGCTAATTGTGTCCGATAAAATTAATAAAATCTGATGTTGGTTATCATTTGTAATCTATATTAATTTTTTTTAATTTAAGTTAAGTAGGTGGACATTAAAAATTATTGTGATGACAAGGGAACAGGGAACAGAAAAAACTCATGTTTTTAAACTTGAGATATAAATAATAACACTGTTTTTCCGATCTACGCATCTTTGAAAAACATCTTTTTTTTGACTGAAACTCTAAACAATACAAGTAGGTGAACACAATAAAACCAATCTGTGTAAAGAAAAGTAAAATCGCCCAAACCCTCTTCAATCTTGCCTCTTGCATGATTGCCTCTTGCCTTGCCATAACGACGATTTTCCGTAGAGAGCTTTAACTTTATGTCCCCAAATTATAATTCCATAAAAATAATTAGCATTGCCACAATAGTATTATCTTTAAACGCTTGTAGCAGCAACCAAAATACACCTCAACTAAAAATCAATAGCGAGTCTTTAAAAGTTGCCATTCCTAACAATCAAGTGAATCTCAAATCACAACTACCAGCTAAAGTTGAAACCCTGAATTTTACCGTTCCTGCTAAATATCAGGCAAAAACCGTTTCTAAAGTCGCGCCTAGCAACAAAGAGAAAGTCATTGCTTTAACAATTGATGATGGTCCCTGGCCAAAAACCACCGCAGAAATGTTAGATATCCTCAAACAAAATCAGGTAAAAGCTACATTCTTTTGGGTAGGAAGTGCTTTACAAGAAAACCCCGAAATTGGTAAACGAGTTGTCGCTGAAGGTCACGCTATTGGTAATCATACTTGGCATCATTGGTATCGAAAGATGGATGAAGCTACAGCCAAAAGTGAAATTGAAAAAACAAATGAATTAATTTATCAAACTACAGGTGTCAAAACATCTTTTTTTCGTCCCCCAGGAGGCTATTTAAACAACGGATTAGCTGCTTATGCTAAAAGCCAAAAAAACTCCGTTGTCTTATGGTCAGTGACTTCGGCAGACACCGATCCGCGGGCAAAATATCAAGTATTTGTGAAAAATGTTCTCAGAGATGCTAAACCAGGGGCTATTGTCTTAATGCACGATGGTGGCGGGAATCGTGAAAGAACCGTGAAAGCCTTGCCAGAAATCATCAGCGGACTCAAACAGCAAGGCTACCGATTGGTTACAGTTCCTGAACTTTTAGAAATGCATTAATGACGGGGAATTTTGGATTTTAGATGAAAAAAATTTGGCATAAGTCCCCGTCCTTCCTCTTATTCCAGGGTTGCTTGCATATCCATCCAAAACCTCTCAGCAAATGTCACGGTCGGGTGAACAGGTGCTTTAGGTAATTTCCGTAAAAGCATCCCAGCTTCAGCCGGGATTTTATCACCTTTGCGAGAATTACATTTTTCGCAAGCTATGACTACGTTATCCCAAGTATGTCGGCCGCCTTTGGATCGGGGAATGACATGATCTAGGGTGAGATGTTTGTTAGTACCGCAATATTGACAACTACTATGATCTCGTCGTAAAACCTCCCGACGATTGACTGGGGGGATTTTCCACATTCGTTCCGTTGCCGCAACTTTTAAGCGAATGTGTTTGGGTACAGAGAGGACGAATCTGGATGAGTGAATTAACCAACCGCCTTCTGTAGAAAATTCCAATGGTTCAGCTTTATTGCTGACCAGCAACACTATCGCCCGCTTGACATTTACCCGACACAGTGGCAAGTAATTCTGGGAAAACACGACCACAGATTGCTCTAATACTTGGATTGCGCTTGTCACAGCCTGACTCCTTATAAAAAAACCCCCACTTTTTGTCGGAAACATTGCGGGGGTTAACAATTGACCTGATGGTTTTTCGTCTTATTTTGGTACAGCATTTTTCTGCTTGTACCTTTTATTTTTTGCCCTTGATATTGGCTATCCTCGCCCATAAATAAATTCTCCACGTCCCCAGCAGCAAATTCCCAACTGCCGAGGCATTGGGTTGCTTGTGAAGACGTGGAGATGGGATAAATGGATTTCACAGAAAATTTCACTTATTGAACATTCCTTTAAACATACTACACTTGTATTACTATCCTGTCTATACCTATAAGGAGAAAAAATCATGCAGATCATTACACGCACCCCAACAACTGATATGGAAGTTACCAGTATCCGTCTAGAACGGGAACTAAAGGAGAAACTCAAAGATATAGCTGGCAATCAGGGATATCAGTCTTTAATTCGAGATATCCTTTGGAATTATATCCAGCAAAAATCAGGTGAATGGAAACCCCGTTTTTCTAAATCTGATATTCGCGCTAGTATTGCTGCTGTAGCACAACAAGATGACCGCTGTGTACTTACAGGTAAATTAATTGAATCGCAACAGTCAATGTTATTAGGACTGACTAGGAATGGTGATATAGTTCCTCTGAGTCTGAAGAGTTTGGTTGATTAGTCGGCAGTTTTAGTTAATTTTGCCCAGCCGCTACCTTAGTAACTGGGTAAAATACTAATTTTTAGATTTATTTAAGACAATTGTACGGATCAGGTCAGGTTTCCCGTGTTAATTCGGATGTAAAAGTTGATATTTCTAGGTTAATTATAGAGTAATTACGGTTTATATCTAGTTAGAGGCAGGATAAGCTAAATGCCAGACTCGCACAAGATCAAATTTTCAAATATTATTTTCACTATCACTAAGTAGGTTAGCGTTGAAAATCGTCGTTATGGCAAGGCAAAAGGCAAGAGGCAAGAGTGAAGATGGGTTGGGCGATTTGGCTTTTCTTTACACAGATTGGTTTGATTGTGTTCACCTACTTATTAGTTAGTTTGTGAGATCCATTATTTAGAAAACCTCCTCAGCAGCAAATACCCAAGGTTAAGGCAAATTTAGTAGGAGCATGGACAAAAAAACTTCTGTTTACATATCCAGGAAAGCCAATCATGACTAATAATTGTGAAGATGAAAATACTAGTAATTCTGCTTCTTTATCTGCCATTAAGGAGTTTCCTCATGCGATATTAATGCCCTTAGAAAGTCAAGGTAAGGTTTTAGGATTTGTAGTTTTACAGCAAGCAACTACTCGTAATTGGGAAACAGCAGACTTAAATTTAATAGAAATGCTTTGCGCTCAACTAAGTGATGCTGTTATTCAACCCCAAACATTGCCACAAGTGCAAACTTTAGCAGATGAATGGACTGAAGAACTCAAGCGTAGTTTGGAAGTTCAAGCGAAATTGTATGAAAGAACTAGGCAATACGTAGAACAACTACAACAATTAAATGAACTTAAAGATGAATTTGTCAGCAATATTAGCGATCGCTTGCGCTGTCCTCTGACAAATATGCTGATGTCTATCCATAATTTACGTTTACCAGGAATATCCCCAGAACGTCAAGACCGATATTTAAACATCTTGGAGTCAGAATGTACTAAAGAAATTAACTTAATCAACGACCTGTTAACCCTGCAAAAACTAGAATCTCATCAAGAATCACCGCAATTTGAAGGTCTAGACTTAAATGCTAAAATTCACACCCTCCTCATGTCCTTTGATCAGCAACTTACAGATAAAGAATTAAGTATTGCCGTAGAATTACCGAGTCAGCCGATAAAGTTGCCAACAGAAGTCGAGAGTTTCGACCGAATTATACAAGAATTATTAACCAATGCCTGTAAATACTCGGAGCATGATACAATCGTCCGCGTACAAGTCACTCCCCAAATTACAGGGAAACTCGATCAGGTCATTATTAAGGTAACAAATACCGGACAGGGAATATCTGGAGAAGAAGCGGCTTATATATTCGATAAATTTCGGCGTGGTAAAGGGCGCTGGATTCCCGGAACTGGTTTAGGACTGGCTTTGGTGAAGTCTTTAGTGCAACATCTCAATGGTGTAATTACTGTGGAGAGCATTCCTATCCTCAATTCTCAACTCAGTGAAATTACTTTTACGCTCACGTTTCCTTTATCCTTCCCCCAGTTAACTGATATGGGAGGAGTCAGGAGTCAGGAGTCAGGAGTCAGGAGTCGGAAAAAAGAAAAAGAAGAAGGAGAAGGGAAGAAGGAAGAGGGAGGACATTAGACCTAAATCTTTACCTAGTACAACACGGCGTAAATAAATCAACCATTATCAATCGCCAAAAAGCTTGCTCAGTATTAGTTTTGACTTTTGACTTTTGACTTTTGACTTCCGCCTTGCGGTACTAGCTACTTACTTTTTGCCTATTTTCTCGATAATTGTTAATTTTATGAGGGATTTTACCAACAAAAATAGACAAAAAGCACATAGACAAAAAATGGCGATCGCCCAACTATGATACTTGGCGATAATTAAGATTAATCCCGTCAAGAGACTAAATCCTGTTAAACAAGCATAAATTAAGGTTTTGATGGCCAGATAAATTCGTCCTAATAGGCGATCGCTTTCAACATTTTTAACTCTTAGTTGTAACTCTCCCCTTTCAACTCTTTCCTCTAATTTTTTGACTAAAACTGCGGTTTTATTCGGTTTTGTCAGTTGATATTGAATAAAATCCCTAGCTTGATGGCTTAATTGAGCGATAGTGTTTCCTTTACTTTTTGTGACTGCTAGACTTTTGATAAATGTTTGGGATAATACTGTAGGATTATATTCAGGCTCTAAAGTTCTCGCAATACCGTCCAATGTAGTTATGGCTTTTAAAATAAATGTCATTTGAGCAGGTAAGCGAAATGGTTGCTGTTCAAACATTTCATAAAGCTCAATTTTTACCTGACTCAATGCTTTAACATCTAAAGGTTTATCGGTGAATTTATCTAATAAAAATGTGACTAATCTTTTGACTGGAGTCATATCTGGGATCGGTTCAAGTAATCCCATCCTCATTAAAGTATTTACTACTTCACTACTATCCTTTTTTAAAATAGCAAAAAAAGTTTTAATCATCTCCTCCTTATTCAAAGTTCCGACTTCTGCCATCATGCCAAAATCATAGAAGATAATACTCCCATCTGAATTGACAGCCATATTGCCTGGATGGGGATCAACTTGAAAAAAACCATCTTGTAATAGTTGCTTTAGATAACAACAAATCCCCGTTTCATTTACCTGGTGAATATTGATTCCACAAGCTTCTAAAGCCGCCTTATCATTGATTTTAATTCCTGGTTTATATTCTAAAGTTAATATTTTGGTCGTTGTATACTGCCAATAGACTTTAGGAACAATAATTCGCGGATATCCACGAAAATTTTCTCTAAATTTATCAGAATTTTTCCCCTCTTGAATATAATCAATTTCTTGAAACAGCAAATCAAAGAACTCATTGTAAATTGATTGTAAATTATACTTTCTTACTCCAGCAAAATATTTATTGCCAAACTTAATTAACTGTAATAATATTTTAAAATCTAAATTAAATAAAGCATCTAAACCGGGACGTTGGACTTTAACAACCACCTCTTCATTAGAGTATAATGTCGCCTTATGAACTTGACCTAAACTAGCAGCAGCCAAGGGATTAAAATCAAATTCTTTATAGATAAATTGGACAGGTTTACCTAATTCTAATTCAATCATCTTAATTGCTTCTTGACTACTAAAAGCCGGAACCTGATCCTGTAAAGTTCCCAAAGCTTCTATATATTCTAAGGGCAATAAATCGGCACGAGTGGACAAAGTTTGACCAATTTTAATAAAAGTAGGACCTAAATCAATTAAAGTATTCACCAACCAAGTAGCGCGGTTTTTCTTATGTTCTAAAGAATCTTGAGGAAAAATACTATCCCACCACAGAAATAACATAAATTTAGCCGCAGCCCTGAAAATGTCTGTTTTTCGGGCTAAGGTAGAATACTTAGTTTTTTGCCAACGAAACTTTTTAGACCTTGCCATCATAAATATAAACAAAAATTGATGTCTGCATGATTGATTTCCTATAATAACTTTTTTTAAACCGTAGGGACTTCCATTCCATATCACTTAATTTATTCTTATAAGAGTAGGGTGTGTCAGATAGAGGAAATTTGTTTTTTGTCAAATTATCGGGTCTGACGCACCCCCCAACAGATAAAATCCACATTACATATTTGGTAAACTTGGTCAATGCGTAAGCCTATAGTTTAACTATAGTTATTGAATTGTGACATTAGTAGCGATCGCCAAACAAATTTGAATATAATCCTTAATTTTCCCAGACAGCCCGCATGGCAAAGCCATATTCAGTATAAAATTTTCCTAGTTTAATGTTTAAACTCCTTACCTTTGCGTGAGGATAAATTTATTAAGATTGGAAATATTTATTCCTGCGTTTGTATCACTATAAAAGAACTACAGAAATGTTAAAAGGGACAGAAAAAGAATTTTACTCTTTTTCTATCCCTTTGATAGTACCCCCAAGGGAATTCGAATCCCTGTTACCTCCGTGAAAGGGAGGTGTCCTAGGCCTCTAGACGATGGGGGCTTGTTTCTTTTCACTTTCAACAATATAGCGGGTTTTTTTGAGAATGTCAAGAGGTTTTGGAAAGATTTTTTTTAGCCGTAGGATCAAGGGGTAGGACGAATATCTAGCTGTTGCCCCTTGCCTTTTGCCAAAAAAAATAATCAGACTACAATTTTTGTAAACTTAATGTTTATGATTCTTTAGAGAGGATTTTGAAATCAATGGCTCAAAATCTACAACATGGAAGCACCTTTTGAAATCACCCTCCAGATGGTGATCACTGTTTTTGCAGGCATTAGCGCCCAGGTAATGGCTGCATATTTCAAATTACCTAGTATCGTGTTACTACTCCTATTAGGCATCCTGTTAGGGAAAGACGGGCTGGGAATATTACAACCCCATTTACTAGGAACAGGATTAGAAGTGATTGTTTCCCTAGCAACAGCAATCATTTTGTTTGAAGGAGGACTCAAATTAGATCGACAGGAGTTGGGCAAAGTTTCCCTCAGTCTCCAGTTACTCGTCACCTTGGGAACTCTAATCACCCTACTAGGGGGAAGTCTGGCCGCGCACTGGCTAGGGGAGTTTCCCTGGAATATAGCAGTGCTTTATGCGTCCATTGTTGTTGTCACCGGACCGACCGTAATTGGTCCATTAATTCAACAAATTAACGTAGATAGACAAGTCGCAACGCTATTAGAAGGTGAAGGAGTTTTAATAGATCCCGTGGGAGCTATCCTGGCTTACGTTGTCCTGGATACGATTTTAAACGGCGATAGGGACCCAATTAATGCCATTATTGGTCTAATTTTACGTTTCGCTGTGGGTGCGGGCATTGGTGGCGTTGGTGGATACTTGATGAGTTGGATGTTCAAACGCGCCAATTTCATCTCTTTTGAACTGAAAAATTTGGTTGTACTGGCGGTTTTATGGGTGTTGTTTGCCCTAGCGCAAATGATTCGCTCTGAATCAGGAATTATGACCACAGTAGTAGCAGGTGCGGTGTTTGCTAACTCTTCAGTTCCCGAAGAGCGGTTATTGCGAAGCTTTAAAAATCAACTGACAATTCTCAGCGTTTCTGTATTATTCATCCTCCTAGCGGCTGATTTATCCATTGCCAGTGTCTTCGCTTTAGGTTGGGGGAGTTTATTCACGGTTTTGGTGTTAATGTTTGTGGTTCGCCCCATTAACATTATTTTGTGTACTTGGAATAGTGATCTCAATTGGCGACAGAAACTATTTTTAAGTTGGGTTGCACCCAGAGGTATAGTTTCCGCATCTGTAGCGTCTTTATTTGCGATTTTACTGACCCAGCGGGGCGTGAATGGTGGTGATTCGATTAAAGCTTTGGTGTTTTTGACAATTATTATGACGGTTTTTTGTCAAGGTTTAACCGCTGGCTGGTTGGTTAAATGTTTGCGAATTACTTCTAAAGATGCAACTGGGGCGGTAATTGTCGGCTGTAACCCCCTGGGTTTATTAATTGCCCGCTTTTTTCAAGAACGGGGAGAAAGTGTGGTGATGATTGATACTGACCCGGAACGGTTGGCTCGGGCTGAAGCCCAAAATTTGCGGGTGATTGCTAGTAGTGCTTTAGATGGGGAAATACTGGAAGAAGCTGGTATTGGTTCAATGGGGACTTTTTTAGCCATTACCAGTAATGGTGAGGTGAATTTTGTCTTAGCTCAACGGGCTGCTGAGGAATTTAATCCTCCCCGGGTTTTAGCTATATTTCCCCATCATCCCCAAGGTTCTCCTTTGGTTAATAGTAAGGTTGATCAAGCTTTTGTCTCTGATTTACCGGTAAAAACTTGGAATGAATATTTGATGAATGGACAGGTGAAATTAGGAACAACGACACTAAATGCGGCGGAATTTGACTCTCAACAAGAACATATCCAAGAAAAAGTTCGAGAGGGGATTTTAGTACCACTATTGTTAGAACGAGAAGAACGGTTACAGGTGATGTCTGCAAGCCAACAGTGGGAAATAGGCGATCGCATTATCTATCTATTATATGATGCCCGTCCTAATTTGTTAAAACTTCTCTCTGGCGCTAGTCAATCTACACCGTTAACTATGGAAACTTTGGCAGAGGTTGAGGAAGTAAAAGTTAAACAAGCTTAGATTTTTGGCAAATATGAATATGTCAGGCTTCGCCCCGCTTCGCTAACACGCAAAGGCGCAAAGAATCAAGGTTAAATTTTCAATTTATACTCAAAACGGCTAGAAGCTGGACTTTTTTATCATACAAAGAACAAGGTTCAAAGCCTCTCCCCGTTGCGGGGAGAGGTTTGGAGAGGGGTTTCATATTTGGTTAAACTATGAACCGTTTGCAGTACACCCCCATAATCTTCTTCCTGCTTTCCCTTGTAATCTTTCATGGGTATCTTTTAGCAAAGTAGGAATATCTAAATTTTCTGGACATTTGGGTAAACAATCACCACATTCTGTACAACGGTTGGCTTTCATTCCGGGAAACCAATGTCCGGCATTTTCAAACATTCCATAACGATATTTACCATAATCTATCATATCATAAGCTACCGCTAAATTTCGTAATCTTAAAACTTCGGGAATGTGAATATTTTCCGGGCAAGGTAAACAAGCATAACATTGACTACATTTATCAGTTAATAAAACATGATTTTGCTGATTTTCTAATTTTTCAAAAATATCAATTTCGGCTTTTGTTAATTCATTTTCATGATCAAAAAGTTCTGGAGATATTACTAACTCTTCTGGTTTTGCTGGTCCTATACTCAAAGTATGAATGCGGTTATCACTCAGCAAAAACCGATAATTTAAATCTAATGGTGTCAAGGGGTGACAGAGTGCTTTTAAAGTTTGGGGTGGAGTATATAATTTTCCGCCTTTATCCGCAGGAGAAATAATAAAAACGCCCATATCTTTCTCTTTCGCTAACTGAATAGCAGGGGCATTATGTTGAAAAAAATAGTAATAATGGAGATTAACAAATTCAAAAAGATTTGTATTTATAGCTGCTAAAATTACATCTAGTGAACCGTGAGTAGAAAACCCAATATGTCGCACTCTCCCATCATTAATAGCTTCCTCAACAGCTTGCATACAGCCATTTTTAGCTTGTACCCATTCTAAATGTTGCCAAGTATTTAATCCATGAATTCCTAAAAAATCCAGATAATCTAAATTCAAGCGATTTAAAGATTCATCAATATCCCGACCCATAGAATCAGCATCAGGTGTCGGGGGAATTTTGGTAGTAATGTGAATTTGACTGCGAGGTACTGATAAACCAGCTTTTATTGCTTTACCTAAATATGCTTCACTCTCACCGTAACCTCTAGCAGTTTCTAAATGATTAATTCCTAAAGATAAAGCTTTTTCTAGAAGTTTTTGGACATTCTCGCTATCAGTTAAACAGCGCATTGTTCCCAAAGAAAAAACAGAAAGATATAAATTAGTTTTACCAAAACGACGATATTGCATATACTACAGTAAATTGTCATCAAACCTGGAATAAGAACCCCACCCCCAACCCCCTCCAGTATCAAAAGCTTATCCTTTTCTTCCCCCCGCAGCGGGGGGATTTAGGGGGGTGCGATGAGGGGGCTAGGATGTACCTTATATGATTGGAAATCGCTGTAACTAACAAAGCAACAATAATTTGTGTTTATAATCCGTAAAAATAGCACAGAAATCAACTTTCTGTGCATGACTGGAAAACGCTATAATTAACCTGGAGGCCAGGACATAGGACGACGACCAAGGATGTGTATATGCAAATGATATACTGTTTGACCACCATCAGCGCCAGTATTCATAACGACGCGATAACCGTTTTCTAGTCCTGCTGCTGCTGCAACTTTCTGAACTGTTAATAATAGATGTCCTAAAAGTGCTGCGTCTTCTGGTTCAGCGGTAGCGAGACTGACTATGGGTTTTTTGGGAATAACGAGGATATGAACTGGTGCTTGGGGGTTAACATCTGTAAAGGCTAGGGCTAAATCGTCTTCATAAACAATATTCGCGGGAATTTCTTTACGAATGATTTTGCTGAAAATGGTTTCTGTATTTGGACTCATGCAGTTTTACTTACTCATTTGTTAAAGAGTTTCATAGAAAGTTACCACACAATCAAAGAAACCCCTATGAACTAGATTAACCTATTAAGAGACACACTAAAACCACACTAGGAATGGCATGGAGCGCGTCTAAGCTTTCTAGCGTTTTTTTAAAATGAACTACATTTTTTTATCTCACGCAGAGGCGCAAAGGAAGAGAGAAACAAGAGTGTGGTTTAGAGGATGTTTGAAAAGGCAATGCTACAACTGATAAACTTTTTCCTAATTGATATGTTTAAATTTGTCAAGATAAAAAATTCGTAATTGATAATCCTAAAATTACGAATTACGAATTACGAATTACGAATTATGAATTAAGCTGTCAGTTTAGCTAATGCCTTTTCTACAGCTTTTAATGCTTGTTTGATTTCTGCATCTGTGACAATGAGAGGGGGAACAAACCGCACGACTTTAGGACCTGCGGGAACAAGTAATAAACCTGCGTCCATAGCAGCTTTGACGACTTCAGGGGCTGTTAAAGGAATATCGGCTTTGATTTCCATGCCGTTGATTAAACCCCAACCGCGCACTTCTGAGATATGCTGAGGATATTGACGAGCGATCGCTCTTAATCCTTCTCGTAAATGTGCGCCCTGTTCTCTGACATTCTCTAAAATATTCTCTTTTTCCAAAGTCTCACACACACTCAGCGCCACACCACAGACAAAGGGATTACCACCAAATGTACTTGCGTGTTCTCCTGGTTGGAAAATATCGCAGAATTTCTTACTCATCATCGCACCGATGGGAATACCACCGCCCAAACCTTTTGCACTGGTGAAAATATCTGGTTCTACTCCCAAATGTTCATAACCCCATAATTTGCCACTGCGTCCCATTCCAACCTGTACTTCATCAAAAATCAACAAAATACCGGTTTCGTCGCAAATCTCCCGTAACCGCTTAAAGTAGGCAATATCCCCAGGACGAACGCCACCTTCCCCTTGCAATGGTTCAATTAAAATTGCCCCTACCCGATAATTACCTTCATCTAATTCAGTAACAGCGGCTTCCACTGCTCTAATATCGTTGTAATTTATATAGTGGAAACCAGGAACTAAAGGATCAAAATGCTTTTGATACTTTGGTTGTCCAGTGGCAGTCACGGTGGCTAAAGTCCGTCCGTGAAAACTGGCATGGGCAGTTAAAATGATCGGGTGGGCAATTTCTAGGACGGTGTGGGCATATTTCCGCGCTAGTTTAATGGCTGCTTCGTTGGCTTCAGCACCAGAATTGCAGAAAAATACTCTATCCGCACAGGAATGATTAACAATCCATTTCGCTAACTCACCCTGTTCAGGAATATAGTACAAATTAGAAACATGATGCAATTTCTGGATTTGTCTAGTTACAGCCTCTACCATTGCTGGATGGGCGTGTCCTAGAGTACAAGTGGCAATACCCGCGACAAAATCCAGATATTCGTTGCCCTGACTATCCCAAACACGGCAACCAGCACCCCGTTCTAAAGCCAAAGGAAACCGTCCATAAGTAGACATGACAGCCCCATCAAAGCTATCAACATCAAAAGGTGTAGATGGCATAATACCTGACTCCGGGGGGTTCGTGGCTTGTTCAATTAGAGTTTGCACGCTCACTACCGCTACTCCTGAAAAGCTTGTATCGTAATACTCTACTAGATTCTGGGAAATATGAACAAAATTTTTGATGATTTTAAGAGAAGTCACCGAGTCAGGAGTCACCGAGTCAGAAAGAAAGAAGAAAGCCTATTCCCTATTCCCTATTCCTTGACTTGAAAGATTCTATATTCTGAATCTTGATATTAGAAGTTTTTCAATTCTAAATTCTAAATTCTAAATTCTAAATTCTTAATTGCCTGTGTATTCTACCCTTGAACAAAAATATCAACGTATTCAAAAGGAGTTAATGGCTGGGGCGCTTGCTTTAGCTGGTATTTTCCTAATCGGGACTCTATGGTATTCCCTGGTTGAGGGCTGGAGATGGGAAGATGCAGCTTATATGACTGTGATTACTTTGGCAACTGTCGGTTATGGAGAAACTCATCCATTGGGTAGTCGGGGGCGGTTGTTTACGATTGCTTTGATTTTAATGGGTGTGGTCAATCTTGGTTATATTGTCAATAGATTTACAGCCGCAGTCATTGAAGGTTATTTTCTAGAAGGAATTCGACTCCGACAACAAAGGCGTTTAATGGAATCATTATCAGGACATTATATTATCTGTGGATTTAGTCGCACTGGGCGACAAATTGCTAAGGAGTTTCAGGCTGAAGCTGTTTCTTTTGTGGTGATTGATTCGGAACTAGAATCTGTCCAAAAAGCCCAGGAAATTGGTTATACTGTTTTTCAAGGTGATGCGACATTAGATGATACTTTGTTAAAAGTTGGCGTTACTAAAGCAATTTGTATTGTGGCGGCTTTACCTTCAGATGCGGAAAATTTATATACTGTTCTCTCAGCAAAAACTCTGAATCCAGATATTCGGGCGATCGCTCGCGCTAGTACGGAAGAAGCGGTACAAAAGTTACAACGTGGTGGCGCAGATGCCGTAATTTCACCGTATATTACCGGCGGCAAACGCATGGCAGCAGCAGCCCTCAGACCGCAGATTTTAGACTTTGTGGATGGGATTCTCTCTGGTACAGACCGCCAGTTATATATGGAAGAATTTTTACTAGATCCAGGTAGGTGTCCCTTCGTTGGTCAAACTTTACAAAAAGCCAAATTGCGATCGCAATCAGGCGCATTAGTTCTAGCAATTCGTCGCCTTGATGGTAAACTCATTGGTGGTCCCACTGGTGACACTGTTTTAATGTCGGGAGATACCCTAATTTGTATGGGTACGGCTGAACAATTACGGGATTTAAATCAAATTCTTGGTCCGATTAATTCTACTCCCCTAAAACGTCCGAAAAATAGCTAAAAGCAGACTTATTTTGCAAGTTGGAATATCTATTCTCCCAAAGATCCCCGACTTCTTTTTTAAACTTATAAATAAATGATGAATTCATATTAGAAGTCGGGGATCTGGAGTCCTACCAATTGAAAAGCCTGTTTAATACCTACATTCATTGGTAATTTTTGTTCTTTTGCATATAATTCTGTAGCTTTACTATAAGCAGATAACATTTCTCGGCAGTTTTCTACCTGTCCATCTTGACCTTTAATATTCAGCAATACCCAACCTAAATTATGATAGGCCTCAGCATAAATAGGATGATACTTAATTGCTTTTTCAAGATATAACTTCGCCTTCTGCCATTCTCCTATTTGGGCATATAAAGTACCGAGACGAAATAAAATAAAGGCTTGAGGCGTAAATTTTTGTAGATAATTGTCATAGATTTGAATAGCACTTTGATAATTTTGTAAATTTTCCTGAGTAATAGCGTGATTAATTAATACCCAATCTATAATTGATGCTTGATGACTGGCTTTTTCAAAACTGCTGATAGCATCTTGCCATAAATATTTAGTGGCTTGTTTCCAACCTTTTAAACCCCAAGCTATAGCACTATCAGGCACTTGATTAATGAATTCTTCAATTCTTCTATCTACATCATTAGCTTGTTTAGTGACAACGGCTTTTTCTAAAGCTATAATTAAATAAGGATATAGGCTAGATTGTAACTCTTTTTCAGGACTATTTTTCTGATTCTGTAATTTAAATATTGCTTGTGTAGCTGCACGAATAGTTAATTTCCATTCTTGTTGCTGTACATATATCCAAGCTTGCAAACCCAAAGCAAAGGTACAATCAGGCTGTAATTGTAATGCTTTATTTGCTGTATTCTCTGCATCTTTCCATTTACCAGATTTACCTAATGCCCAAGCAAAATTAGCTTGTATCCAAGCCTCATGAGGAGCTATTTGAACTGCTTTCTGTAAGTTCTTAACTGCTTCTTCCCAATTTTTTTGCCGGCAATTAATCAGTCCTAAAACTCCATAACCTCTGCCGTCATTGGGTTGTAATCGAATGGCTATTTCTGCGGCTGCTTCTGCTTGTTGATCATCAAGATATATTTGTAATAATGCTAGTTCTACGGCTGCTTCTCCATGATCTGGTGCTAGTTGCAAATATTTTTGATATGCTTGAACGGCATCAGCTAGTTGACCTTGTTTGACTAATTCTTTGGCGCGTTGATGTTGAGGAGAAATAAATTTACCTTGAAGTGCATTAATTAATTCATCAGCCGTTTGAAATCTGTCCTCTACTCTAAATTGCATTCCTGTGAGAATAACTTTTTCTATTAAAGAACTTAAATCAGGGCGTAGTTGTTGGGGTGAAACTAATTTATCCACTGAACTACCTTGTAAAAAAGCACTGGCTCTATCTGTGGCTTCTATTGGTAATTTTCCCGTTAATAATTCATACATTGATGCACATAAAGCATAAAGGTCTGTACTAGGAAAACGCTTACTTTTTTGAATATATTGTTCATAAGGTGCATATCCAGGGGTTAATATTCGGGTCATATCCCCAGTTTGACCGGCAATAAATTCCCTAGCTGCGCCAAAATCAATTAATACAGCTTTATCGGGAGGGACAATAATAATATTCTCTGGTTTGATGTCTCTATGCAGTAAATTATGACCATGAATAACCTTTAAAGCCTCAGCAATTTGCACAAAATAATTTTTAACTCGATTTTCTGCTAGTGGTCCTGTTTCTAGCAATATTTTATCTAATGATTTACCAACAAGTAATTCCATTACCATGTATGCGGTATCATTTTCTGTAAACCATTCATAAATTTTAGCGATATGAGGATGAACACATTTTTGTAAATAGTTAGCCTCTAATTGAAATTGTTGCAGTTGTTGTTGACGCTGCACAGGGGTAATGGACATTGGCCACAGAACTGTATTACCTTGTCTAGCAGCATTTTCTGGCCATAATTCTTTAATGGCAACTTTGGTAGAGTTGGAGATATAAGTGGCTGCATAAGTAATACCAAACCCACCTTGTCCTAATATGTTATCTATTCTATATCTGCCATTCCCTAATAATGTTCCTGGGGATAAATGCAGATTTGATGTAGTGGAAGAGGAGGTTAAAGGTGTACCGCAAGCGATACAGCTAGTTTCATAATCGTAGTTATCTGTGAGACAGGTTGGACATTGAATAGACATAATTGATAATTGGTAATTAATGAGAATAAGATTCCCGACTTCTTAAAGAAGTCGGGGATCTATGAATTGATTAAAAATTGTAATGCTAAAAGGGTGGCGTTATCAGATGCACCACGTTCTAAAACTTTATTAATAGTCAAATTAACTGATATTTGTAGGTTTTGATCAGGGGTGAAAATCTCCGCTATTTCATTTTTAGGCACTAAGTCCCAAACCCCATCAGAACATAGTAAAATAATATCTTCATGTTCTAATTTCATCGATAATTCTGGAGTAGTTTGTTTTAAATTTTGGACGTAACCATCACTTAATCTGCGTTTTGTACCGATGGATTTTGTGAGAATATTTCTATCTGGGTGATCTAAACTTTCAGCTTCTGTAATCTGTTCACTGGCTACTAACATAGCAACAAGAGAATGATCTTGACTGAGTTGTTTTATTTCTCCTTGTCGTAGTAAGTAAATGCGACTATCACCAACATGACTAATTATTAATTGTTGGGATACAGCTAAAATGATGCTGAGGGTTGTTCCCCCATCTTTAAGTTGATTTGATACTGTTTCGTTGGCTTGAATAAATAGGTTTTCTAGCCATTCCTGGTATTGTTTTATGGTTTGATTTTGGAAGAAGATGGGTGTTTCTAAAACTGTTTTTATTGCTAATTGACTGGCTAATTCGCCTTGAGACATTCCTCCCATACCATCAGCGATCGCCGCTAAGAGGATGGTTTCTCTATCACTGATTTTCTGTTTTTTAATGCCATAGTTATCTTCATTTTGTAACCGGTTTATTGATAGTCCAACGGTAGAAAGACTGGCTATTTGCCAGTTAATTTTGGGTGTGCTAATGTTTTGGCGGGTGCGAACTAATATTTTTAATAGTTGTTCTAGAGGAAATCTTTCTTCTGGCAGGGAAGATAAACAAATTTTGAGAATTTGATAAATAATAGGAATGGGATTAATTTGTATTTCTATGGTTTGATCTGTTGATAGGGTTTTGTTGTGAATTATCTGATATAATAATGCTGCAACTGTATAACTACTCATTGTTTCATGAATGGGGTTTTTACAGTATGCTAATTCGGGGGCGCAATAAGTTCCTATTAACCCAGAATTGAGAGTTTCACCCAAAGGATAGGCACTGGTAATATCGAAAAATTGTATAGGTGTTCCCATTTGAATAAATTGGGGAAGGATATTGATAAAACACCATTCTCTTTGATAAAGATAGCGACATAGTTGACATATTTGGCTGGTTAAAAATATTGATTCTTCTAAAGAATGTTCGGTTTTTAGCCAAGTTTCTAGGGTCTGATTTTCCTTGGGAAGGTAGGTAAGAAGGATAAGTTTTTGATTTGATATATTGGTGCTAATTTCTGTTTCTGGATAATATTCGTCTTCTAAATATTCTTTTTCTAAAGATTCTGAGGCTGCATCTATTTCTGGGATAGGAGAAAAGATAGTTGCAATTTCTGGTATATTTTGGGGTTTAATCTCAATAGTTATATTGTCCTGGCTATGTGCAAGTAGTTCGGTAACGAGTTTGTAATCACCTAGTCTTTTTCTCAGTTCTAGTTCTCGGTTGAGTGCGCTGTTAGTTGCACCTATTCTCAGTAAACCTGGTTTTTCAGATATGATATTGACTTGAAAGTAATAAATATCAGGTGTGAGTTGTCCTAAATAGGAGATGATTTCTATTTGCAGGTTATCTATTTGAAAACAGATGTTTTCTTTAATTATTAGTGGGTTTTGATTTGTCATTTCATTCATGGAATTTGCAAGAAATATAGGAGTGGTTGGCAGGCAAGATGCCCACCCCACAAGAGAATTTTTTTGATTTTTTAGATAGTTTGAAAGAGAAATCTAACTTTACCAAATGCTATTTCATCACCTGAGTTTAAGGGGGTGGGTATGGTAATTCTGGCACTAAAGCGAGTTTGTCCTGGTGGTTTGATAAATACTCCGTTGGTAGAACCTAAATCTTTGACTTTCCATGTTCCTAGTTCTTGATAAATTTCGGCATGATTACGAGATACTGTTTCTCCGCCAAAAAATGTTTCTAAATCAATTTCTACTGGTCCTGTGTCTGGATCAAATATGCCAACAATGGCGTTATTATCTAGGATAAATTCTGGTATGGGGGCGTTTGTTTGTTTAGATGTTAGTTTGGCTTTTGTAAATGTGTTGATAATTGGGGGATAATTGAGTTGTGGTGTAGTTGGTTGAATGACTGTAGGCGCTAAGGTGGGTTCTATTTTTGGTGGTGGTGTGGCTATGGCTTGTAGTTCTGAACCGCAAGCGTTACAAAATTCTGCGTAGTCTAAATTTTGATCATAGCCGCAAACTGTACAAGTAATCATGGTGTTTTCTCCTCATTTTTAATGATTAATTTTTTTTCGCCCAAAGACACAAAGGGGCAAAGTTTTATAGTTGGAGTTTTGCAATTTAAGATTCTATATTGTGTCAATTATTGATGTTTGAATCATTCTCACTCCTGAATTCTGCTGTATTTATGTTCCTGTGAGTTTTCGCATTTCTGCTTCTGAAAGCATTTCGTTAATATCGTTGCCCATTTTTACCGTTTTACCTTTTGCACCCATTTTCACGGTTTTCCGAGTTCCATCGGAGATTTTTTTGGTTTTTCGGAGTTCTTCTTGGGCGTTGGTTAAGGATTCTGTCATGTCCTTATTGCCGATTTTCATGGTCATGCGTCGGGCTGTTTCTAATATTTGTTCGGCTTTTTGTGGATCATGTTCGGCTATTTTTGTGGCTTGGTTGACGAGGTTGGCTATGTTGCATTGTTGGACATAATCCATGACTTCTTGATTGACTTGGGCTGCATTTTCCTGTCCGGGAACGAATTGAATAATTAGGTTTTGTGGTGGAAGTTCACCACGTATTTTTTGTCCGGGTATGTCGTAAGTGATCCCAAGTTGGGCGATACGCACACGAGTAGCGGGGCGATTATTAATAGTAAATTCGAGGATAAATATGGTTTCGTCGTTAGCGATCGCATTCCCTAAAGGATGAGGATCTTGATTAATGGGAAATTCGGCTTGGGTGGGGTAAGCGCGAACAATTCTAGTCAGTTCTACTCCTTTAACTGTTTTCACTGTTAGGGCTAGATTGGTGATAACTTCTTGTTGGGCTTGGCTATATTCGTCTATAATTTTATTGGGTAAATCAAGGATGGAAATTTGTGTACCTATGGCTGTTCCTGGGACAATATAAAGTAATTTTCCTCCTGTAGAATCGCTAAGATGGGTAAGTAGGTCTTCGTTAAATTCTCCTACTCCTAATGCGGTAATGGGGATATTATTGGTGGCGAAATTACTAGAAATTGACCGACATTGATCTTCATCAAATGTTTGTCCATCAGTAAATAATAGGGCGCGTCTGACTGTCATTTGTTGTTCACTTAAGATATCAAATGCCTGACGTAATCCTAAACCCATGCGTGTACCACCGGAAAAGTTTCTCAGGTTGTTAATAGCATTTTCTAGTTGATTAATTTCTGTAGCACTGGTTAAACCGATAGTTTGGGAAGCGTTATCATCAAATTGGACTATAGCAATGCGATCGCTGGTGGTCAATTTTCCCGAACGGACTAATGCTAATAAGGATTCAATGACTATATCTATTTTGGATTTTCCTCCTGTAACCTGTTGATATGCTTGTCCGTCTTGTTGATAAGTAATCCCCGTTGGTTTTGACTCTCCTGATACTACTTCATACATTGAACCACTGGTATCAATAACAAAGGTAAATGTGGTATGTGGGGAACTTTTGGCGACATCTTTAGTAGGACGTAATTTCAACATCACAAACAATTTTTGTGCTGCTGTATCTGCTGGCATAAATTCCCGATGGGGAGTAATACTAATGTTAAGATTGTTCTGCATTTTTCTTTCCTAATTAAATATAGCAGGGAACAGGGAACAGAGTTGAAAGTCCTTTGGTGTATAGTTTTTTAGGTAAATTTTGTATCTCATTCAAGTGCATACCGCTATAATTAAATAATTAAATAAAATTTAAGGGGGGAAGCATACCAAATTCAGGTTCTATATTTGATAAATCTGGATCAATTATTTTCGGTATTTCTTGATTTCCTGTCTCATGGAGTTTATCAATATTTTCCTCTATTAATAACCGCAAATTAAGAGTCAGAGAACTAAATCTATAGCCTTCTTTAATATCCTCTACCCAAGTTTGAATAATGTTGTTGAGTTGATGATCTTTAATTGCTGATAGGCTGAGATTTTGTAAGGTTGTGCGGATATCTTCTTTGATAGCGGGGGTAAAAATCTGTTCTGGCATATCTTCTTGATTTGGGGTTAAATCTAAGGTGTAAGTATATTGATCTGGTGAATCTTTAAGTTTGAGATTAAATGTATATTTAACCATTTTTGGTAACAGTTTTATCTTTAACTTCTATAGTGATTTGTCCTAATTTGCGGGTATCACCGACTTTTAGATCTTGACTGGTTTTTTTCATGTTTTTTATAGCTGCATACTCTTGATCAAATTGCATAATAATGTTTTCTCCTTCTTTAAAAATTTTAGCAGTAATCGGTGTAAATCCATCGGAGGCATTTAAGGGAATTTCTACATTTAAGGAACTACCAATTAAAATTGGCTTTGTCCCTAATAAATATGTGGTTTGTTCCGTTGGAGTCCAATTTACTAATAAATACGGTTGTGATTCTAACTGCTTTTGTTCTATCCAAGCTATCATTAAACCAGTGAAAAATCCTATAATAGACGTACCGGATAAACGCCCCAAAACATCGCCGAAAATACTGGCTGTAATTAAGAAACCACTACCACCAATTCCTCCCCCAATTGTTCCACCTAATAAAGCATTTTTTAGTTTTAAATTGGGAACAAAAAACCTAGTTCCTACTCCTACTAATGCACCAACAATTACCCAGCCGGCAATTCTGCCAATTATTTCTAAAACAGCTATATTAGAGAGAGGTAAAAATACAATTTGTCCGGTTGCACCTGCTATCATTCCCGCAGCCAGACTACCACAAATACTAATAATACCTTTATTTGTTGTTAATAAGGGAAGGCGCATATAGCGGTTTTGTCCCATAATTAAAGCTAGGTATATTCCCATAGCTAAAAATGCTGTCCAACCACCCATGCGTAATACTGAATAGGTGATGCTGTAGTTTTCGCTGGAATCAGATTCAACTAATTGTTTATAAATTGCAGCTTCTGCGTTGCGAAAGGCTTGCTCAAATTGACCGGAATTAGCATAAAATACTAATAAGCGATCGCCTGTAATTTGAGTTAAATAATTTATGTCAGCATCCCCGGTAGCAACTGAAATTAGTTTGACTCCCATGTTTCTGGCAGCTAGGGCTGAATTATAAGCAAAATCCGGATCATCTGGGACACCGTCAGTAAATAAAATGATGTTTTTATCTAATGCGGTTGTTTGTAATTCTCCAATGGCTGCGTTGATACCTTCAGCCATTGGTGTACTCCCATTTTCTGATAGAGTATCAATGGCATTTTTTAAGGTGTTAGCGTCCTTTGTGAGTGGGGTAGCGGTTTTAATTTCTAGTCCAAAACTGACTACTGCTAGTTGATCTTTTTGTAAGTCACGACGTTCTATAAATTTGCTGGCTGCTGTTTTGACTTCTGTTAATTTTCCATCACTCATACTTGAGGATGCGTCAACTAATAAAACTATGGCTTGGGGAGTGACGGGGGCGGATGGGTTTGGTTTAGCTTTGGTTAAGGCTAAAAATGGTTCTCCTAATAGGATTGCGGCTGTCAGACATCCACTAGCACCGTATAATCCAAATAGTAGGGGTTTGTTATTTTTAAAGCGGTTAAATAGGTTAAGCATACTGTTTATTAAAGATTGTTTTTTAATAGAAATTATTAATCGGCATCAGATATTTTTTCATTACTATATATTTTCCATGTACCATTTTCTTTTGCAAAAAAATAGATATAATCAATTTGATATTCACCAGAATTTGTTTTATCAAGTCCTTTTTCACCTTGTAAATATAATTCTTCTATAATTCTAACTTTAATATATGGTCTGCTTCCAGAACTAGAAAAACCGATAACATTGGTAATTTCTGATTTATTATATGTATAGTAACGATTATATTTTTGTAACCAATCTATTGAACCATCTTCACCTCCCACTCTTTGATAAAGTTTTCCTGTAGCTAGTTCATTTAATAAATCTCTATCAAAAGGTGGCGCAAATATGCGGGGTTTTGCTGCGTACCATTTCTGGACTAATTCTAATGCTTGTTCTTGAGAAATATCATTTTCTGGTTGGAGATTATCCGTTTGGATATTATTATTTTCTGAACTAGATTGATAATTATTATTTTCATGACTATTTTCAGAAGTATTTTTAGAAGTATTTACAGAAGTCCCTTCAGGGGTATCAGTGGTTGATACAGTAGGGGTACTAGCAGCAGTTTCTAAAACTCCTAAACTCATTTTTAAATCAAAGGTTTTTGCCCCTTGAGGTGCAGCAACTTGAATAATATATTTACCATTTTTAGATAACTCTCCACCTTTGAGAATTTCATTATCTGGACTAAATACCCAAAGACAAACATCTGCATCAGTGCTATAACTTAATTTCTGTCCTGTTGTTGCTGTAAAGGTATAGCCAATATTTTTACTAGCACTAACTTGACCAGATTTAGTAATTGTACTTTCATTTAATGCAACTGTTTCTACATCTTTTTCACTCAAGGATACCACAGGTTTCTCAGCACAACCGGAGGAACTGATAGCATTAGAGGAAACATTGGTTAGAGGATTTTCTATGGTTTGACAACCGATAATTGATAGACAGCTAGAGTAGACAATTAACTTTTTCAACATATTAAATCATCTCAGGTTTCCTAAACAAGAATTAATTTTCATCATGGTTCAGATTTATCATTAATTAACGGGTTTTCATGTTTTTTGATCAATTATTTATGTTTAATTTTAGTAACATACCATCTTTGATATTCTTTGTTCCAAGCTAGATAAAACTTGAGTTTAATAGGTGAAACTTTACCATTTTTCATTTTATAACGAGTGCTAATATTGACGATAGCATTATCAGAATTTTCTTCTTCAATCTTAACTCTGTTAAGATTTACATGATCAACCTGTGTCCACCATTCAATAAAAGAGTTGTAACCATCTGGATGTAATTCTTTATTTTCTTTGACTGTGGTTGGATAAATATCCCAAGCTGTTTGATAATCTTGATTATTAATTTTAGTATAGTAATCTTCTATAGCTTTCGCAGGTGATAGTCTATTAACATTATCTGATACTGAAGGAGTAGGTTGAGACTCATTTACAGATAAATTAGATGTTGTTGTTGAAGAAGAGATTGGTTGAATATTAATAATTCGCCAATTATTATCCGTTTCATGCCATCTCAGATAGTATAGAATATCTGCATAAATTTTACTCCCATTTTTTAAATCATTTTTACATCTTACTTTGACTTTTGCAGTTTTATTTTGAGAAGAAGAACTAATTATTTCCACATCAATATTATTAACTTGTTCCCACCATTCTATATAGGATTGATAACCGTTAGGATGAGATGTAGAATTTTCCTGTAATTCAGTTGCTAAAAAACTCCAAGCCTCTGTATAATTGTTTTCATTTAGCTTTGTATAGTAATTGTTGATAAATATTTCCGGTGATGGTCTATTATCTATATCTGTTGCTAATACAGTGGATAAATTTCTTTTTTCTCTTGTTAGTATGGTTTTAGATTTGGGAATTATAGCAACCTGATTTGTTTCCACAGGTGTGGGAATAGGAGAAGATGATAAACTAGCAGTTTGTGTATTATTCTCCAATCGCAATACTAAATCAAAGGTTTTTGCCCCTTTAGGTGCAGCAACTTGAATAATATATTTACCATTTTTAGATAACTCTCCACCTTTGAGAATTTCATTATCTGGACTAAATACCCAAAGACAAACATCCGCATCAGTGCTATAACTTAATTTCTGTCCTGTTGTTGCTGTAAAGGTATAGCCAATATTTTTACTAGCACTAACTTGACCAGATTTAGTAATTGTACTTTCATTTAATGCAACAGTTTCTACATCTTTTCCACTCAGCGAAACTGTAGGTTTTTCCGCACAACCAGAGGAACTGATAGCATTAGAGGAAACATTAGCTAGAGGATTTTCTATTGTTTGACAACCGATAATTGATAGACAGGTAGAGTAGACAATTATTTTTTTAAACATATTAAATTATCTCAGATTTGCTAAACAAGAATTAATTTTCATCATGGTTCAGATTTATCATTAATTAACCATGTATTATCATTAGAGAAATAGGTTTAACATTGTTGGTTTCTAAAACTGCTATTGGTTGAGTAGGACATTGGGAAGTAATTACTTGATTTACTGGCTGATTTTGAGAACAAGCAGTGAGAAGATAAAGACTCAAAGAAAATAAAAATATTCGCCCAGGTTTTCCAAATATCCTCATAGAATTAATCCCTTTGTGCTTCTGCTTTTAAATGTTTTCCCCAGTAGTGAAAAGGGACTATTCCAAAAATTATGACTATAAATAACACTGATATGACCATGATCAGACGTACTCCCAAAGGCAGCGATCGCCCAAATACAGGCATAATATATTCTATGGTTTGCGACTCCTTGGCTTTACCATCTTGAGAACTTACTTTCACCTGAACTTTGTGCTTAGAACCCCTTTCTGCATTAGGTTGAGTAAAGGTAATTTCATACTCTCCTAACAACGCATTCAGAAATAATTGTAAATTCTCCGCTATCCTTTCCGCATTACCAGAAAACTCCGCAATTCCCCCTGTTAATTTGGCAATTTCCGCTAATCTTTGTTGGTCTACAAATTCTGCTTCGGGTACTTTACGTTTATTCAAATCAGCACGAGTAGCAGGTCTGCCTAATCTATATTTTACACCTAATTCCTGTGGTGTCAACCCATAACCTAAAGTATGTACTGTAATATTTTCATTGTTTTTAAGCAACTTAGTTAAAGCTGCAAAATCAGTCGCTTCATTAAGTGCATTGTGATATCCGTCAGACAGGAGAATTATTGATAGTCTAGGTTGTGGTTGGGAAGAATTTTCTGGTAAGTAAAATCGGGAGTCCTTAGTATTCGCTAAAAACTTGACTGCTTTGGTTAAAGGTTCATATAAATCTGTAGACGCACAGGGACTTAAACTTGATAAATAATCCAGATTATTTTGCAGTTTAAAATCATTGGCCGCTAGAAACTTATCCAGAGTTTCTTTATTTACAATAGATTCAGGACACTTACTACCAGCTTTTCCAAAAGGAACTATAGAAATTTGGGTATTTCCACCCCGTTCACCAGAAATTTTCGTAAATTGACGAATCGCATTAATAGCACCTGCTATTTTTTTAGTTCCTCCACTATCTACTTGATTCATACTGCCACTAAAATCTAGTAAAACTATAATCCAAGCTGGAGGAGGTACAGTTTCTTCTGGACTTTTCCAATCTTTAGGTTTAAACTTAACCTCCTTTTTATCAACGGTCAATTTAAAATTAGTATCTTCTAAACCCATTAAGGGTCTATCTTCTTGATTGTTGACCTTAATTCTAATTGTTACTTTCTCATCTTTGAATGTGGGACTACCAATAACTTCTGTCTTTTTTACCTGGGCTAAACCGGGATAAGCTAGAGTCAGAAGCAACAATAAAGATAGACTAAGCCTGGGGGTCCAAAAAGCGGTTGTAGTAGACAAAGCGATAATATTTTTCTTCATTGATGTCATCTCCCTTAATGGTGTAGAAGGTCAATACATAATTATGCTTCAAAGGGATAATCTTCCGTGATTTTATACGGACACTATTTATTTCTATGGTATGAAAGAACTGTTTATCAGGAATGAGAAGGGTTGTCCGGTTCTGTAATTGAATATCAGCAACATGGGGAGGTAGACCAGGAATAGAAATAGTATTGTCAACTCTAGAACCGATGGTAATTGTCTGATTTCCGGGTAATGAGATAGATAAACCTTCTTCTATTTCATCCTCATTCAGACTATCATGTAGTGTGACAAAGGAAAGCACCGATTTATTAATGTAGGGATAAGATTGGTTAAGGGTGGGTGAGTCTGTGAGGGAGTCTGTGGATAGTTCCGAGTCTTGAACATGATCTTTAATTTCTGGGTTAATGTCTGGTTTGATTTCTGGTTTAATTTCCCTATACTCAAAACCACTACCAGCCCGCAAAGCCGCGAGATAACTGGGAGAATTAGTGAGACTAAAAACGCCACCTAGTAATAAACCTAAAATAGAAAAACCAATAGGATCTTCTATACCTTTAAATTCTGCCGGCATTGTTCCCAACATTAAGCGAATGATTTCAAATATAATTGCTGCTGCAAAACTCGCCCCACTTGCAGCAATGATGCTGGTTTTTAATCTTTGTTGAAAGCGTTTTTTACTCCCCGCTTCCATACTATACCAACGCCAACTTAAACCTTCTGCAATACCCACAGAACTACCAATTAATAACCATCCTAATGTTCTCACAATGGGAGTAGGTACACGAATAATTGGTAAAAACAGGATTTGGGACATAATACCAGCAATTAACCCAGAAAGTATTCCTAATCCCAAAGCTATTAATAGGGGCTTTTGTGCGGTTTGAAAACTGCGTTTTGGTCTGGTGGGGTTGCTGATAAATATTTCATTCATCACCATACCAAAAGCTAGGGAAACTGCTATACAGGGAAATAAAGTAATTTCGGGAAACTGTTTAAATAACCCCAAGTCTGTGAGGAAAAATTGACCTATATTCCAGCCTATTAAGGCTGATGTGATGCCGGCTAGTATGTAAAGGTAGATTCTCATATTTGGTATATCTTTTGATTGCTTAAATATTAAGTTTTAGGGATAAGGGTGTAAATTGAGTTCGTTAATAAAGCGATAATCACTTTGATTTTTGCTTAGTAAATAACCATTAATACTAATTACTGTTGCTGCAATAAAAGCGTCAGGAATTAATAGACCATGACTCAATTTATAGTTAATTAATAGTTGAACAGCTTTATGAGAGATATTTTCATTGACAGCTATCAAAGTGTAGTTTCGCAAAAACTTCTCCAGGTTTTGTAATTCGTTTTTATTGCGACAACCAACGATTAGCTCCATCTTTGTAATTATACTAATTGCTATGGAATAATCGTTGGTTAATGATTCAAGTTTATCAATAGCAACTTGAATACTTCTAGCAGAGTCAATTAAAATATCGGTATCTACAACAATAATGTTATTCATCTCCTATTTCCACTCATTTTGTCTTAACTGACGTAACCATTGATTACTATCTTCCATATCTTTTCTATCTTTCCACATTCCAATAAATGGTTCATTTTCTAAATTTATAGAATTATTTTGCTGCACAGGAAACGATGTAGTTATATTTTGAGAGATGATCTTTTTTTCTTCATCGCTTAAAGAGTTAATAATTTGAATTAGGGAATCAAGTAATTTAGTATTCATTTTCTTATCCTCTTATTGTCCGTAAGGAAAGGAAACCCATAAATTTACAAACTTCTGTTTCCAGATCCCCGACTTCTTTGATTGATTGTATTCGGAAAGCATAAATCTATCAAAGAAGTCGGGGATCTTATCACCTCACCTGAATCCTTACGTTTTTGCAATTTATCATTTTTCAATGCAGTATTTATATTTTACAACAATTCAGTAATTTTTAGGAAGTATTTAACGTTGAGTTAATCACGAACAAATCAGTCAATCAGTCAATTGGACAGGGAATCAATTCCCTGTCTAATAGCTCAAGTCGGTTAAAACCGACTAATTTTTGGGATTTGCTGGTTCTATGTTACCAGGTTGTGGTTATGGGTTGGGGAATTTATTTTCTGGTGTTTTCGGGGTTGAAGGAGATTTTTTATTTGTCAATCAGACAGGGAATCAATTCCCTGTCTAATAGCTCAAGTCGGTTAAAACCGACTAATTTTTGAGATTTGCTGGCTCTATGTTACCAGGTTGTGGTTATGGGTTGGGGAATTTATTTTCTGGTGTTTTCGGGTTTGAAGGAGATTTTTTACCAAATACTGTAAATCAATTTTCACCTCCTCCCTTTAAATTCCCAGTCGGTTTTAACCGACTTGAGCTTTGAGACGGGGAATTGATTCCCCGGCTTTGTTCTGATTTCATGGCTCTTAAAATATCTCCTTTCAATTTTTTGTAAAGCTCAGAATCTTTTTCATTAACACCATTACTAGTATTATTGTCTTCTCCAGATTTCGATAAACATACCCATAATATTCGTTGGTTACATTCATCGCTTTTATTCCCATTATCTGCAATTTTTTGATATCTTACATTCTTTTTAATTTGATAATTATAAATTGCTGTCACCCATTGCTTTTGAGTCTTTAAATCTGTCGCCTCTTTACCAGGATATAAATCCTCATATTTAAGTGCTGTATTGTTTGGATATAAAATATTTCCCAGATTGTCTATGACTTCTTTTCTTATATTTTCTTCTGTTTTTTCTTGCGGTGGTGTTGCTGATTTTCCTCGACTCATTTCCTTATCATATTTTTCATTTGCCTTTTGATATTTATTATCTTCTTCTTGTCTTTTCTGCTTAGTAACACCCTCTACAACCGCTGGAATTAATTGCTTGATTTCACCAAAACTATAACCTGGATTTAAAACTATAACCTGACAGTTTTTATCATCTTGGAAAGTCTTGCTACACAAAGATTTTTCAATTTCAGTTGCACTGGTATGAGATTCCCAAGTTTTTGTACCGATAAACCAACCACTTACTAAGATTAATAGTGAAAGAGGAATAACAAATTGAATTGGCACAATATACTCCTGGGTGATAAAATCAAGGACATGATCAATTAAATTCTTTTTTGGTTCAATTTCTACACCAAAAACAACAGGTGAGCGACGATGCTGTTGATTAGCTACTTCATAATATAAATCTTTGTCAACTATTCCATCACTCACTTGATAAAAATATGCAGCTAACTCATATTGTCTGAAATTTTCAAATAATTCAGCAAAAGGTTGATATTCTTCAATTTTATAGTATCCTTGTTGAATACCTTGCCAACTATTTATTAAATTTGCCCAAATTTGCTTCTGGTATTTGAAATTATTTTGCCATGAATCTTTTTTAATTTGTGGTTGAACATGATGGAATTGTGAATCATTTTGAGGCGGAAAAGAGGAACTGCTAGTTAATACTAAATTAGGATCAGTAGAAAAACTGCTTTTGTATGAAGTTCTGGGGCTAGAAAAATGATCATAAATTAATTGTAAATCATCCTGAATATCAGTAATAAATTGTCTTTGTGCATAAACCCAAGCACTACCATCTATCATTAATAACCAACAAAGACTATCTACCGATATTTTCTTATTTAATAAATTTAATAGTAGATATCTAATTCCTTTTGTTAGTTGTTCTTTAGGGAATGAAGCCCGAATAGCTTTTTGAAAATCTAAAGACACAGTTTGATTTTCATCAGGTTTTTTAGCAGCTTGAACATTCAACCATGCCAAAAACTGCGGTAAACTCTCTGGAATTACCATTGCTCTCAACGTTATTAGTCGTACCATTTGGGAGCTATAAATCTTTTGCTTAATCGCTTTATCCGCACCTTGAGCATTAAATAAACTCTCCCAATAATCAGCGGTGACATCCTTATTTTCTAAACCTTTAACAATTTCTTCTACTGCTTCCGGTTTGACAGTAGAACTATTCATTAAACTGCGAATAGCAGATTTTAACGCCGCTTCATCAATATTTATTGCTGAAACAACCTGAGCAGCATTAGCAATGGCTCGTTTTAATACATCATAGGCTCTTTGTGATGCTGGTTGAATTACTTGAAACCGTTCTGGTTTTTCCAATGCTTCTACATTAAAAGCCCACGCAACAGGTAAACCATTTTTACACTCTTTCATTTTTTTCATTGCTAAAATGTTGAGAGTAAATAAATCACTTTGATTTTCTGGTAGTAACACTATCGGTTCTAATTGGTGAAGTGGTAAAGATTCATTCTCTGGATTCACTTCCGGTTGACGAGGTTCTCTTATATAAGAATGAGGAGTACCTTTAAAATCTAAGGGGTTAAATCTTGGTTTTTGGTTTTGTTCCCACCAAGATAATATAGACCGTAAGTTATGATCTCCCTGACACAAAAAATAACGATAAAAAGCCGCACTGCGTCCCACTTCATCCTGTCCTCGTGTGACAACAGCCATTACAGACCAAACATCATCACCACTTCCTACTATCCGGCCAATAATTGCTGGTTTTTCTGTAGAAGATCCTTCTGTTAAAGCAAATTCCTGATTAGCAATAGACCTTTCTACAACTTGAGGAATAGGGTTAATAGTAGCGTTCATGTATTGTCCTGTAAAACCCAGAGACACCCAACCATTAACCCTTTGTTGAAAGTGAATACCTGTACTAAATTCGTGAATTTCAATATTTGGTGAACTCATGTTTTTAACCTTTATCTAATTCTGGATGACGTGAACCTGTACAAAGCCAATAAATGGGAGCAACCAAACCAAAAGGCCGCCAAAGTTTGGGATTTTTAATTACTGCTGTTACCCCTCCCCTACTTCTACTTAATAAGTTAACATTTGGTTCTGGATATTTACTACCCAACATCCCAAAAGCTGAAGCCGCAAAAAATTCTATATCACCCCCTCCCATTTGTTGCCATGATTGTAATTTCCTGCAAACTTGGGGAAACCTTGCTGATGCTAAGAACGCTGGTTTATCTCGATTTACCCACAAATCAGATTGTTCACATTTATTCAATACTAAGGCAATTCGCCGCTTACTTCCACCCAGATCATTCCGGTCAAGTGCTAACAGCAATTTATCTAAACCATTGGCATATTCTAAATCTTTGCGCCGACTACTACCATCAACCAAAAACAGAATACCATTACACTGTAAACAGTCTTCTAAATATTCATCTAATTGGGTATTTTTGCTTTGATGTAATAAACCATCGAAAAATTCACCAGAATAATCTTTAGAACTGATATTTAAATTCAGTAATTTAGAACCTAATTTTTTTTCTTTCAGAGTTATTTGTAAAGTGCAATCATTGACATCTGATACAGTTAAAGCTAATGGAGTTCTTTCTAGTTCTAGCCCTTGTTCTAAGATATTTTGAGCCTGACTAAGTAACTTCTCTCCCCCTTCATTCACAGCCGTTATAGCCTGAACTGGACTATCAGGATCAGCATTTGGCCATCGGGCTAAGGAAGCCATATATGTAGTTTTTCCAGAAGAGCGATCGCCTATAACTCGTAATACTGCACTACTTTGTAATGGGGGCTGATTTTTATTCTTAAATAAATTAAACATCTTCTTTCATCCTCTTACCCGTACTTAACCAATAGAGAGGTGAAATCATCCCATAGGGCGACCAGTTATCAGTTTCTCGTAACACAGAATATCTGCCCCCTTGTCCTAATTCTTGTTTACGATTGGGGCGCGGATCTTTACTTCCTAAAACCCCAAAAGTAGATATAGCATAAAACTGTAAATTTTTATGAGAAATATTGTCTTTTAAAAATGACAGTGTTTCCGGGAAATGAATAGCAAATAAATAATTTTCAGGATCTAAACGACCAGGCCACAGTTCCCCCCGTTCACATTTACTCATGGCTACAGCTAACCGTAAATCATGCAATCTTCCCTGTTTATCCATTAAATTTATAAACCTTTTAAAGACTCGTTTATAAAATTTATCTGTTCCTTGTCTCCACTCTGTTAATAAAATTAAACACCCTTGAGAATCTTTACTTAAACACTCATTCATAAATTCTTCATGTAATGGATCGGTAGAGACTGATTCTAACTCTTCAAAAACCTCTCCTGGATAGTCTCGCACAGCTAAATTTAGCTGCTCTAGTTTTCGCCATTTTTTCTGAATTTCAATCATAAATGAATAGACTTTCAAATCATCAATTGATTTCACATATTTCTGATTAGGTTCTAAGGATGCACCCTCTAAAATAATGTTTTCCGCCTTGTCTGCTAATTCTCTAGTTTCTTCATTCAACGCTTGCACTTTAAAATTTTTCTGCTTTGCTCTTGATGGTTGATAAGCCAAAGCTGCTAAATAAGTAGTTTTGCCAGAAGCCCGTGGTCCGATTATATGAATGTTGCCCATGTTACACCCTTTTCATTATTTAAAGAACAGAGAATGATGAATAAGCCCCGGCGAATGGAATTCGCGGCTACACAAACAAAGTCCACCTTCGTGGACTAATAAAGGATAAATTCCCAACCCGCGAAGGCGGGTTTTGCCTGTGTAGATGCGTTCGCGCCAGCGTGCCGGAGGCATCTTTCTAATCGCCCCTACCATCTCAACTAATAAAGGATAAATTCCCAACCCGCGAAGGCGGGTTTCGCCTGTGTAGACGGGATTTCTGATTACCGGAGATGGTTTCAATCCATGAAAAAATTTGTCTAACACAATTCAAACCTATTTCGCTAAAAAACTACCCAAATAAATCCAAGGTAATTCTAATAAACCTCGATGATGAATAGATGTGATAAAACACCGCAGCGAGCCACCGGAAAGACCATTATTCAATTGTTCTAATTGGGAATAAATCGGACGAAAATATCTTTGTAAAACATAAGTATGCCGCTGCTGCCAGTTCAGGGAACTACCATAAGGCTTGTAAGCCAGTTTACCACCTTCCTGGGATAAATCACAAAATAAATCAGCTTTATTGATACAAATAGCTAAATGTCTAACATTGGGACATTGGTGATGGAAAAATTTCACCCATCTGTCAAAGCGATTACACCATTGTTTTTGCGTGACAAACTGCTCCACATCTATACCTGGTTGTAAACTCATGCCCCGGTGGGGTGGAAGAATAAGCAACACTCCCTCACTGTTGCGAATGAGAGGTAAAAATTGATTCCATTGTTCAGGACTATCCTTTTGCAAATTCCTGTCCCACACATCCCCCGCTGTATCAATCCAATCTACTACCATTTGCTTATTACCAGACGGTAGCCGCACCTCCATCTCTAAATACCGTTCGTAGGGCATTTGTCGAGGTGTCGCGTAGGGTTGTGAGTTTTCATCCAACAATTGCACTCTCAGATTGTCATAATCGAGATTGGCAACTTTGACATATTCACCTTTGGGGTTGACTAACTCTAGTGCTAAGTGAGTCTTACCTGTTGCGCGATCGCCTATATATATTACTCCCACATTGATTATTTTTGTGACATTACGTATATCCAAACGTCATCATACAATAATTAAACCTAAAATAGGCTGTAAGTTTGTCATCAATGGTATAATTACTGTGGATTCTGTGTAATTTAAAAATTATGAAACTAATTTTAGCTGCGGCTACTGTTTTTACATTCACGTTAGGACTTTACACATTGCCAGTCTCATCTGCACCTGTAAAAAAACCTGCTAAAAACCCTGTGACAACGGCAAAAACACCAAACAACTTTCAACAATGGTGTGAGCAAAAAGCCAAGCTACCTCAACAGACGAGATACACGGTTGAAGTATTATTAAAAACTGCTGGTACGACAAACTGTACTCAAGCTCATCAAAAACTGATTAAGTTGACTACTCTTAACCTGTGGAAAAGTCAAATTAGTGATATCCAACCTTTATCAAGTTTGACTAATTTAACTTTTATCTCTTTATGGGAAAATAAAATTAGTGATATCAAACCTTTAGCAAATTTGACTAATTTAACTTCTCTTGACCTGGGTGGAAATCAAATTATTGATATCCAACCCTTATCAAAATTAACTAAGTTAACTACCCTGAATTTGTGGGAAAATCAAATCAGGGATATCCAACCCTTGACAAATTTGCATAATTTAACTTTTATCTCGTTGTGGAAAAATCAAATCAGGGATATCCAACCCTTGACAAATTTGCATAATTTAACTTTTATCTCCTTGTGGAAGAATCAAATCAGCGATATCAAACCTTTAGCAAATTTGCATAATTTAACTTTTCTCGACTTGAAAGAAAATCGAGTTAGTGACATTGAAAGTTTGTCAAATTTAACTAAATTGACTGCTGTTTATCTGGGAGAAAATCAAATCCAAAATATTCAATCTTTGTCAAATCTGACTAAATTAACTGCTGTTTACTTAGAAAAAAATCAAGTCCAAAATATTCAATCTTTATCCGCTTTGGAAAATTTACAGACTCTTAAAGTTCAGGATAACCCGCTTATTTCTAAACAATGTCCCATCCAACCAGAGTCTATTTGTCGTTTTAGTTTTTAGCAAATCACTAAGAGGATGTTTGAAAAGTTTTGAGGAGTCAAAATTTATGCCAATCGCCTGAGCATGATACGGATCATAGCTAGATAGATAAAAGTCTCAGAGGTTTCAGGTAATAACTCGTAGTCTCTGACTAACCG
>NZ_JADEVZ010000045.1 GCF_015207875.1 Dolichospermum sp. LEGE 00240
TAATTGGTATGAAGTGCAAAGAAACTTATTCACTTTAGTTGTGCGCGACTACATTGTGGACAATCTTACCAATGCTTGTGCTGCTTCATCAACATAGATTCATTTTTTTGTCAATGCGTAAGTCCTATCTAAGATAGGGTGGGGTTTTCTGATTCAGCCATATTCCAACTACATTACTTGCGGCTGGAAGATTATCTAAAATTGGCGGTTTCCAACCGCCAAGGCTAAAATAACCAGTTGTTGATTTTTCTTCCACTAAAACTACTACAATGACTATTGATGCTAGATAATGGGAAAGCCTTGACATTTACCCAACCTAGCCCGGAACTAAAAAACTAACAACTATGCGAACTCACTATTGCGGCGAACTCCGAAAAGAACATATTGGTGAAACTGTTACCTTTTACGGATGGGTAGACCGTCGCCGCGATCACGGTGGTGTGATATTCTTAGATTTGTCCGGTTCAGTTCTTAGTTGGGCTTACACTATTTAATCCATATCAAAATCCTTAACTAAGGAGATAAATAAAATGTCAGAAGAAGAGTTTCAACAAAAAATCTTAAATTCACTGGAAGAATTAAAAACTGATGTGGCAAAATCAAATGAGAAATTTGAGGTATACAGGCAAGCTACGCAGTCACTGGTTAATTTGGCTTTCGGTTTGATTGCCAGTGCCACGATAATTACGGTGGTGTCGTCAGTTTTTAAGCGGTAAGGTTTTTTAATTTAGCTATATTCACACTAAGAATGAAGATAATTCAAAAAAGCCAGGGATTTAAGTCCGTCGGTTTCATTTTCTGATCTCCTTCTCTCTTCCTTTGCGTCTCTGCGTCTCTGGGTGAGAAAAAAATATTTAACTTATCTCCCCAAAAATAGAACTAACTACTTAATAAGTATATAAAACTTAACAAAAAAAACACTAAATTTATAGGAAAATGGTAAATTAATTTCAGTAACACCCATGATCAGGTTGTGTTTCTTGATAGTGCATCAACTTAATTAGATATAAGTTATATGTTTACCAGAATCCGTCGGCTTTCAAATCGGTTTTTTAATAACTCTCGGACAGTAAACAACGAACCACTGAATAAAGTGAGTTTAGTTGTCATTATTTTAGTTGATATTTTTATTTTAATTAATGTTTTTACCGGTTTAAATAATATTAGTGAATGGCATCTTAGCCCAACGCAAGCTTATCCATGTTATGCAGAATGGAATAGTTACAAAACCCAAACTAGCGAAAATAAAGATTATGAATTTTTGAGGAGTTCATTACCTTACGGTAGTAATGAGCAAAGAGTTCGGCAAACATATCAAGATGAAGAAGTTGGACATTTGGGTAAAGTTTCTGAAATATGTTTGAACTATGGTGAATCTAAAGATAAACTGAATAATCCTCAAAATCAGAAAATTATCACCACGATAAATCGGACTCAAGATCAAATTAGTCGTCTTGAACAAGTAAATGCTACTATTCGTCAGCAATATGATTCAACCTTATTAGAAAAAATTGCTGGACAGTCTTCAGGTAATTCTATTAATCAGGTTCGCGCCGAAAAAGCTAAACAGGAATTAGAGCAAAATAGTCAGAAAATTGCCAACTTAAAACAGGAAATTGCTAATCTGCAAAATCAACTGCGGACAAAACCCGAAAGTGTTAATTTATTGTCTTTTGTCAAAGATGAAACTAAATTTAATCAAGTTGCTAAAGACTATAAAAATGCTTCCTTTTGGTATCCTAGCATTCAATTAGTTTTTCAGGCTATCTTTTTGATTCCACTAATTCTGATTGCATTATTAGTGAATAATTTTAGTCAACGCAGAGGATATGGATTAATAGGATTAATTAGCTGGCATTTGCTAGTTATATTTCTCATTCCGCTAATTTTGAAAACATTTGAATTTCTGCAAATTGGTGTAATATTTAAATTCTTGTTTGATATTATTAGTTTTCTGTTTGGTGGGCTAGTTTTCCTAATTAGTTATGTTTATATTTTGCTAATTCCCTTAGTTGGTTTTGGCATGATTAAATTCTTCCAAACCGTTGTCTTTAATCATAGAATTCAAGCGGCTAACAGAATTCAAAAATCCCGCTGTATTCGGTGTGCTAAAAAAATTCGTCCTCAAGATAGTCACTGTCCCCACTGCGGGTACTATCAATATGTCGAATGCCATAATTGTCATAATTTGACCTATAAAGAATTACCTTATTGTCATCATTGTGGTGCTGATCAAAATTCCCCTAATTTAGAGGTAAATTAACACTTTAAGAAAGTAGAGAAATTTCGATGCAAGTGAGGTACAATAGGTAATAATTAACCGCAGATAATTTGGTTTTCCTGCTCTCCTCATTTATTCGATATTATTAAGTTATTGATTGAAATCTAGGTAAACAACTTATGTCATCTATTACCAATGTCACTGAAGCTACATTTAAACAAGAAGTGCTAGAAAGTCAAACTCCTGTTTTAGTTGATTTTTGGGCCCCTTGGTGCGGTCCTTGTAAAATGCTGTCTCCTGTAGTGGAAGAAGTGGCTGCGGAATATAAGGGACAGGTAAAAGTGGTAAAGTTGAATGCTGATCAAAATCCTACTGTTGCTAGTCATTACGGGATTCGCAGTATTCCCACTTTGATGATATTTAAGGGGGGACGACAAATTAAAACAGTTGTTGGTGCTGTTCCTAAAGCTACATTAGCTACTACATTAGATAAGTATGTTGATTCCTAGTAGTCTGTCAAATAAATTTTGACGGATAAAGGAATGAACCACGAAGACGCGAAGAACACGAAGGAAGGAAGAAAGAAGGAAAATTTATTTACCCGTCAATTAGTTCTTGACAGACTACTAGCTACAGCATTGTTCACCGAATATTGCAAGCTTTCCGTTCTCCGTCATGTTCAGGATGTTGCCAAGAATAAGCAAAATGGCTGACACCCTTAATTTGAGGAGATAATTGGCGGAGGGCTTGCATTTGTACTTCTAAAGGGGGACGATTGCTAATTGATTCTCCCCACTTCCCAGCTAAAGCCGGAATGACCTTTGTGCCTGGTTGTGCCATTTTTAAAACCTGTTGAACTTGCGCCACAATGCAACTAGCATTCCCGCAATTTGCATAGGACATGGGATGCCATTGTAAGGTACTAGAAAACCTATCCCAAGGTTGTAAGCGAGAATCATACCCTTGTCCTAAAGCTTGATTACCTTCGGGAAAAAATACTGCTCCCGCAGGAATACCTTGTTGTTTGGCTGGGTAACTTGCTAAGGTTACAAAATCTACGATACCTTGCATAGCGTGAGCAACGGAGAGTAACCACAAATCCAATTGCAAAACCCGCTGTTTTTCCTCTGAAGAAGGTAAGGATTTCTGCTTTTTGAGGGGAATACGCCCTTCCCATAAAGGTTCATCTTCTTGAGGATAGCGTTTGTCAATTTCTGCTATATCGCCAGCGCTGACATATCCTTTGGTTAAAAAACGACGAATTAATTCTAGTCCTTTGGCATTTTTGGCGCGACTAAATAGGACTTCTTGGGTGGCTGGAGTAAATAGCCAGAGGTCATGAACTTTGGTAGCAATGGAGTCAATGCCACTCTGACGAGGGTAACGAACATAATCGAAGAGAATACCATCTGGACGACGGCGGATAACCTGTTGTACCATACGGTAGTAATCGGTTTTTGCTTGGGTGTTATAGGGATCAATAAAGACTTGGGAACCATCTTCTACTACGGATAAGCTGGTTTGATTTTTGCCATTACGGGCGATCGCATTTTGTCTATCTGTACGTTGAGCATAGGTGTAACCAAAGTTAGTCGTAAACATCCAGGCATAAACCTTTAAACCCCGTTGTTGCCCTTTTTTAATTGCTAATGCTAATAAATCAAATTTTTCTGCACCAGGAAGGCGAACTACAGCAGGCCAAACTGTAGAATTAGTTGCGGCGGGTAATAACACTTGTCCATCATAAAATACTTCTAAATAAACTTGGTTATAGCCTTGGTTGACAATTCGATCCATAATTTGATCAACTGCTCCCGGCTGAATATCACAGGGATACAGGCGTAACCAAATAGCCTGAGTTTGCGGCCAAGTCTGACTACGACAGGTTTTTAATTCTTGTGTATGCTGTTTGAGTAATTTCTGATAGCGACTTGCTGCCTCTTTATTGCCTTTAAAAGCTAATAAACGTAAGTTTTCTTTTTCTTGAGTTGCTTTTGATGATGCCCAACAATCCTGTCCGTTCTGAGCAATGGCTGGTTTTGTAGCTAGGTTGAGAATCAATAAGCAATTAGTAATAATTACAGTCAATAAACCTTGCCAAGATAAAACTACCCTTAAAAATTTCCAGTTAAAATCAGACATAAATAGCCATCAGTTTTGATTCGTCAGAGCTTACTTGAAACAGCCTCTACTTAAAATATTCTCACATCTGGAGAGACGTACAACTATCAAAAGCAGTATTTCATATAAGCGACTCAGACATATACTGAAAACAAGAAGAATATGCCGCAATCAAAGTTTCCGTAAATCGGAACGTAGGGATTTGAACCCTAGACCTCCACTACCCCAAAGTGGCGCGCTACCAAGCTGCGCTACGTCCCGTAAATGTGAACTTGTGTGAACTTGAGATTTTAGACTTTTGGTGTGGGGATGATTCCAAATGTGTGAATCTAAAATTAATTAAGTCACTCTTGCGAGTATATCACAAGGTCAAGAAAAATAGCAAGGGGTGACTCAAAAAACTTTTAGCATCCTCATGGCTGGCAACAATTCGGCTACGGCTGAAGCTTCCCATTTACCTTCTGTCCCTCGTCCTGTGTTGAGGATGAAGCGCAGATTATAGGCATGAGCATAACCTTCCACCTCCATCCATAATAAATCACTTTCGGCTTCACAGGCAATTTTTTCCTCTTCCATTAATTCTGTAGCTAGATGCTTCATGGTATCTGCAAGCTGATTAAATAGACGACAAAATTCGTTTAATTCTGCTTCGGTTAATTCTATCGCCCAATCTTGAGACCCGACTAAGCCTGGAAATTTTGGTGCATCTGGATTCCAGCCTATGCGCCAACCAGTGCCGCTTTTGATGACTCGTTCCATAGTGAATTTAATTTTGTCCGACTACTTAGATAGAACGCCGATACAGTTAGTCTTTCACAATCTTAAATCTAAAATGCTATAATTCTTCAGCGATCGCCTTAGGATCTTAGCAAACATAATTTTGTAAACATTCCTAATTGGCACACTTTCCGGTTAGGATAGTATATCCGTTCTATTAAAACTCCCGTCCAGTAATTTGGGAAAATCCTATACTTAGAGGCAAAAATGGCAGCTAATACTGAGACTTCTGGCAAGCAAAAAGCGTTAAATATCGTACTTGGACAAATTGAGCGCAGCTTCGGCAAGGGAGCAATTATGCGCTTAGGTGATGCCACCCGGATGAAGGTAGAAACAATATCCACCGGAGCGCTCACCCTAGATTTAGCCTTGGGTGGTGGTTTACCCAAGGGACGGGTAATCGAAATCTACGGACCAGAAAGTTCTGGTAAAACTACTATTGCTCTCCATGCCCTCGCAGAAGTGCAAAGAAATGGTGGTATAGCAGCATTCGTAGACGCTGAACACGCCTTAGATCCTACCTACGCTGCTGCATTGGGTGTAGACATTGATAACTTACTCGTTTCTCAACCAGACAATGGTGAATCAGCATTAGAAATAGTTGATCAACTTGTGCGTTCTGCGGCTGTTGATATCGTTGTCATTGACTCCGTTGCTGCTTTAGTCCCCCGCGCTGAAATTGAAGGGGATATGGGGGATATTCACGTAGGTTTACAAGCTCGGTTAATGAGCCAAGCTCTACGAAAAATCACTGGTAATATTGGTAAATCTGGATGTACAGTTCTTTTCATTAACCAGTTACGGCAAAAAATCGGTGTCACCTATGGTAGTCCCGAAACAACAACGGGTGGTAACGCGCTGAAGTTTTACGCTTCTGTGCGCTTGGATATTCGCAGAATTCAAACTTTGAAAAAAGGGACTGATGAATTTGGTAACCGTGTTAAAGTCAAAGTAGCTAAAAATAAAGTTGCACCGCCTTTTAGAGTTGCCGAATTTGATATTATCTTTGGTAAGGGTGTTTCTACCATTGGTTGTTTAGTGGATATAGCTGAAGAAACTGGTGTTCTTTTGCGTAAAGGTGCTTGGTATAGCTACAGTGGTGAAAACATTTCCCAAGGTAGAGATAACGCAATTAAGTATTTAGAAGAAAAACCAGAGTTTGCAGCCAAAGTCAAAGAACAGGTTCTGGAAAAACTCGATAAGGGGGCTGTAGTTTCTGCTAATTCTGTAGTGCAACCCCATGATGTTGAGGGGGAAGAAGAGATTGAGTTAGAAGAGGAATAAACAATATCAGGGACAATTTATTGAATTGTCCCTACGGCTTTTTGAGGTTTATTCAAGCTTGAAAATATATTCAAGTTTTTTCCGTTCACCTACTCATTCAACTACCAAGTATTTTCAAAAAACTCAGCGATCGCTAGGTAGGGGTTGCTGAAAAAGTTGTCTGTGAGGGCAGGCAAGAGTTTGGGCTATCTGTTATCCCTAAATTTTGTGATTTATTCAACCCAAAATGCACACTTTTGGGACTATCCCCCTCAACAATCTTGCACCTATTTTCTTTTTTAGCAGACTCAAACCTTTGACATATAGGGCTTGCTGAATAAATGCAAGACCTAGGTAACAAACTGGTTTATGCTGTAAATAGTCAAAGTTTAAGAAATATTAAGTTCTCTTCCCACTATACTCATGCAATGTATTGTTAATCGCCGCGACCAGTTTTCAGTGGTTGATCGGTATTGGTCTCCCGAACTGAGTGAAATCGAGAATTTAGAAAAATTTGGCGCTTACTCTTTAATGTTCATGTTATTTACGCCAACCTGTATCCGCCGGTGTTTAGATGGGAGTGGGGGGGCTCGAACCCCCACGACCTTTTACGGTCAACGGATTTTCATTCTCTTGTAGTTTTCACTACTACTTAGGTGCTAAAGCAATCATAAGTTTTGAGAATTGGACTCTCCCTTTACCCTCGGCTCTACGTTAGGGTAGCTCCCGTCGAGTCTCTGCACCTTCCCAGTCAAATATTTTTCTGGGCTTGGCTCAGGATTGCCATATCTATAAATAGATTTAGGTTTCCCTGAGTTTGAGAGCTGCCACTTGAAAGATTTCTCCATCAAGGCTCAATTCCTTTAAGTCCGTAGCGTCTACCATTCCGCCACACTCCCGTAAGGTTGTTTACTGTTTTTGAGGCAGTATTCACCCGCTTGTCTGTTATACCACTAATTGCTTTTTTTTGGCAAGTAGATTTTAAAATTTTATTTGCTAACGCTAATATTTAACATTTAGCCCCGAAACAAAATATTAAACTGGCCACTTAGTTTACGCTTAATGGCTGATGACGAGCATATCATAAGTTTCGATTTTTGGGCAATAGGTTTTGGGGAAGATGGAAAATAACAGAATTACCGATTTCCTTAAACCAGTCATTGGGCATATCATAAGAAGTGAATGCACCAAATATAGTTCAAATTGCGGTAAGACATATGGTTGTAGCACTACTGTATCTGAGTTTAGCTGGCGCTTATTTGCTGGTAATACCCATTGCTGTATTTTTCTACTTGAGTTTAAGATGGTATACGGCTGGTTCTGTGGAACGGGTGTTTATGTACTTTTTAGTGTTCTTTTTCTTTCCGGGGTTGCTAGTTCTCTCCCCGTTTGTGAATTTGAACCCCCGTCCTCGAAAAATTGCTTAAATTTAAGATTGGTAGGTCATAATTCTCATGCGACGTATTGACGCGATTGGTATTGGCTTCGGCGTTTTTGTGGCTGGTGGCTTGGCTTATGTGGGTTTGCAAGGAGTGGGTTTAGATAGTCAGAATGCTGGTATCTGGAGTCAAGTTTTCTTGATGGCTGGCTTAATTGGCTGGTTATGCACCTATATTTTCCGAGCGATAGGGAATAAAATGACCTACCATCAACAACGGGAAGCTTATGAAACGGCTTTTTTACAAAAGCGGCTTGATGAACTCTCTCCTGAAGAGTTAGCTAAACTGCAAGCAAAAATTGCAGAGGAAAAAGAATCTCAGGTTTAGAGTTATGATTGTTCAGTTGTCAGTTGTTGATTGTAACTACTGACTACTGACCACTGACTACTGACTAGGCGAAATGACTGCTATTTCTCATTGCTTTGAAAATTTAAGACGGAATCAAGAGTGCGCGTTGATTCCTTTTATTACGGCTGGTGATCCGGATTTAGAAACTACTGCTAAGGCTTTACAGGTTCTGGATAATTCTGGGGCGGATATGATTGAGTTGGGTGTGCCCTATTCTGATCCTTTGGCTGATGGTCCGGTGATTCAGGCTGCGGCTACTCGGGCTTTGGAGAGGGGAACGACTTTAGAGCAAGTATTGGCGATGCTCAAGGGGATTAGTCCGAGTTTGCGATCGCCTATTATTTTATTTACCTATTACAATCCGATTTTACATCGAGGCGTTGATCAGTTTTTGAGGCAAATTAAAGATGCTGGTGTGGCAGGTTTAGTTGTGCCGGATTTGCCATTGGAAGAGTCCGCAGGGCTAATTAAACCAGCAGCACTGATGGGCATAGATTTAACCCTATTGGTAGCTCCTACGAGTTCTCCTGAAAGAATTGAAGCGATCGCCCGTGCTTCTCAAGGATTTATCTATTTAGTCAGTGTTACTGGTGTCACGGGAATGCGAACCCAAATGCAAACGCGGGTGGGTGATTTGCTGCAACAAATTCGTAATGTTACAGATAAACCCATCGGTGTGGGGTTTGGAATTTCTGAGCCTGAGCAAGCGCGACAGGTAAAAGCATGGGGGGCGGATGCGGCCATTGTCGGTAGTGCTATGGTGAAGCGACTGGCAGAAGGCACACCAGAGCAGGGATTAGATGCGATCGCTCAATTTTGCCAAAGTCTCAAAACAGCCATCAGAAACCCCTCTTAATCAAAGAGAGCAATTGCCAAACAGTGTATTTTTTTGTTATTTTTTAGTGGACAATTTGACTGTGATCATCTTAAATAATAACAGCATATCTTAGGATAGACAAAAAACTAACTGATACACTGGTTTATCTTGACTCTTAGACTTAATATACTATCAAAGTAGGCAAAAAATTATGTGTGTGAGAGTGCGTCAGTCACAACTGAGTTACTGTTCATTAGTATTCGAGGGGTAACAGCAATGAGCGAAAGTATGGCATTTATTGGCGGAGTCGCAGTAGCTGGGTTGGCGGCTTTAGTTTTACTAAAAGGAACAAACACCCCAATACAATCGAATTTTGCTGTTAGTCCCCAAATGCCTGGAACAGTCATGGCACCCCAGGTAATGCAGTATCCTCCCAATTACGGGCAACCTGCCTATTCTAATCAGCCGCCAACTGCTCCTAATTCTGATCAGCGGCTAGAAATGGAAAAGCTGAAAATGAATATGCAAATAGAGAAGTTGAAAAGCGACAATGAACAACTAAAGTTACAAAACCAACAATTCCAGGCACAAGCTCAAAGTTTTACGCAACAGCAGTGGCAATTAGCACAACAAGCTAATCAACAAAAAATGGCCACTTGGCAACAACCTGAGCAAAATAATTGGTGGTCTTCACCTGTGCTTTGGGCTGTGGGTGGCGCTACCTTGACTATTGGTGGTGGTGTTGTGGTCGCTGGTGTTTTATCTTTATTTGCACCAAAACAGCGTCCTACTCGGACTGTTCAGGTGATTCATCCCTACAATGGATCAACACCATCTTTAAATCCTGTGCGTCGCGCTGAGTTTTTACCATCTTCTACCATGGAATCTAGAAGGATCGAAACGGCAGAATACGACGAAATGCACTAAGCAGTCGTGCTGAATATTGCTGAATAGTTCGGATATTAGTGGGGTTTTAAGTATTAAACCCCATTTTTTAGTGTCTGTGAGGGTAAAATTGCTTCTTCAAGCATTTCACGAACCATGTATCCTACATTCCGCACGCATTTTTGGAGTTATCCAGTCCAAAACAACCCCCTTATGACTAACTTTTATAGGGGTATTAGGAACATCTTGTTTTAGTTCTACCCATTGGAATAAGGTAGCTGTTGTCATGATTTATTTTTTTCGTTGACTATCAGCAAAGCATAGATAACACGCAAAGAGTCTAATTCATTCATGTCAGTCACAACTTTACGTAATTTTTCACTAAAATAAACAATTTCATAATTAGGTGCAAGTTCTTTTTGCAGTTGCTTCCATAAACTAATACCTTCTTCCTCAAAAGCGGTTTTTTCTTCTGCACTAAAACCAGGAGAATTACCAGGATCTTCCCAGTTCAATTTTGCATCATAAATATCTGCCCATTTTTGCAAACGGTTAATAGTTTCTTGACTCAGTGGTAATGTTTCTGGGTCAATATCTCCAGCTTTATCAGAATTTACCCACCATAACGGGTAACATTCATAATCAGCCATGAGTTTGATTTTTTCTATTTTAAGCTGTTTGTCGTTTTTCATGTTTAATACTTCCCCAAGTTTCAATAATGAAATCTAGCTTGGAGAAAATCAATCCTGTCATCACTAATTAGATAAACTGCATTTTTAGGCGATCGCAGTAAATGAGTTGTTTCTAATAAACTTGCTAATTCGTCAGCAGCAATAAGGGCGACATTTTCACCGTTAGGTTGGGTAATAATCATTACTTCTCTATCTGCAACTACTTGAGCGCAGATGTCAGCTAGGTTATTACGAGCATCTGTTAAGTTTGTTTGGTTGGACATGGTGGGATTTTTCCTCATGCTGTAGCTGATATTTTTTAATATTATCAGTTAGCTTTCTAAACCGTCTGGGAATTAATTCCCAGTCTAATAGCCGAAGTCCGTTAAAACGGACTCAAAGATTATTCGTAAGAAGTCAGGTGAGGCGAGAATAAATGTGTTAGCGCAGCTTATTCCTCAATTAACCAACCTCGCTGTATTCCATATTCAATTCCCCCAGTCCAGTCCATTGTTAAGTGCTTTCGTACTTTATTAAATAAATGTTGCACTACAGTTGGATTAATCGGATTTTTAACATAGGTTTCTTCATACCTAAATTCTCGATCCGTGTTTTTCTGCTGACGTAATACGTAAATTTGATCAACCTTGTACTTCCGAAGATTGACATCACTTGTTAACTTGATCCATTCCATTAATACAATATATAAACTATTTGGATTTCTTGCTTTTAAATCCTCTGCGGCTCGTGATGAACCTTCCAACATAGTTTTATCAAGATATGTTTTACATTCAATGACAATAACTGGAATATCAAAAATATGAGTTTCTGTATTACCCGTAACTGTAACATCTGAATAGTTGTCAGGTTCTTCTTTAATAATTGTCAGCATTTCACCTGGATTTTCTTCTTCTTCTGGTGGTGTAACTGCTTCAAATGATGCTTCAATAGTTGCACCAATTACAAAATCATGGTCTTTCTTTTCAATACGTGCATAGGGACGTTTCAGCATTTCCGCATATTTTGGAGGAACAAAGAAAATGTCTTTGAAAGTATGGGATTTTCCAATGAGAGCATTTTCTCCAAAATCTTTTGCTAAATCTCGAAATAAATAATAGAGAAATTCCTCCAATACACTAGAGTGAAGATTTGAGCGCGAGTCAAACTTCTCAGCATAATGTTGTTGATCTAAAAAATCCTTATATTTTGATAAAAGTTCTACTCTTTTAGAAATAATCGTATCATCATTTTCTGTAGGTGTTGATGTTGGACCCAGTAATTCAACATTTGCTAAATGCCATTTATCATACTCAATTCTAATTTCTTGGAGAAATTTTCTGCTTTGGGCATCTCTGTATTTTTTGCGGTGATTTTCCTTTTGTTCGAGATTTGAACCATGAACTAAAGGGTTTCTATTAGTTGTGGACATAGGTTTAATTTTTTTTGAAGATGAATAGCAATTGCTTTAGCTAGTATGGGTGGTACAGCATTACCTATCTGATTGTACTGGCAAAGGAACTTTTCATTTAATCTATTTTCCCTTTGTAATAACTTATGAGATACAACAGTTTTCTTTCCTAAAAAACGATAAGAGTCAGGAAAAGATTGGATACGCGCACCCTCACGAGCAGTCAAATTACGATGCTGGAAAGGATGGATAAAATTTGCATAAAAAGAAGCTGCTATGGTGTGTGATGGTCTGTATGGATGTAAACGCCTATTATTTTGATCGTAAGTTTTATGAGATAATTCACCATTTCCACTACGGCGTTTAGCACCATATTCTGTGGGAACATCTGAACTAGATTCACCCCATTTTATTTGTTTAAAACGTTCTACCAATCGCTGAGAGTGTTCCATCGCTACATGATTATAAAGAATTTTACTACTATTTCTAATCCATTGCTGATATTGATTTTGAGATTCTAATATATAGGGTTGTTCTTCTTTACCTTCTTTCGCATTAAGTGGTGGTAAATCTGATATTGCATCCCATAAGCTGATAGCAGGAATTAAATTTATTTCCTCAAGGGATAATTGCCATATAGTATTTTTTAATAAATCTAGAGAATGGGTTTTTTGAGGACTTCCTAATTTTTTACCTAGTTTGTTTCCCACAATAAAAACACGCTCTCTAATTTGTGGTACACCATATTCAGCAGAATTAAGTAACCATACTTCTATAAAATATCCAAGTTCTTCAAAAGTTTTCTGAATAATATCTATTACCTTGATTCCTTCACTATTTTTGCGTGAAAGTAAACCCTTGACGTTCTCCATAATAAATGCTTTAGGTTCAAGAAAACTTATCCACTGGGCAAAGTTAATGAATAAAGTATTTCTAGGATCATTAGGGTCTTTTTGGGCTGGACCTGCAATACTAAAACCTTGACATGGAGGTCCACCAATAATAATATCTGGTTTGGATAGACAGATTTCTTTAACACTACTTAAAGTATTAAAATTACGAATATCACTTTGAATTACGGTCATTTCCGGGCGGTTATAACGCAGTGTATCACAAGCCCAAGCATCAATTTCAACAGACAGGGGAATATCAAAACCTGCCATTGCAAAACCTAAACCAAAGCCGCCAGCACCAGCAAATAAATCAATAGCAACAGGTTTGTCTAGTTTCATAAACGTTTGATGTATCTATCACTGAAATTATAAAGTAATTAGGAATATGTTAAATTAATAACATTTTGTAAGATTATCATAACATTAAAGAAAGGACTCAAGGATTAATGTCTCTTTACTAAAGATATTATTTTTTTGACAGTAGATGAGTGCGTTAGCGTAACTTACCGTAGGTATCACTCTTAGTTAAATGAATTTTTCAATTGCTCAATATCAAAATGGTTTTTTGTTGTTTTTTTCCACATAAAAAAGCAAGTAGTGAAGAATAAATTATCCCTCACCACTCACCCTTATCATCTAACCCCCAAAACCTACGCCCCTACAGACTCCTTAGCCGCGTACAAAACCTCAGCCGAGATATCTTTAAACCCACGTTCACGGGCAAACTTTTCGGTATTTCGCTTCACTTTCCCGCGCACAAAACCAGGAATTTTATTCAATTCTGCTTGGCCATCTTTTGTCCAATTCAAACCAGTTTCTGAGGAAATTCCTTTGGTAATTACTTCCTTTGTATCGTGTCCACCAAAGATTTCTAATAAGTGATCTTCCATTCCCAAAGTGAAGGAATTGTAGATTAAATCAGTGATTTGATTTGTTCCTTCATAACCCATAAATGGTTTGTAACCAATGGGGAAATTCTGCACGTGAATTGGTGCTGCAATCACACCGCAAGGAATATCCAAACGTTTACCAACGTGGCGTTCCATCTGTGTACCAAATATAGCAGAAGGTTCAACGCGAGCGATCGCATCCCCAATTTCCCCATGATCATCTGTAATTAATACTTCATCGCAATATTCGCTCACCTGTTCTCTAAACCAGTCAGCATCATACTTGCAATAAGTACCAGCCCACACCACATGAATCCCCATTTCCCGCGATAGAATCTTTGTTAAAGCCGCCGCATGGGTATTATCACCAAAAACCACCGCTTTCTTCCCTGTCAAGTTCTGACAGTCAATAGAACGGGAAAACCAAGCCGCTTGGGATACGTGCAGCGTTTGTTCATTAATGAAGTCTTCATAATCAACTTCTGCACCTTGGGCATTAATCACTTGCTGAATTTTACGGATACATCTTGCAGTTTCTACCACACCCATCGGCGTAATATCTACGTAAGGAGTCCCGAATTGTTCTTCTAAATATTTAGCTGTAGTTAACCCCAGTTCCCGATAAGGAATTAAGTTAAACCAAGCTTGAGGCATACTTTTTAATTCGTGAACAGATGCAGCTTCAGGAATGACAGTATTTACCATAATTCCCAAATCAGTCATTAATCGCTTCAATTCGGTAACATCGTGGTTATTGTGGAAACCCAGCGTGGAAACTCCGATAATGTTAACTGAGGGTTTGACTGTTTTCTCTGCTGGTAATTCCCCGCGCTTCCGGGCTTTATCAATGTAATATTGGACGATTTGTTGTAATGTGCGATCTGCGGCTTGTAGTTCATTGTAGCGGTAATGGTTCACGTCCGCCAGCATGACATCCCCTTTCGCTTCCAACTGCGCCCTTTCCACAAAGTTGTGTAAGTCCTCTTGCAAAATACTGGAAGTGCATGTGGGAGTTAAAACGATTAAATCTGGGTGTTCTTCCGCGTCTTTGCGGGTGATGTTATCTACCACCTTTTCTTGAGAACCTCGCGCTAAAACGTTTCTGTCAACCACGCTGGTTGTAACTGGGGTGAAGTTTCTTTCCCGCGATAGCATGGAACGCATAACGTTGAAGTAATCATCACCCAGGGGCGCGTGCATGATAGCATGAACGTTTTTAAAAGAACTCGCAATTCGCAAAGTTCCGATGTGGGCGGGGCCTGAATACATCCAGTAAGCCAATTTCATCCTGTGTTCTCCCTTGACAAGTCAAATAACTATAAGTGCTTGATTATTAAATCGTTTCTGATTTTCTCAAACCTAACCGCTATGAACAAATAAGGTTTGTTGCGAAGTTATTTGACGTGAGAGAGGGTGAAACCTAGTTGCTGACTGGGTTATGGCTGATTATTTAAACAATATTTATGTTGTTTAAGTCAATAAATCTTAATGATTTGCAAAATATTTGGATCAAAATTTCCAAACGGATTTTACCGGGTTTTGTATGGTCCTAGAAATCTCTCTCCGTTAAAATGAATTAAATGATCTGGTTGGTCTGCTACCCAAACTTCTGTTTCCCAAGAAATCTCAGCTAAATATCGAGTCATTTCCTTGCGACGGGGAAAAGCAGTCATAAAAACTAACCCCTTACTACTAGACTGAAATAGTTGTTTTAATTCATTGTGTCGTTTTAAATTCACAGGTCCATGACTGGTGACAGCTTCTATTAATATTAGCCAGTCCTGTTGTTGATAATAAACTACAACATCTGGCATTTTACCATGAGGATCTAAATCAATTCCTATTTCTCTAAACTTTTGAATTTCATTAATAATGAACTTATCCCCCGCATCACCGACATAAAGAACCAAACCTCCTGGTGTAAATCTGGGACAAAAATTTTCTCAAATGTCTTTGATTAAATTATTTTGTCCACCTGATGATAGATAAATTGCTTGTCCATTGGGTAAACTAACGGGAATTGTGGGGATATTTCGAGTTCTATCCTGCAATAAATTCTTGACAGAAATAGTATAATTATGACGAGATTCTTCCCACTGATCAGAACCGTAAGATTGTATCAGTGAAAGTGCTTGTTGCTGAAGTTGATAACACCATTTAGGACTATTAATTGGTCGTTCTGGTTGATCTGGATTTTCCACAACTAAACCCATTTGTACAAACTGGTGCATTGTTTGTCTTCTCACTGTTTCCCGTGTATTTGGTGCGTATTGTTTTCCATAAAAATCACGAAACCAATCCATCATTTCAGTAATTCTGCGTTTGGGTGTTGTTGCTTGATTCCAAGCAGTTTCCGGTCGAATATCCGCCAATGCAAGTAAGCAAAGTGCCGATCTTTCGTTTTGCTGTTCTTTCGGTGCAGAAATTTCTTTAAGAATAGTTAGTGCTTCTTGAATACGTTTACTAGCTTCAATTGTGTTGATTGTTTCACTCATAATTGATAGATTCTGATGTACAAGGTGATCAATTTGATTTTGATCAAACGCAGATTCATGAATTTGTGTTCCTAGTTTTATTAAATCATTTTTACAGGGGTATTTAATTTTTCGTAAGTCTGTAGCATTAACTTGTGTATTACCACTAAACAGGCGAAAGTATTGATCAAATAAAGTTGAATTGAGAAATGCTGTTAAACCTTTTGCTAAGTCGAGATTCATTCCTTTTCCCTTAGCATGATAATAGTTAAGATGATTTTCTATCCCCAGTGCAGATGAATCTATGGGGAAAGATACAGCAGCAACAATACGGCGTTTTTCTTCCTTTGCAGAAAACCGTTTGATTACAACATAACAACCCGATGGAATTAACCATTTTTGTGTTTCTTGATTCTTTTCAATAGCAATTGATTTTTTCGGTTTTGTGGGAGGAAATAAAACTTTTCCTGGTTTGATAGATTCTGGGTAAATTAAGGGAACTGTTTGATCATCTAAGGAATTTCTTAAAGATGATTTGAGACGAAAATCTACAACTGGACCGGTTGAAATTTCTAAACTAAGTTCTTCTAATGTAGATGGAAATTTATCCATTTGCACTTTTAAAGCATCTTCCAAAGAGTTGGTAATAACATGGATAAACATTTCAGGATCATTTTTTTCAATAACTTGGTTATAGGGAACAAGTCTCATTTCCGAAAAACTATCTAATTCTTGTTCTGAGTTAATACTTATTTCTATAAATTTAGGTTTAATTTCTGTTTTTGTAGCATGAAAAATAATATTTTCTTGTAAAACATTATCTTCTGCAAAAGCTAATGAGCGACTTTCAAATATATGAATATTTTGGAGTACCATTGTTTCCAAAAAAGCTTGGCGAAAAGGACGAAAATAACTACCATTACAAAAGCTTCTCGGAGTAATTGCCACTATCTCTCCATTTATAGAAAGTTGTAACATAGATAGCCAAACAAATGCACTATATAAATTTACCGTTTCAATTCCCAGCTTTGACAGTATTTTTTTCTCAATTGATTTACTGTTAATCTTTTTATAAGGTGGATTTAGAATTGCATGGGTAAAGTTCTGAGTATCAGTATTAAAAAGTGGTAAATTGTTTTCTGTAATACTTCCAATAAAGCTTTCATTTCGTAAACAATAATCTGCTTTAATCCCTCTATTTTTTAAGGCTTGACAACAGTGATTAAGACATTCTTGCAGCGAGGGTATAAAGCTTGCTTCTACTTCATAAGCTGTGATAAAACAACTTTCAACTTGATTAGAATTTGTCAATAATCGCTCTACAAAAGCAGCAGTTAAAGACCCAACACCAGCACCAGGATCTAGTAAATTAATATGACCTGATAAATTGTTAAATTGTCCTGCCATCAATCTCGCAACTGTCGCAGGAGTCATAAATTGACCCAATTCACTTCTTTGTTTTGGGTTTAATTTTGCCGATAAATTAAATCTATTTATATCTGTGGAGTCTGTCAAGAAAGTTGTCATGTTATAGACAATAAAATTAGATAATGAAAATTGTGAATAATTTGCTATGATACACTCAGGGCTTTATTACTTATTACAAAAACTATGGTAAAAATACCCTTTCTGGCTTCAACAATTCCTCCTTTAACAAACGGGGATAAACTCACCCGTTATGAATTTGAACGGCGATATAATACAACATCTAAACCTAAAAAAGCTGAATTAATTGAAGGAATTGTTTATATTATGCCCGCTGCTCTGCGTTTTAGAAGTCATGGACAACCTCATGGTCGCATCTTAACATGGATTGGTAATTATGAAGTTTTAACTCCTGGTGTGGCATTAGGAGTTGAACCTACAGTCCGGCTAGATTTAGATAATGAACCTCAACCTGATGCAATTCTGATTATTATACCAGAAGCAGGTGGACAAACTCGAATTAGTGAGGACGATTATATTGAAGGTGCGCCGGAGTTGGTGGTAGAAATTGCTGCTAGTAGTGCAGCTATTGACCTACATGGCAAAAAACAAGCTTATCGTCGCAATGGAGTCAAAGAATATATTGTTTGGCAAGTTTTAGACCAAAAATTGAGTTGGTTTTCCTTAGAAGAAGGTGAATATTTAGAATTAGCACCTAATGAAGAGGGAGTTTTACAAAGTCGGGTATTTCCAGGTTTATGGTTAGCGGTAAATGAATTATTAACAGGTAATATGCAAGTTGTGTTGAATGTTTTACAAGCTGGTTTACAGTCTGTAGAACACGCAGATTTTATAGAGAACTTAGGTAATTTGAAAAGCGATTAGAAATCACGGTTACACAGACGAAACCTACCTTGTCTTTTTTTCTGTTCTGTCGGAGTCAACATCCAAGGAAATTGGTTTTTATGCCTCTTGGGAATCTAATAGTAGCGGATGCAAACCCGTTTACACCCAAAACGCCAAATTTCTATAATCTTATAAAAAATCCTGAAAATCCTGAAATCCTGGATATCCTGATTCTGACAATTTCACCATCTATTTCCCCCTTTCCCGATGATTAGCAGCTTGTAATAATAAAGATTCAGCAAAAGAAATTGCTTCATTTGCTGATTTACCACCAGCTAACTGCGCCAATTCTTCCCGACGGGTAGTTAAATTATCTAAACTTGTTACTCTCACCACAGTTCGCTGTTCATCATTACTATTTCTGGCTTTATTAATAACTAATTTATCAACACGAAAATGACGATCTGCCATTGCTGCAACTAGAGGCTGATGAGTTACACATAATACCTGATGTCCTTGACTAAGTTGGTGCAATTTCTCTGCTATGGCTTGGGCAACTCTACCAGAAACCCCCACATCAATTTCATCAAATATCATGGTTCCCACTTCATTACCTTGATTAAAACAAGCTTTTAAAGCTAGTAAAAAACGGCTCATTTCTCCACCAGAAGCAATTTCTGTTAATGGTTGGATAGGTTCACCGGGGTTAGGACTGAACATAAAAGTAATTTTATCTGCACCTGTAGCTGCGGGGGGAATGGGGACGATTTCTACTTGAAATTTCACCTTATCCATTGCTAACGGCTTGAGTTCAGCTAATAACCGAGATTCTAAATTAGCCGCAGTTTGCTGACGTAATTGGGTTAATTGTTGACTAACTTGCTGGAGTTCCTGTAAATATAATTGTTCTTGTTGTTCTAAAGTTTCGATAGATTGTTCACTATTATTTAGTTCAGCTAATTCAGTTTGAATACGTTCATAATAAGAAATAGCTTCCGTGAGAGTTGGTCCATATTTGCGACAAATTTGTTTTAATTCCCGTATCCGTTCATCCAATTCTTCCAAGCGCTGGGGATCTGCTTCTAGTCCTTCTCCATAAGCATTAATTTGTCTCCCCACTTCCATCACCGCTGCGATCGCATCCCGCACTAATTCCAAGAGAGATTGTAATTGAGGATCATACTCCACCATGTGAGTTAATGTCATCTCTCCATCGGCTAATAAATCAGCAGCAGTGCGAGTTTCCTGATCATCTTGATACAAAGCCTGATAAACTTTGTAACTCATTTGTTGTAAATCCACAACATGATTGAGGCGTTCTCTTTCTTGATTTAATTGTTCCATTTCTTGGGCATCATCAAGATTAGCCGCACCCAATTCTTGTACTTGATATGTTAATAAATCTAATTGTTGCAGCCGTTCCCGTTCTGATGTGCGGCGTTTTTCTAGCGCTTGCCGAGCTTGTTGATATAGAATAAAAGCAGCGGCAACATTTTGGCGTTTTTGCAACAAAGCATCACCACCATATAAATCTAACCAATCTCGAACTTGGGCAGATTGTCCCACTTGTACGGTTTGCCCTTGTGCCGTAATTTCTACTAAACTGTCTCGTAATCCTGCCATTAAGGGGCGATTTACCAGCACTCCATTTATTCTTGATCTACTACGGATATTACTGCTAGTGGTGGCAATTTCCCGACTAATAATCACAGCATGATCATCGGTTAAATCAATTTCTTGTTCACTCAACCAAGCAGCTAGGGGCGGAGTAACGCTAAAAGTCGCCTCCACGATAGCGCGATTTGTGCCAGTCCGAATCACCCGACTAGAGACCTTACCACCTAAAACCGCATCAATAGCATCTAATATGATTGATTTTCCTGCGCCGGTTTCCCCTGTTAATACATTCAAACCTGCACCAAAATCCAATTCCAGATGATCAATTAAGGCGAAATTTTCAATTCTTAAATATAGCAGCATTTAAATAATCCTCAGATTGCAGACTTCCCCGTTTTTATTGATTATGGCGTTGGTGAATGAAAGTATGAATTAGTCTCACGCAAAGGCGCAAAGGCGCAAAGGTGAAGATTTTTAATTTTCCTTTTTTCTACTTCAATATGGCTATTAGCAACGCTCAAAACCTAGAGGTGTAAGGGTTTAGCTTATGCTTTACCCTACCTGTAGAATCAACGTTATGCTATGGGAAATACAGTAATGGTTGTATCTCCACTTCCAGCCGCTAATATTTTACCATCTGGACTGAAGGCAATTGAGGAAATTACAGAATCAGTACATTTGACGCTAGAAATTTCCTCACCACTAGCGACTGACCATAATTTCACTGTTTTATCTTTACTAGCGCTCGCTAAAATCTGTCCATTGGGACTATATGCAACGGCACAAATATAATCAGAGTGTCCTGATAAAGTTTTAATTTCTTGACTAGTTTCTAGATTCCAAAGTTTAATAGTTTTGTCTTGACTACCACTAATTAAAGTTTTTCCGTCGGGACTAAATGCTAGAGATGTAATCCCTCCAAACCAATCAGAATGTCCTGTTAAAGTTTTCACTTTATTTTCAGCTAATTGTAAAATTTTGATAGTTTTATCATTACCACCTGCACCACTAGCTAATAGTTTACCGTCGGGACTAAAAGTTACAGATAAAACATCATCGGTATGACTTTTGAAAGAGTAAACTTCTTTTCCTGTTTCTAATGACCACAGTTTAACTGTTTTGTCTTTACTTCCACTGGCTAAAATTTTCCCCAAGGGACTAAATGCAACAGCATAAACCCTTTCTTCGTGTCCTGTAAAAGTGAAAACTTCTATTCCTAAATTTACATCCCATAATTTAATAGTTTTATCATCACTACCACTTACTAAAAATTTACCATCTGGACTAAAAGCTAGAGAATTAATCCCTCTAGACCCAGAATATTTTCCATGGCCTGCAAGGGTGCGATGTTGCTGAGTTGCTAAATCCCACAGTTTAATGATTGTATCATCACTGCCACTTGCTAAAAATCGTAATTTGGCTGAGTTGTTGTCTCCAAGCTTCGATTTGTTCCAAACGTTGATTAGAGGTATTCATGGTTTTTTCTACTTGGTGAAATTCTTCAGTAATATTTTGCAAACCTGTCTGTAATTGCTCAATTTGTGATTGGGAATAATTCAACTTAGGACGATTGACTAAATTTAAAGCTATACTTAGACTCAGGGGAATAACCGCATAAACTACTTGTTGCGTCACTGTCGCTACTATTGTTCCCAATATTGATATCCCTAAGCATACATACTCGCTAAATTCTAGCAACTGACGATTATTCATGGTAACTGGTATTACTTGTCAAGTTGTGATAAATTTATCACAAATTATACTCAATAAAACTAAAAAAATAAAACTTTACGTTCCTAATAGTCGGTTTTAACCGACTTTAGCTATAAGACAGGGAATTTATTCCCTGGATTTTGGAATATAGCGGTTCTCGATTGAGTGAGATACAAGAACCCCTCCCCGCAAGCGATGAGGGGGCTATGATGTATCTCATGCAAGTGCATACCGCTATATCAATTTTTGAATACAATTATATATCTTGACAATTGCATAAAATTTCCAGATGTCAATACCCTAGTAAATTCGGGCGTTGCTGATTAAGGGTATGAATTTTAGTCTCACGCAAAGGCGAGGCAGCGCGGTCTTGGGGGTTTCCCCCATGAGCGACTGCCGTAGCAAAGACGCACTGAGGTTTGAGTTTTAAAGATTCAATTTGGGAATTTCATACCTCAATTCAACAACGCCATTTTTCCCAACCAGTTAAACGTGCATATCTGCCTTTTGGAGATGTTCCTGATACACATTGGGCAATAAACGCGATTAAGAAAATTTATGAAACTGGATTTTATCTGTTCCCTGTTCCCTGTTACCTTCCTTTGTAATGCTGATTCCATTTTGCCAAAGTTCATATTCACTGATATCAATATCCTCATTCCAAACCAACGCATAACCACCTGAATCAATGATAAAATTTCTGAAAAATGCCGGATTTTTTAAAGGAGAAAACATTGGGTTATCTAATAATTTAGAGATATCATATTTTTTTAGTTCGTTATTTGTAAACTTAATGATCAAGTTATGATCATCTATAGCTTGAGCAGAAACAATACGAGCAGGTTTCATCAAAACTCTCCATTATTTTAAAGGTGGCAGTTTATTAAACTCTTGGCTATTCCACATATTGAGCAGTTCTTTCTGATACAATGTAGCCCATTCTATTACCATTTTTTCAGCACGACTGGGTAAATCTCCTTCAATAATTTTTAAAGACTCAATACCAACTAAGGCATTATACTCACCGTAAACTGCATGAAAATGAGAAGGTGGGTGATCAGCAAAGAAAATTTTGATAACTATTCCATAAAACCGTGTAACTTCTGGCATAAAGATATAGGACTTACGCATTGACAAGGAGTATCATCTAGGAATGACACACTGTACAAATTAACCTTCCTTCCGCAATCCTAATTTTTAGATATGAATACTTCCAGATTATATATCTTGACAATAACATAAAATTTCCAGATGTCAATACCCTAGTAAAATCGTTGGCTTATTGATTTCATTCTCAATAATCTTGAGAATTAACCGAGCATATTCTCAACAAACATAGAAATGTGATTTTTTTGCAGAAGAGAGATTTAAAAAACTTATCTGTCTGACTGCATTGCTAGAAAATTAGCAGTTATGACTTAAAAATTGCTAAATTAACAGAAGATGTAACTATCTCCTTAAATATGGTATCTACTCCCATAACATTCTCCGATATTCAAAATCATTGGTCCCGACCATTTATAGAAGCTTTAGCAGCACGGCGGATTATCAGCGGTTATCCTGATGGAACTTGTCGCCCCAATAACCCTGTAACTCGCGCTGAATTTGCTGCCATTATCGCTTCAGTTTTTTCCCAACCAGTTAAACGTGCATATCTCCCTTTTGGAGATGTTCCTGATACACATTGGGCAATAAACGCGATTAAGAAAGTTTATGAAACTGGATTTTTGACGGGTTATCCGAACAAGCGGTTTGGGATAGATGAAAGTATTGCTAAGGGTGATGCTTTAGTCTCAATGGTCAATGGTTTGGGAATTGCTGGTCAAGTTGACCTGGATTTAGTGAGTAAACTGGCAGAAATTTATCAAGATGGATCTTTAATTCCTTACTATGGAATTAATCAAATAGGTTTGGCGACTCGTGCTGGTTGGGTGGTGAATTATCCCAATGTCAAAATACTAAATTATAAAACAGCCGCTACTCGTGCAGATGTGGCAGTAATGGTTTATCAAGCTTTAGTGTATTTGGGAAAAGCGCAAAGAATTCCTTCTGATTATATTGTTGCAGCATCTATAACCACAACGATTCCTACACCTAAACCGACAACCTCCAAGACTGTTAAGGTAAATCATCGGCGAGAATTTCGAGGCGCTTGGGTTGCGACTGTGTGGAATAGTGATTGGCCTTCTAAGCCACGACTGTCTGTGGAACAGCAAAAAGCGGAATTGGTGGCGATTATTAAACAGTTACAAGCTTTGAATTTCAACGCTTTAGTTTTGCAGGTGAGACCGGAAGGTGATGCTGTATATGCTTCTGACTTAGAACCTTGGAGTGCTTGGATAACAGGAACTCAGGGAAAAGCACCAAGTCCATTTTATGATCCTTTGGAGTTTGCGATCGCCCAATGTCATCAACGCAATATTGAATTACACGCTTGGTTTAATCCTTACCGCGCTAGAGCTAACAGTAAAATTTCTCCAGTTAGTCCCCACATTGCCGTGACAAATCCCGAAGTTGTTTATCAATGGGGTACTCAACAATGGATGGACCCCGGTGCAAAAATTGTTCAAGACAGAGCGTACAATGTCATTATTGATGTTGTTCGCCGTTATGATTTAGATGCAATTCATTTAGATGATTATTTTTACCCCTATCCCATATCTGGTAAACCTTTTCCCGATGATAAAACCTACGGAGCTTATAAAGCCAGTGGCGGTAAACTGAGTTTAGAAGATTGGCGACGGGAAAACGTTAATCAAATGGTATTGCGACTTTCCCAAGGAATCAAAGCCACCAAACCTCATGTGAAATTTGGAATTAGTCCTTTTGGTATTTATCGTTCTGGAGAACCTGCGGGAATTGTCGGGTTAGATGCCTATAATGTTCTCTATGCAGATTCTAAAAAATGGTTACAGCAAGGCTGGATAGATTATATTGCTCCTCAACTTTATTGGCGTACCGACCAAACCAAACAAGGTTATCAAACTTTGCTGAAATGGTGGACAGAAATTAATACCAAACAGCGTCATGTCTATGCAGGTAACAATCTCGGACAACTAGATGGGAAGGAATGGAAAAACAGCGAAATTGTCAAGCAGATTCAGATTTCTCGGAATTTAGCAGGTAGTTTATCTTTGGGTAATATCTTTTTCAGCATGACGGGTATTCAGGAAAATCGTCAAGGCATTGCTGACCAATTTAGAACCGATTATCCCACACCTGCCTTAGTTCCCACTATGTCATGGCAAAGTTCCATCACGCCACCACCTCCCAAAAATCTCAAGTTTATGGATGGAAAATTAAACTGGGAACCGGGAGATAATCAACCTGTGCGTTCTTGGACTCTGTATTTGCAAAATAACAATAATTGGATAATTCAACGCATTTTATCTGCTGGTACGACCTTTGCGACAGTCCCACCCGGGACTTATGCGGTATGTGCTGTGGATAGATTAGGGAATGAAAGTGAAGGTGTAACGATTACTGTAATTTGACTGATATTGTAGGGTGCGTTAATGAAATGTAACGCACCTTATTTATGGGTATTTGTTTAAAAATGGCAATCTTAACCCACTATCACCATATTCGCCATGTTAGCGATGGCATAACGCACCCTACTTTACGACTTTGGCATTATAGAGTCACGTCGCATATTATAATAAATTCTCCTCCCAATAATTTTTACATACACCCACAGGATGAATTATACAACTTTTTTATTGATTGTCCAGAAGATTAGTATTAGCTAGATGGCCTATGCTTGGCTAATTTAAACGCTGATAATAAGAGAATTGTCCCTAAAATTAAATACAGTAAAGAACTTGATATGTAATTCAACAAATTGCTGCCAATAAAAGCACCAAGAATTGAACCAGAAGCCATAAAAACAATAAACTTTTGGTCTGATTTAATTTCCTGTAATCGTTGCTGACTTCTGAATTTAAATAAACCCATCATAATAGTAGGAATGCTAATTGCCAGACTCAAACTTCCTGCCAATTTGATGTCAACTGCAAATAACAAAATTACCGTGGGGATAATCAACTCACCACCGGCTACACCAAGCATACTACTAAATATGCCAATCACAATACCCGCCACAAATCCAATACTGATTCTCAACAAACTTGGCAATTGTAAACTACCAACACTAAATATAAAATTATGCCCAATTAGCACAAAACTTAATAAAACCAGAAAAATCACAACAACACGATTTAAAATTCGTTCATTAATTCGCGTAGCGTAAGAAACTCCAATATAAGAACCAATCAAAGATCCTGCTAAAATATTGATGATGATGGCAAAGTGAGCAACAACATTTTCAATACCAATAACACCGCTGCGAAAAACAAATGAGCAGATAACAGTAACTAAACTAACAACGAGATTGATAATAATTGCCGGAAGAGTGCGATAATTAAAAATGCTAATTAGTACAGGCAACCGAAACTCTGCACCCCCCAAACCGATTAACCCGCCAAGAACCCCCACCAAAGCACCCCAAGTAAACGCCCAAATATTTCGAATATTTCGCATCCCTATCTCCAAACTCACACTGTAAAAGCGCCATAATGACTACATCTACCACATCCCCAACTTCCTTAGATTTTTACTATCAGCAAATCAAGACAATTATTTTAGCGCGTCAAAACCCCATTACTGGTTTATTACCAGCGAGTACCGCTATTACTGCTCATGGAGATTATACGGATGCCTGGGTGCGAGATAATGTGTATAGTATTTTAGCAGTTTGGGGTTTAGCTTTAGCCTATCGCAAATTAGATCATGATGATGGGCGAACTTATGAACTAGAGCATAGTGTAGTCAAGCTAATGCGTGGGTTGTTGTTTTCTATGATGCGACAATCTCATAAAGTTGAAAAATTTAAACATACACAATCTCTATTAGATGGACTTCACGCCAAATATAATACGGCTACAGGTGATATAGTCGTCGGTGATGATGAATGGGGACATTTGCAACTTGACGCGACATCTATATTTTTATTAATGTTGGCACAAATGACCGCCAGTGGATTATCAATTATTTTTACATTGGATGAAGTGAACTTTGTCCAAAACCTAGTTTATTATATTGGTCGAGCTTATAGAACACCGGATTTTGGTATTTGGGAACGGGGAAATAAAATTAATCATGGTAGTGCAGAATTAAACGCTAGTTCCTTGGGAATGGCTAAAGCAGCTTTAGAATCTATAAATGGATTAAACTTATTTGGTGTTCATGGTAGTCAAGCATCAGTAATTCATGTTTTACCAGATGAAATTGCTAGAGCCAGAATTACTTTAGAATCATTATTACCTAGAGAATCAGGTTCTAAAGAAATTGATGCGGCGTTATTAAGTATTATTAGTTATCCTGCTTTTGCGGTGAAAGATGAGCAGTTACGAGAACGCACCTTGAATGAAATTATTAGTAAACTTGAGGGAAAATATGGTTGTAAACGGTTTTTGCGAGATGGACATCAAACCGTTTTAGAAGACACAGAACGCCTCCACTATGAACCTGGTGAACTTAAACAATTTGAACATATTGAATGTGAATGGCCCTTATTTTTCACTTATTTAGTTCTTGATGGTTTATTTCGGGGTGAACAAGCACAAATTGAGAAATATCAGCAACTTTTAGAATCATTGTTGGTAGAACAGAATGGGTTACAGCTATTACCAGAAATTTATTATGTTCCTGAAGAAAATATAGAAGCTGAGAAATTAAATCCTCAGTCTCAGTTAAGATTACCAAATGAAAATATTCCTTTAGTTTGGGCGCAAAGCTTATATTATTTGGGTAAAATGTTAAGCGAAGGCTTAATCTCGTTGGGAGATATTGATCCTTTAGGAAGACATTTAAACGTCGGAAAACAGCGCAGTGCTTTAGTTCAAATTGCTTTAATAGCAGAAGATGAAGCTCTACAAACGCAATTAGAAGTATATGGAATTGAAACTCAAACTCCTACCCAAGTTGCACCAATTCAAATTAGAAAATCCGAAGAACTTTCCCAAATTTATACGCAAATTGGCAGAAATGATCAATTGGGTTTAACGGGTCGTCCTTTGCGAAGACTGAGAAGTTTAACGATATCAAGATTCTTTCGGATTCGAGAGCAAACAGTTGTCTTTTTACCATCATTTCTAGATTCTCAACAGTTTTATTTAACTCTTGATTATCATTTTTTAGTAGATCAAATTAGAGGTGAATTGGCTTATATTCAAAAATGCTGGAGTGATTTAGGTCGTCCGACTTTGACTTTAATGATTACTCGAACTATGCTAGAAACTGGTTCTGAAGCATTATTAGAATTAATGCAAGAACTCAAAGATGGTATTTGTAACGGAGTCAAGGTGAAATTAGGAAAACTCAATCAATTAATGCTGACAGCAGCAATTCAAAGAATTGATTTTTTGTCAAATGCACAATTCTCTCAATCCTCAGTTGCAAATCGGGGAATCCGTTGTTATTACCTGACTTCTCATTTAGAAAAAAGTTGGTCTTTGGGACATACCCAAGAATTCCAAATGGAATGCGAAACTAACTTAGATCTATTATTAAAATATTTGCGCTCATCAGAAAATATTTATGAGCAAATTGAATTACTGCAAACTTTAACTCGGTTACAGGGTCTAGAATTTGATACAGGCTATGCGGGTCCTACCCATGCTGTCACTGTAGCCGATTTACTTGATGAAGTTTATACTAAAGCCGGGGATTTAGGTTTGTGGGCGGTGGTGCGACGGGCTGCGGGTTTACGCCAAATGCTCGATATTGGCTTATCAGACGCGATAACGAGTATTTTGGTGCAAGGTAAGCAAATTGCAGTTGGGAGGGCTTATAGTCAAGCTTCTTTGATAGTTGTTCCTATATCTGGAAGTGAAATTACTGAGAAAATTAATAACTTTTGTCGTGAGGATATACGAGATAGAGTTTTAACCCAAGAAATTCTCATTTATCTTGGTGTATTAATCAAATCAGAACCAGAATTATTTCGGGGATTTCTGACATTAAGAGTCGGTTATTTGATTCTTTTAATTACTAGCGAGATAGCCAGAGAATTCATCCTCACCCAAGATGAAGCTTATGAAAGATTAATGCAATTATCACCTTTTGAAGTGAAAATGCGTTTACGTCAAGTGTTAACTGGATATAGTGGGGTGAGTAGTTTATTACGTCAACAGGAATCATTGCACGTTAAACAAAAAGAAAGTGATATTGCTTGGGTTGTCCTACCTGTAATTAGTGAAGAAGCAGAAGTTCCTCCTGATGGTTGGCGGAGATTTCGTCAAGCAGAAGGGGCATTAAATCGTGTACCCAAAGACTTTTTTAAACAAGTTTGGCTATTAATGCAGCATTGCAAAGGTTTAGTTATTGGTGATAAATTGGAACGCCGAAATCGGTTAGAAAGTGAAATTATGCTTTCGGAAATGACAGCAGGAGAAAGAAATTTTGCTTTGTTAGTTGAACATTTGCTGAATAAAATTGAAGCTCCAGAATATCGCCAAGTTAATGTAGAAGCTTTGATGGAATTGGCTACAATCGTGGCTAATAACCCTAAGTTGCAAATTGAGGAATATATAGTTTTAGATGTGTTAATCGGTCACGCTGTCCGGTTAGCGTGGTTAGAAACTCATCCCCATCGTAGCAATTATTATGATGAAGATAAAGCCAGTGCATGGCCATCATTTTATAATAGTTCGCCCCAAGATTGCGCCAATTATATTTTGAAGGCGTTTAGATTCTTGACGGAGTTTGTGAAAGATGTTTAAACTCATTTTTAAGGTGAATTAAGATGAATAAGGTGACAAAACCAAAACTACCATTCAAGTTTTTATGAGTTTTCACGGGATTTTCCTTGGGGTGTGACAGTTGTGGGTGCAGAATGTGGGATACAGAGTATGGGAACGAAAAAATGAGAAAGTGAGAACCGGACAAGGTAGTTAGGATATCAATTAATCGTGAAATTCAGATTTATGGGCGCAGGCCCTGCGCCGCTACTTTTGCTATTATAACTGGTTAGACATCAATTAAAATGTTGCCTGCTTCCACTTTGATAGGATAGGTTGGTAGGGTTTTTTCCGAGGAAACCATTGACAGTAATTTACCAACTACGGGTGGGAAGGGACACCAAGTTTTTACTTCTCCATTACCCAAGTCAAATGCACTGCGGTGGAAGGGACAAACTATCGCCCCATCTTCAATTTTTCCTTTTTTCAAAGACATTTTTAAGTGAGGGCAGGTATCATCTACAGCATAAAGCTGATTTTCGTGGTTTAAGAGTAAGATCTTGCGATCGCCCACTTTGACTACTTCCCGCGCACCAGCAGTCAGTGCGTTAGCAGCTAAAACTTGAGTCCAAGCCATGAGATTCTCCTAATTTTAATAGACCTATTCTTAGTTTCTCGCAATTGTGTCCTATGCGATCGCTAATCATAAGTTACCAGTTTGCAGATGTTCCACCATTGACCCCTGTTATCTAGAAGGAAATCACAGTCTGATATTATCTTTTTGTATTATTCATCCAAAATTGATTATGGAAGCAAGCTTATTGACTAAAGTTATGTTACCAATAGCTTTGGCTATCATTATGCTGGGAATGGGTTTATCTCTTGCACCCGAAGATTTCCAACGGGTAAGGAAATATCCGAAAGCCGTCTCAATTGGCTTAATCAGTCAGTTAATTTTTTTACCTATTATTGGTTTTGTGATTACTAAAGTTGTCCCCATGCAACCGACAATGGCAATGGGGTTAATGATAGTGGCACTTTGCCCAGGTGGAGCATCCTCAAATATATTTACATTCCTCGCTCAAGGTGATGTTGCACTTTCAGTCACACTGACTGCTTTTAGTAGTGTGATTACAGTATTTACAATTCCGCTGTTAGGAAACCTTGCATACCAGCACTACATTGGCGAAACTGCGGCGATTACCCTACCGATTGGGGCAACAATAGGACAAATTTTTCTGATGACGCTTTTGCCTATCGGATTGGGAATGGGAATGGGGCAGCTATTTCCCGAAATTGCCCGTCGTTTGGAAAAACTGACTAACCGCCTCGCAGTTGGTTTGCTGGCGCTAATTATACTCATGCTCATCATTCGTGAGTGGAACAGTATCCCCGAATTTATTCTCCAAGTTGGAGTTGCGGTTGTGCTGTTAAATGTGATCTCAATCTTGGCGGGATTTTATATTAGCAAGGTGTTTAAACTCAATCCTCCTCAACAAATCTGCATTGCCATCGAGGTTGGTATTCAGAATGGCACATTAGCGATCGCAATTACGGCTGGACTACTCAACAATCCTGATATGGCAGTACCGGCTGCGGTTTACAGTTTATTTATGTATGTAACCGGCTTTATTGCTATTAGTTACGGTAAAAAATTGGCTACAACCAACTCTATTCATTGAACATTTTCAAAATTACTAAACCAATCAATTTTGTAGGGGCAAACCCCCCGTGGTTGCCTCAAATACCGGGATAGGCACGGAGGCGCTACCCCTACATTAAATCCAAATATTTTATAACCAAAGCCAGTAGGGGCGCAGACCCTGCGCCCAAAATAGGGTTAACAAGTGCGTACTGTTTTTGCTAGGGGTGTTTTTTCCCGTGATGTAATTTCGTAGTTATCAGCTTCGAGTAAAGTTGCTTTGATGGATGCACGAATCTCAACCACTATCAGATTTTTTCTTTAACCAGAAATTAAATGCCAGGCTTGGCCGTGAGCGTCAGCCGAACGGTTTTTCAGTTGTCACCTCCTAAAAGCTGACACTTTTTGAACTTCAAAATATCTAAAACCCTTTACCTGTAGAGTTTTCAGATTTATTTAGCAAGCCCTATTAATTAAATCCTGGAAATCCTCAAATCCTGTAGATCCTGATTCTGACAAAAAAGGATTAAGAGGATGAACAGGATAAATACAGATAAAGTATTTAATTAAATCCTGTAAATCCTCAAATCCTGGACATCCTGATTCAGACAAATTACACAGAACTCAATTGTTTTTCTGCTACTTTGGCTTCTGGACTATCAGATTCAGAAGGTGGTACTAATTGCCAGAATTTAGGTAAGTATGATTCCCAATTAGCAATAATTTCCTGTGCCTTGGGTGAACCAGTTTTCCGGGCATGAGTTTGAATTAACTCATATAATTGGTTTACTCCCGCCTCACTCACAACCCGTTGCACTTTGACGATCGCATGATTGACAAAATCAGGGAAATTACCGACTTCATCAAGGAAATAGGCTAAACCGCCTGTCATACCTGCGCCCACGTTGCGGCCAGCTTTACCCAGAACCACAATTACACCACCAGTCATATACTCGCAGCAGTGATCTCCAGCCCCTTCAATTACCGCTGTTCCTTTGGAGTTCCGCACCGCAAACCGTTCTCCAGCCAACCCATTGGCAAATAACGCCCCACCTGTTGCACCATAAAGGCAAGTATTCCCCACAATTACGTTTTGGGCTGGGTTGTAGGTGGCATTGGTTGGGGGCTTAATAATAATCTCCCCACCGTTCATACCTTTGCCTACATAGTCGTTAGCTTCACCAACTAGGGTGAGGGTGACACCATCGAGGTTAAATGCACCGAAGCTTTGCCCTACACTACCCTCGAAATTGAGGTTAATTTGCCCCTTGAAGCCGTCGTCACCGTATTTATGAGCGATCGCCCCAGTTAACCTTGCACCAACTGTTCTATCGGTATTTACAACCGGGAGGGTTTTACTAACTGTGCCATGATTGCCAATAGCAGCTTGAATATCGGCATCAGCTAGTAATTGATCATCTAAAACAGGTCCATTGCTATGAACCTTCTCATGTGTTAACCAACTGCGATTAACTTTTGCATCTGGTAGTTTAGTTAAACAATCTAAATTCAAAGCCTGGGTTTTATTCAATTTGATTTCAGAACGGACTGTTAATAAATCAGCCCTACCAATTACCTCTGATAAAGAACGATAGCCCAATTTAGCCAACAGACTCCGCACCTCTTCCGCAATGAAGTAGAAGAAGTTAACAACGTGTTCAGGAATGCCAGTAAAGCGTTTCCGCAGTTCTTCCTTCTGAGAAGCTACACCCACAGGACAGTTATTAGTGTGGCAAATCCGCGCCATAATGCAGCCTTCCGCAATCATGGCTATGGAACCGAAGCCGAACTCCTCTGCCCCCATTAACGCCCCAATCAGGACATCCCAGCCGCTTTTGAGACCACCATCTACACGCAAGATGACGCGATCGCGCAAACTGTTTTCCATCAATACCCGATGTACTTCCGTTAACCCCAATTCCCAAGGACTACCCGCGTGTTTAATTGAAGAAAGGGGTGATGCACCAGTACCGCCATCATGTCCCGAAATTTGGATAATATCGGCGTTAGCTTTAGCTACACCCGCCGCAATTGTGCCAATCCCGATTTCTGCCACTAATTTCACGGAAACTTGGGCTTTAGGGTTAATTTGGTGCAAGTCAAAAATTAACTGGGCTAAGTCTTCAATGGAATAAATATCATGGTGGGGTGGTGGTGAAATCAATGTGACACCGGGTTTAGAACGGCGCAACATGGCAATATAGGGGCTTACTTTCGGTCCAGGTAGTTGTCCACCTTCCCCTGGTTTTGCACCTTGGGCAATTTTAATTTCCAGTTGTTGGGCTGTAGCTAAGTATTGGGGAGTAACACCGAACCGTCCCGATGCAATTTGTCTAATGGCACTTGCAGCCCTGTCACCATTCCGCAACCCATTGAGATGGGGGAGAGTAGGCGATTTACCGTTAGTATCCACATCTCTCAAAATATTGTAACGAACGGGATCTTCCCCACCTTCACCAGAATTAGATTTACCACCAATGCGATTCATAGCGATCGCTAAAGTTTCATGTGCCTCCCGGGATAACGCCCCTAAAGACATCCCACCCGTACAGAAACGCTTCACAATATCACTAACTGATTCTACCTCTTCTAGAGGAATTGACGAGCGCTCGCTATGGAAATCTAGCAAATCACGCAACGCCGTTACCGGACGATTGTGCAGATGTTGTTTATAAACTTCATAATGGTCATACTGCTTACCATTAACCGCCTTATGCAGCGACTTCGCCAATTCTGGGCTATTCATGTGGTATTCACCACCGGGACGGTATTGCACAAAACCTAAGTTTTCCAACTTTTTCGCCGTCAATTCCGGGAAAGCCTTACGGTGGAAAGATAACACCTCTTGCGCTAACTCACTCACACTTAAACCACCAATGCGGGAAGTTGTTCCCCGGAAACCCAAAGCCAACAAATCACCACCAATCCCAATAGCTTCAAATATTTGCGCCGCTTGATAGCTGGAAAGTAGAGAAATTCCCATCTTCGAGAGGATTTTCAGCAACCCAGATTCTACAGCTTTGCGATAATTTTCTACGGCTTGATCTAAAGTCAGTCTGGCGATTTTACCCCTTTCCATAAACTGTTGGGTTTTGGGTTCAGCCCACCAAGCGGTAACAGTATCTAGGGCCATGTAAGGACAAACCGCCCCCGCACCATAACCCAGCAAACAAGCAAAATGATGGGTACTCCAACATTGGGCTGTATCCACAATTAAGGATGTTTTCATCCGTAACCCTTCACGGATTAAGTGATGGTGAACCGCACCAATGGCTAATAAAGGAGGAATATAAGTATATTCTGCCGCAATCCCTGTATCTGTTCTGTCACTTAATATGAGAATCTTCGCACCAGCCCGCACCGATTCCGCAGCTTGTTCTTGCAAAGATTCCACAGCCGTTTTTAAACCATCTGGTCCTGTGGCTATGGGAAATAAAGTTGACAATTCAGCCGTTGCAAATCCTGACAACTTAATAGTTTCTAATTCTGTCTGAGTCAGGACAGGTGACTCCAACTTGAGTCTGCGGGCGTATTCTGGTTTAGGTTCTAATAAATTCCCCTTTTCACCCAACTCCACAGTTAAAGACATCACCAACTTTTCCCGTAATGGGTCAATGGCTGGGTTAGTAACTTGGGCAAATCGCTGTTTAAAATAGTCATACAGCAAATGGGGTTTTTCTGACAATACAGCCAAAGGAATATCATCCCCCATACAGAAAGTTGCTTCTGCACCGGTACTAGCCATAGGATGAATCACCATTTCTACATCTTCTATGGTGTAACCAAAGGCTATTTGCTGCTGTAATAACAGTTGCGTATCAATTTTCTCAGGAGTTGGTGATAAATGTTCATTGCCATTACTGAGGCTATGGTGTCCATTACCGTTACCATTAACTAATATATGGCCTTTAACTAAGTTCCTCAATTCCAGACGGTGTTGTTGCAACCATTCCCCATAAGGATGTTGTTTAGCAATGCGCTGTTTAATCTCCCAGTTCTTTAAAATTTCCTGGGTGTTTAAATCTACCGCAATCATTTGTCCAGGTCCGAGTCTACCTTTTTCGAGAATGTTTTCTTCTGGGAAATCCACAACTCCAGCTTCGGAGGCAACAACAATATAATCATCTTTGGTAATGACATAACGCGCAGGTCTTAAACCATTACGATCTAATGTCGCTCCAACTTTTTTGCCATCGCTAAATACTAACAGTGCTGGTCCATCCCATGCTTCTTGCAGACCGCTATAATATTCATAAAAATCCACAATTTCTGGATATTCAGCCAAGGAAGGTTGATTTTTGTAAGCTTCAGGAACCATCATCATTAACCCTTCTAGGGGGCTACGTCCCGATCGCACCAACAACTCTAGTACATTATCTAAAGTAGCGGAATCACTATTGTCAATGTTCACCACTGGCTTGAGTTCCTCAAACCTATCTTCCCAAATCGGATGACTCAAAGTAGCTTCCCGTGCCATCATCCAATTAATATTCCCCAACAGAGTATTAATTTCTCCATTATGACCTAATAGCCGCATAGGTTGGGCTAACGGCCATTTAGGCATAGTATTGGTACTAAAGCGGCGATGATATACCGCAAATGCCACTTTAAAAGCCGGATTTTTTAAGTCTTCGTAAAAATCCCCCAAAACAGCGGAACGCACCATGCCTTTATAAACAATTGTGCGACTAGATAAAGAACAAACATAGAAATCTTCAGAAATTTTTCTGCCCGCTTGCATAATTCGACGACGGGCAATGTACAATTCTCTTTCTAGCTCATCGCCGCTTTTATCAGCACAATAAATGATCACTTGTTCTATTTGCGGCTGATTTTCTTTTGCTTGTACCCCTAATATTTCAGGACGTACTGGAACTACTCGCCAGCCCAGAATAGTTAATTTTTCTTCTGCTGCTATTTGCTCAAATGCAGTTTTAGCAGCTTTGGCGGCTATTTTATCTTGGGGAAAAAATACCATCCCCACAGCCATATTACTCAACTTGGCAAAATCAATGCCATGATTGTTATCTTGTGCCAATAATTCCCAAGGAATCGCTGTTAATATCCCCGCACCATCTCCAGAATCTTGGTCAGCACTACAACCCCCTCTATGTTCTAAGCAAGTTAAAGCAGTTAAAGCTTTATCCAAAATTTCATGACTGGCAATATTTTGACGATGGGTAATAAACCCGACTCCACAAGCATCCCTTTCTTCTACTAACCATTTTTGCCCTGGATATGCATCTGAAAAATTAGTATCTGACACTATAATTTGCTGACCCTGATTTGATGGTTGATGATTCATACTCTATTCCTGAAAATGGTGAGGTACAGATGTTGTTATTACTGCTAGAGGGAAATTTTCTCAGTTTTGGCACTGGATAAAAATACATACAGCAGGAGTCAGGAGTTAGGAGTCAGGAATAAAACTGGCTTGCTGTCCGGCTTTGAATTTAGATCCTGTACCTCATTAATCTGCAATCTGCTGTAATTACCAAAGTTTAGAGATAACAATTTTAGCTTGACTTTTAGCCAAAGCTGTGCTACCAATGCCTATTTATTTTTTATTTGTTTAATGCACTGTAAAGACAAACTACCCTAATCCATAAGAACCTGTAAATCCAACGGTTTTGAAGTTTGCAGTTTTTTGCTCACGGCTGATCACCATGTAAGCTATTCTTGTTCTTAGCTGATTACTGATAGCTCCCGAAAATTAGCCTATTTTCACTATATGCCCATTTGACAATTCCTAAAACATATCTATATTTTCCCTGTATTTTGGCTGTTTATTTATTATCAACCACAGGAACTTCAGATTTTAGATTCAAACCCCAAAACCTAAAATTTTAGAGATAAGGGTGTCCGAATTTCACCTTTAACCCCCGATAATATCAAGGGAAGCAGCGCCGGGGGGTTTCCCCCATGAGCGACTGCTGAACCCCGAAGGACTTTCCCATTCCAAGGTGTCGTGACTCAAATCACGGCTACCATGAGACTAAGCTCACCTGAGTTCGGTGTTAGGAGTTTCTCCTTAGGAGACGCTACGCGAACGGAGTTTCTCCTTAGGAGACGCTACGCGAACAGAGTTATGATTTTTTCAACGAGATCATCAGGGTTTGAGACTCATATTTGGGGCAGTTTTCCAAAAATTATCTTATGTCGAACTCAGGTAAGCTCAGGGTGGTCTGGTCAGCACAGCTTGCTTGACTAATCTTGCAAGCTCAGTCCCTTTAAGGCTGGGTTACTCACAGCAGTCTCCAATTAATTTGTATTATTTAAAACAATTGCAGTTAGTATTTTTAGCATGATAGTTGTTTGCTACTTTGAATAAGAGACAAAAACCCAGTTTAAATAGTATCACGAATATTTCTAAAAAAGGTAATTATTTTTTAAATTTTCTGATAGATTTTCGTTAGAGGATGTTTGAAAAGTTGATGGCGAATATAATTCGCTACTACACAAACGAAGTCCACCCATTCCTTCGGAACGCTACGCTAACGTGGACTAATGAAAAGTCAAGGTTTTTAACCCACGAAGGTGGGTTTTGCCTGTGTAGCCGCGATTTCTAATCGCTGGGTTTTGCATAATCACGTTCCCACATACCGAGTCAATGATTCTGAAAATACTGAATTCTGTATTACCGCTACTGTCAACAGTGCTGTGTTTGACTGCTACTTATGGGGCATTGGCTCAAGATACTCCTAGTTTACCAACGCCCGTTCCCAATGCGGTTAGTGCTGGTAATCAAATTATTCTCAATGGCCGGACTTTACCAGGTGCATGGTTACAGCCAACAACAACCACCGTTAAAGGACAAACTTATCTGAGTGATGGCGCACTTAATCAACTGCTAGGAATAAATCTACTCAATAGTAGTAATCCTAGTAAACAACCAGTCCAATGGTTTTCTGGCTTGACAAATCCCCCCATTCTTAATACAAGTCTTAGTGGAGGATATCGCTATTTAGACATTACTCAATTAGCACTTAAACGGGGATGGAAAATTCAAGCCAATGGCAATACCTTGGTAGTTGTTACTCCTCCTTCCCAACTCAAAAACATTCGCGTAGGTAAACAACCAAAAGGAGATAGGGTTGTTTTAGATTTGGATATGGCGACTCCTTGGCAAATTCGCCAAGAATTACCAGTTAAAAGAGTAGTAGATCCTGATGAGATTATCCCTAAATCTACCACACCACCCAATCGAGAATGGACTATCACCCTAGATGGTACTGCTGATCCGGCTTTAATACAACGCTATAACTCTCAACCTACTACACAACCAACTCCCCCATCAATAATTCAAAAAGTGGAATTAGTGAATAATCAAACAATTGTTCGTTTGAGTGTTCCCTTTGGTCTGTCTGTACAAGTTAGCACTATTCCCCAACCCAACCGCTTAGTGATAGATATTAGACCTGATGCAATGGTGGAAAAAACTATTACTTGGGCGCAGGGATTACAATGGCGACAGCAGTGGGTAACTTTAGGAACGGATCGCTTTCCTGTGGTTTGGTTAGATATTAATCCTCGTGCAATGGGATTAAGCATTAAGCCTATATTAACTAATCCGCAAACATTAACTGGTACAGCCCCTTTAATCCAAACTGCTCAAAATTACTTAGCAGTAGCCGCAATTAATGGTGGTTATTTTAACCGCAATAATAGATTACCTTTAGGCGCAATTCGGCAAGATAATCAATGGATATCCGGTCCAATTCTCAACCGAGGAGCGATCGCTTGGAATAATAACGGACAATTCTATTTTGGTCGCCTCACCCTTACAGAAACCCTAATTACCAACAATAATCAACGATTACCCATTTCTTTACTTAATACTGGCTATGTTCAACGCGGTATCGCTCGTTATACTCCAGCCTGGGGAAATACTTATACACCCTTAGCTGATAATGAAACTATCGTAGTTGTCGAAAACAATCAAGTAAGGAATCAGTTAGCAGGAGGTAAAAGTGGTATAACGGCTATTCCCATTCCCGAAAATGGCTATCTCCTCATCTTCCGTAACCAGACTCCACAACTACCTATTGGCACAAAAGTCTCCCTGACGAGCGCCACTACCACACCTGAATTTAGTCGCTACCCTCACATTATTGGTGCAGGTCCTCTATTAGTCCAAAATCGGCAAATAGTTCTGGATGGACCAGCAGAAACATTCAGCCCTGCTTTCATGACAAGTCAAGCAGTTCGCAGCAGTATTTGTACCACTTCCACGGGTAATCTTATGATTGCTGCTGTACATAGTCGGGCTGGTGGTGGTGGTCCAACTTTGGCAGAACAAGCAAAATTAATGCAAACAATGGGTTGTATTAATGCTTTAAATTTAGACGGTGGTAGTTCTACCAGTCTTTATTTAGGCGGTCAGTTACTTGACCGTTCTCCTAACACAGCAGCCCGTGTTCACAATGGTATTGGGATTTTCATATCACCAAAAACTTCTAAGTAAGTAGCTTGGCGTTGAAAATTGTCGTTATAGCAAGGGAACAGGGAACAGGGAACAGGTAATTGGTAATTGGTAATTGGTAATTGGTGAAAACAATTCTTTCTTCTTTCTTCTTCCTCCTGAACTCCTGACTCCTGAACTCCTGACTCCTGAACTCCTGAACTCCTGACTCCTGAACTCCTGACTCCTGAACTCCTGAACTCCTGAACTCCTGACTCCTGAACTCCTAGCCCTCACAAATAACTTTTCCGCAAACCCTACATAATCCATTATTTTTTTGATGAAGACTTTATGTAGACAAATTAGTTTCCGCAAGGGACTTTACCGTTCAATGGAGAGTTTTGCTATCTTTATCAAAGTGGCTAAATCTTGTCCCTTTTCCATCAACTGTTCCCACTAAAAACCAGTTTGTTATGTCTTCATCTGAGGTAACTATGGCTAAATTATCAGAAACTGCCCCAAATACTCTCACTCTGCAACCAACAATTAATTCTAGAAGTATTGCCGCTGGTGAATTACGTCCTTGGGGTTCTTTCACAGTCTTAGAAGAAGGGCGCGGATATAAAATTAAGCGAATTGAAGTAAAGCCCGGACATCGCCTCAGCCTACAAATGCACCACCACCGCAGTGAACACTGGATTGTTGTTTCCGGTACAGCTAAAGTAGTTTGTGGCGACAGAGAAATCTTATTAAGCAATAATCAATCAACCTATGTCCCCCAATGTACAACCCATCGGTTAGAAAATCCCGGTGTGATTCCCTTGGTTTTAATTGAAGTCCAAAATGGCGAATATCTCGGAGAAGATGATATTATTCGCTATCAAGATGATTATGCCCGTTCGGAAAAGTAGGCAGGGGGCAGGGGGCAGGGGG
>NZ_JADEVZ010000046.1 GCF_015207875.1 Dolichospermum sp. LEGE 00240
CAAAAAGCGATGGGTTGTGGAACGTACTTTTGGCTGGCTGATGGGTTGTCGTCGATTAGTCAGAGACTACGAGTTACTACCTGAAACATCAGAGACTTTTATCTATCTAGCTATGATCCGTATCATGCTCAGGCGATTGGCATAAATTTTGACTCCTCAAAACTTTTCAAACATCCTCTTAAAGGTCTTTTGGCATGAACTCATAATCTATGTTCATGTCTGCCTCTTTTTCACAAATTTTAGAAAAATAAATCCATGAGATATGCAAGTAATTTTGCTAATCACTACTGCAATTTTCATCTTTAGTCCAGTGTATGTATTTGCTGCTAATAATCTCGATCAAGATAACTTGGTCAGTTGTAGAAGTAGTAAAGAAGAAACTCCCAGTGATTCCACAAGCGATCGCTCAGGAGCTTAGTTATCTCTGGGATTATCCATCCAAGTAGTAGCTAATCCTACAGAACTTTATGTAGGGAGATTGGACAAAATTCTTGGTTCAAAAGTTCCAACAGCATAAAATGCGGTTCTTAATATTACTGCTGATTCAGGTAGTTGCACTCATATCACTATTTACCAATTCGCCAGCATTAGCAGTTACCCTTAATCCCTGTCCTCCAGGAATGGTAATGATTTCTGGAGGTACATTCAAAATGGGAGCAGATGATTCTGGTTTTGAGGAAGAGAGAACAGGAGAAAACGTCACAGTTAGCTCCTTCTGCATTGATAAATATGAGGTAACAAACGCCCAATTTACTGAATTTGTCAAAGCCACAAAGTATGTAACAGTTGCCGAGCGCCCGTTATCAAAAGAACAGTTTCCCGACTTATCAGATGAAGAAAGATTACCCGGTTCTCTGGTATTTCAAATGCCAAAACCAGGAGTTAAACAAGTTCAGCTTCTCAGTTGGTGGCATTGGACACCCGGTGCTAATTGGCAGCATCCTTTTGGGACTGATAGCAGCATTACAGAGAAAGAAAACTATCCAGTTGTGCATATTGCTTATGAAGATGCCCTAGCCTACGCCCAATGGGCAGAAAAATTACTACCAACAGAAGCACAGTGGGAATACGCCGCTCGTGGTGGATTGGATGGGGCAACTTATACCTGGGGAAATCAATATTCAGCTAAAAAAGCCAACACTTGGCAGGGAATCTTTCCCTTTTTTAATACCAAAGCCGATGGTTATGTAGGAACAGCAAAAGTAGGCTCTTTTCCAGCCAATGGTTATGGACTTTACGACATGACCGGCAACGTTTGGGAATGGACTTCTGACTGGTTTAGCTTGGGACATGACAACAAAACCCACAGTGTTAACCCCACTGGACCAAATAAAAGTTTTGACCCTAAAAAACCTACAGAAACTGCCCTTCATGTCATCAAAGGAGGCTCTTACTTATGTGCGCCGAACTATTGCAGCCGCTACCGTCCAGCCGCACGAGAATCAGAATCTCCTGATACCGGAACAACCCATATCGGATTTCGCTTGGTAAAGAACTTACAAGACTAACGCAAAATATCTCTCAAACCCTCTTATCTCCGTGTCCTCTGTGCCTCTGTGGTTCGTTAAAAGATTAAGTTTCGCGCAAAGACGCGAAGGAGCAAAGGCGCAAAGTTGTAGATTTTTTATACAAGGTTATTGTATGTCACGTTCAATTTCACGGGTGCTGTCTCTATCTTTCCTCATCACATGGTTGATAGTAACAAGCCCCGCACTAGCAGATACAGGAAAAGTATTACCGATTAATCCACCATCTTTTAAAGGTAAAATCGGCATTACTTACAAAGAATCAACACCAGATTTTCCCGCACCAATTAAAGCTCCTGAAAAAGCCCCCAATATATTATTAGTATTATTGGATGATGTAGGTTTTGGCCAAGCGAGTACATTTGGTGGTGCTATAGAAACTCCGAATTTGACTCGTTTGGCGGGAAAAGGATTACGTTACAACCAATTCCACACTACAGCCCTTTGTTCACCTACCAGAGCAGCTTTATTAACTGGACGCAATCATCATTCAGTGGGTACAGGTGTAGTTGCAGAGTTAGCATCAGGCTTTCCTGGTTACACAACTATTTTACCAAAGAGTGCGGCTACTGTAGCGGAAGTATTGCGGCAGAATGGTTACAATACTGCGGCTTTCGGTAAATGGCACAATACACCAGATTATGAAACCAGTGCGGCTGGACCCTTTGATCGCTGGCCGACGGGGTTAGGATTTAAGTATTTTTACGGATTTTTGGGTGGTGATACTAACCAATGGAGTCCGGCTTTGGTGGAAAATACGAAGCGGGTTGCACCACCAACCAATAACCCTGATTACCATTTGACTCCAGATTTAGTAGATCATGCCATTAGCTGGATTCATTCTCAACAGTCTATAGCCCCCGATAAGCCCTTCTTTACCTATTTGGCTACCGGTGCTACTCATGCACCTCATCACGCTCCTAAAGTCTGGATAGACAAGTATCAAGGCAAGTTTAATCAAGGCTGGGATAAATTACGAGAAGAAACCTTTGCGCGTCAGAAACAACTGGGTGTAATTCCTGCTAATGCCCAACTTACTCCCCGTCCCAAAGAATTACCAGCGTGGGATTCCTTATCTCCAGATGATCAAAAAATCTATGCCCATGAAATGGAAGTATTTGCGGGATTTTTAGCATATACAGACCATGAAGTAGGAAGATTAATTAATGCCATTGACCAAATTGGGGAATTAGACAATACCTTAGTTTTCTACATTGTTGGTGATAACGGTGCTAGTGCAGAAGGTGGTTTAGCAGGTAGCGTCAATGAATTAAAAGTTTTTAATAAAGTACCCGAAAGTCGAGAACAACTGTTAGCTTCTTTAAATGACTTAGGTAGTCCCAAAACCTTTAATCATTATCATGCAGCTTGGGCTTGGGCTGGTACTACTCCCTTCCAATGGACAAAGCAAATAGCTTCTCATTTTGGTGGCACTCGTAACCCCTTAATTATTGCATGGGGCGATCGCATCAAAGATCAAGGCGGACTTCGCAGCCAATTCCATCATGTCATTGATATTACGCCAACTATTTTTGAAGCTGCGGGAATTACTGCACCTACAAAAGTTAATGGAGTGAAACAACAGAAGATTGAAGGTACTAGCCTAGTTTACACATTTGATGATCCTGAAGCTGCTTCTGAGCGTAAAACTCAGTATTTTGAGATGTTCGGAAACCGGGCTATTTATGATGAGGGATGGGTAGCTGCGGCTCGTCATCCTCGATTACCTTGGCAAGGTACAATTAATGCTGACTTTGAGAAAGATCATTGGGAACTATACAACATTGAGGAAGATTTCAGCGAAGCGAATAACTTAGCATCTGAAAATCCAGAAAAACTGGAAAAACTGCAAAAGTTATTTTTATCAGAAGCGCGTAAACACAAAGTTTTACCATTAGATGATCGCCTTTCTGAACGTTTTGATGTTCAAAGTCGTCCTTCCCCGGCCGCAGGACGCACAACTTTTACTTACTATTCTAGTGGAGTCAGTATTCCCGAAGGTAGCGCCCCAAGTTTAAAAAATAAATCTTTTAGCATTACGGCTGATGTGGAAATTCCCGAAAGTGGTGCGGAGGGTGTTCTCTTAACTCAAGGGGGACGGTTTGCTGGTTGGGGATTTTTCCTCGAAGATAGTAAACCAACTTACGTTTACAACTTTGTAAATTCGGAACGCTACATTATTCAATCTCCTGAAAAATTACCCCCAGGTAAATCAAAAATCAGATTTAATTTTGATTATGACGGTGGTGAAGTTGGTGCTGGTGGAAATGGGAAGTTATTTATTAATGATCAACAGGTAGCTGAGGGTCAGATTGAAAAAACTTTACCCTACCGTTTGGCTTTAAATGAAACTTTTGATGTTGGTAGAGATACAGGTACTCCTATTGTGGAAACCTATCAAGTACCGTTTGCATTCACAGGTAATTTACAGAAAGTTACTTTGAATTTGAAGTAATCGTTTTCTCACCCAGAGGCGCAGAGAGCAAGATTGAGAGGATATTTGCAAATTCATACTCAATAGACATCTCCAAAAAAGAATGTAGAGACGTTCCATGGAACGCCTCTACAAGGGTTCTAGGATACGCATATTTAATTTCTGGAGATGTCTAATTATTTTCTTCTCTGGTGTGTCGCGCCAGTTACTACAAGTCGGGGAACCCGCCCAACGCACTGGCTTCTCTGTGCCTCTGTGGTTAGTTTTAAAAAAGATTTTGAGGCTTAACAGAACTATATTGAATATTCCTTTCTTCTTTGCCTGTTGGCGCGAAATAAGAAATTTATGAATGAAATTATCCCCATCCTTGACAAAATTGCATTTTTGGCTTTTGTTGTTGCGACTATGTTTGGTACAGGCTTAAAGTTAACTGCACAACAAATTTGGCAGCCTCTTCGTAATATCCGGTTGGTTGTTTTATCGCTATTAGCGAATTTTATTTTAGTGCCACTTTTTGTATATTTGCTACTGCAAGTAATACCTGTTAATGAACCTGTGAAAGATGGTTTGATCATTATGGCATTGGCATCAGGACCTCCAGCTTTACCTAAACTTGCCCAAATAGTGAAGGGGAATTTAGCTTTTTCTACAGGGTTGATGATGATGTTAATGTTTGGCACTGTTTTTTATATGCCAACTGTATTACCATTGATTTTGCAAGGTGTACAAGTCAATTCTTGGGATATTGCTAAACCTTTAATATTGATGATGTTAACACCGTTGGGAATTGGGTTATTAATTAAGGCAAATTATGAAAATATAGCTGTCGATCTCCAAACAATTACTTTCAAAATATCTAATTTTGGATTGCTTTTAGGTTTGGGAGTGAGATTGATAGTACACTTCAATGAAATTATTATTTTATTGAAAACTGGTGTCATCTTTGTTTGTGCTATTTTTATTATCTTCTCTTTTACTGTGGGTTATTTATTGGGTGGTCCTGGTATTGATACTCAAAGAGTGTTAGGAGTAGGAACTGCACAACGTAATTTTGCCGCAGCATTGTTAATAGGTACGAGCAATTTTGATAATCCTAATGTGATCAGTGTGATTATGGTGACGAGTTTATTAATGATGGTTTCAGTTCTGATTTTGGGGAAAAATTTACCAGAATTAGATCAAGGACAGGGTGCAGATTTAGAAAAGGCAGAGGTTTTGTGATTAAATCACAGCTTACCGATCAGTTGGTCATATCCTGCTTTAAATTCAGCGATCGCTTCCTCGGCTAAAGTTTCGACAAAGCGACCAGTAATTTCTTGATAACGTTCGTGTCCAGGTGAAGTAGCCACAATTTCTAAATTACCCCGATAATAAGTTAAGGGGAGACGACGATTTTCAATGCTAACCTACTTATGCCAACTAATCCCCGATAAATGGATAACTTCTTGCGGTTGCATCAGGATTTTTTGAGTCATGTCCGCTATACCTGTAAAATATCTATCCCTACTTTTAATTTAATCCAAAAATTAAATGACTATACCTTTTGTTTGTCAAATTGCAAAATTTCGTACTATAATGGGGGTGTGAAGTACATGGGGCTTTAACGGTTTCGACAGGTTGGCGAAAGCTACTCTGTGATTCAGGTCGAGAGCGAGTCATCTCTCGGAAATCAAAGACTCGAAAAAAAAGTAAATGCGAACAATATCGTAAAATTTGCTCGTCGGGAAGCTCTAGTAGCTGCCTAAGAAACCTCTTTTAGGTTCGAGCGTCTTTAATTTGACTCCGTTAAGGATTAAAGACCTAACCCCCAACGGATGCTCCAACAAGCGTTCTCTGGTTGGCTTGAAGGCTAAGATTAAATCAGAGCATCCTACGTTCGGGATAATGAACGATTCCCGCCTTGAGGGTCAGAAAGGCTAAACCTGTGAACGAGTGGAGGGTTAATACCCAATTTGGACATGGGTTCGACTCCCATAAGCTCCATTTTCAATTTTCAATAATTATTTAGCCCGCTGAACACTTTGATGTTAGGCGGGCTTTTTGCCATTGGGGGATTTCTTGACATGGATATCCTGTTCCCAATTTATTGGTACGGGATGATGTTGATAGTTAGACTCGCTTTAAAGCATCCCGTTTTTTGCGATCTGCTGTCAAAATATCTGCCATGACTATGAGTGCTTGCGCCATTTTTTCCAGGTTGGAACTGTATAGTTCTAAGTCTTTGATGAGTTTATCTTCAGAGATATGCAACCCGTTAGCGATCGCTTTGAGTGCTTCACCCTTTTGTTTATCATCTTTGACAAGTTCAGGATCTGACTGTACCAATAATGCAAATAAACCAACACCAAATAGGCGACTATATTTAAAGTTGGAATTGGTAGCAATCGTTTCTAGTTGCTGTTGCAAATCCCCATCTTGATCTAGGGAACTTTCCCGACTCAAACCAGCAATCAAGTCCTTAACTGGTAAACTGGCAGCTAAGGCTTCCAATCTAGAGGCATCTTGTCGGTAGCGTTGGGGGTCCTGTTCCACAGCTTGACAAATTGCCCGGAAAATTGATTCTTTATCCTGTTCTGGTTCGTAGCCGTCCATGAAGCGGTCAAAAGTTGTGACAACGCCCAAGGCATAAATGGCATTGTAGCTAAAATCAACATTGACTGATAGTAGGTGCATTTCTACCATCAACTCTTCCACTACCCGGCGGTAAATAGTGTTAATTGGCCTGGTATGAAGAGTATAAAAGGTTCTTTTTGTATCAGATACTGTACGGACGTTATTCACAAAGAAAATTTTAGTAAAGACGTATTCCTCTTCTCTAGTATGAACTAATCAGGCCTAATTCGTGAAAGTCATTCGATTTTAGATTTTAGATTTTGGATTTTCATCCAATGGTATCTCACCCAATTGTCCGAGGTACACCCTCTAGGGCTTCTTCTTGAGTTTCAAAGATTTCAAATACTGTATCCATCATTGTGACTTCAAACACAAGCTTGGCTTCTGGGTGAATATTACAAATACGAAAACTGCCCTTAACCTTATCAGCATCACGCATACCAGCGACTAAGGAAGTCAGTCCAGAACTATCAATAAAATTTACTTGGCCTAGATCAATAACAATATGACGACTAAGCTTAGAAATACATTCCTGTAGTTTCAGCCGAAATTGCCAAGCAGTGGTAATATCTAAGCGACCTGCCGGAGTTAACATTATTATTGTGCTGCCGTCTTGAGTTGTGTAGATGTTTTGCTCTATATGAATCATTGAATTAACATCTTTTTGCTAATATTTGCTAATCGAAACAATCATCAGTAGGGGTTATAAAAAAAATAAGCAAGAGGGGGAGAGAAGGAGTGCCTCTTGCCCCTTAGATCTTGCCTATTCTTGAATTGGTTTCCAGTTAGTCCAATCTTGAGGTTTAAGGAAAGTCTCATACAACTCGGCTTCGGGGGAATTTGGTTCTGGTTTGTAGCCATATTCCCAACGGACTAAAGGTGGTAGAGACATGAGAATTGATTCTGTGCGGCCGTTGGTTTGGAGTCCGAAAATTGTTCCCCGGTCATAAACCAAGTTAAATTCTACATATCTACCACGACGGTATAATTGGAAATTGCGTTGGCGATCGCCATATTCCATCCCCTGCCGACGTTCCGCAATTGGCACATAAGCTGGTAAAAATGCCCCGGCGCAATCTTGAACTAAAGCAAATATGTCTTCCCAACTCCGTGACGGTAGTTCACCTACCTGATTGCTATAAATCGCTGCTTCCCCATTGGGATCTGGACCGCGATAGATAGCACCTTGACCGTCTTGGTAATCTAAAAATAATCCACCAACGCCCCGTGTTTCATCTCGATGTTTCAGATAAAAATATTCATCACACCAGCGCTTGAACACAGGATAATATTCAGGATGGTGTTGATCACAAGCTTGTTTAAAAGTGTTATGAAAATGTTGTGCATCTTCAGCAAAGGGGTAATAAGGTGTTAAGTCCGCACCACCGCCAAACCACCAAACTGGGCCTGCTTCAAAGTAGCGATAATTTAAGTGGACTGTAGGTACATAAGGATTGCGTGGGTGCAACACCAAAGAAGTCCCCGTTGCATAAAAGCCATGTCCTGTTGCTTCTGGACGTTGGGCTAAAATCGAAGGAGGTAAATGAGAACCCCAAACTTCAGAGAAATTTACACCTGCTTGTTCAAAAATTGCTCCGTCACGCAGTACACGCGATCGCCCCCCACCCCCTTCTGGACGCTGCCAACTATCTTCTTGAAACTTCCCCAGACCATCTAATTTCTCTAAACCTTGGGTAATTTCATCCTGCAAATTCTGCATAAACTGACTAACTCTAGCCTGAGCATTAATTCCAGGGAGAACATCAGATGATTCTTTTGTGATAGTGGGGGTTTGCGAGTTGGTTAACATAGATTCCCGAACCTAAAATTACAATTTCTAAAACAAGTACAAATTTTTGTTGTCAAAACTTGTCAGCAGCCAGAGTCACAAATCCGGCTTAATTTGCCAAAACGGTTTTTTATTATACGTCAAAACACAACCGTTCAAAACGCCTTCAAATCTCCATTGGCACGGAATTTACTCCAATTCACACATATCACATCTGAACACCCCTTTTCACAGTTAGAGAAATAATCTTATTATTACTTGAGTTCGACCTAAGATAATTTTTAGAAAACTGCCCCAAATATGAGTCTCAAACCCTTATGATCTCGTTGAAAAAATCATAACTCTGTTCGCGTAGCGTCTCCGAAGGAGAAACTCCTAACACCGAACTCAGGTTTATTATTCAGTCTACAAATTTTCTCTTCTCCACAAGCTCCTTGAATAAAAACTTAACGGTCTTTACTTGCTCGCATTTCCACATCAAAAACCTCTTTTAATTTGACTAGGATAGAATTAGTTGGGATTTAACAGGCTTAACTAAATTAAATAACTCCCTCGCACAGTAATACAACGGAGGGCGGGGAAACCCCTACAGGCTTGGGGATGAGAAACTGTACCTCATAACACGCACAAATCATATAAAATAAAAAGCACTGGTAAAACCAATGCTCAAGTCCATAATCAATACAAATTGTCAAGTTATTAGGACTTACGCACGCTCACTAATTTACCATGATGTGAATGAACGAAATTGCGTCGTTTTCGGCTTTGGGAATAACTTATTGAGTAGGGTGCGTCAGATAGAGGGAATCTGTTTTTTTGTCAAAATATCGTGTCTGACGCACCCTACAAGGGATAAAATTTACCTCACATATTTGGGGAATCTTGTCAATGCGTAAATCCTAGTTATTTAAGAATTGGATTTTTTTAACTTTTGTTTTTTCCGGCGTTTTTCTGTAGTGGCTACACCATGTTCTACTGGATAACCAGCCACGGGAATGACCTGATATTTTCTGTCTTCTTCTAAATTTTTAAGTTCTGTGTAATCAACCCAGTGGATACAATCAACAGGACAGGTATCTATGGCTTCTTGAACTACCTCTTGTATGTCTCCATCTTGACGGAGGACGCGCGATCGCCCATAATCTTCTTCAATGAAAAAAGTATTTCGGGCAACATGGGCGCAATGCTTACAGCCGATACAGGTAATTTCATCCACATAAACGCCTTTTTGCCGCACCAGTCCACCTAATTCCGGTTCTAGGCCAGAACGTTCGGGGACATCTCGGAAAAAGCTCCCTAATTCTGGTTCTAAACCGGAACGATTATATTCCTCTGCTTGTGGCGACGGCGGCTTAGACATTACGCACTCCAGCGTTGTACTATTAGGCGAATAGAACCATCTTCCTGTTGCTGTTGTTCTGCCACTTGGAAGCCAACTTTAGTGGTTTCTTTGACTACTGTTTGATAAGCATAACGTTGAGTTACTTGACGGACAAACCCATCCACAGATAGATTTTGTTGCCAATATTGTAAATCTGCAACTAATTCGTATTCTTGACCATTCCATCTAAAACCGATGTCGTAGCCGTTTTGCTGTTCAATTGTTACTTCGGCTGCATGAGTTTGACCACGATAACCACGTACCTCACAAGGTCCAGGTTTCCAGTCTATTCCCAAATCGGAAAGGGCATCTTTCAAGGATTCCAGATTACGGATTTGTGTTTTAATTTGGCTAAAGTGTGACATAGTGGTTTGTAATCAATGAACATTAACTAGTTGGAAAACTTACCATTCGCTGTGGGCGGTTTGTGTATTCGCCACACTATTTTGTTGCGGGTTAGTGGCAAAAAACTCTGAGGTTGGTTCATTACTCAACACTCGTCCTAGCTGGGCTTCTATGGCTGCTGTCACCTCAGCACAAGATGCACCGATAATACCGGTGACTTTTTCTTGTACTCGACCATCTGGATAAATGATGAATTCTAATGTTTCCATGCTTTGAAAGCCAACCTAGATAGTAGATTTGAACTTGGCTGCCTGATTTCAGACTAGCTCAAAATTTAGGGATAGGAATTTAGATACGAATCTGCCACTTCTCCCATAATTTCCCATACTTAAGGGCATATATTTCATAGTTTTTACAAAATTTATTATTTTGACTAGTATTCACCTTCATTAATTATAAGTTTCTCTTGACCTGATCAATTAGTCAATATGAGGACTGCCAAAGATCAGAAATCATCAAGAACCTGATTAAATTAACCTTGTGGACAATATCTCTAGCCAAAAACAGGCATCAGAAAAAATCTCAGTCTTATTGAAAAATCTTATTATTATCATTGATTAAACTAATACAGGGGTTTTGTACTTGTTAGCAGGTATAATTGTTATCAGTTTGGCATCATGAGTATTGACAACTATTATACTATACTAGCGATTTTCCATAAAAACTATGAAATTTAGAGATTGGGCAACTAGAGTCATTCTGATTTTTTTAATGTTAGCTACCCTGATTCTAGCTGTATTTATTGGGGGTGCAAGACAAAAAAACAATCCAACAATTGCATCTACTTCAGAGGTGACAACGTGGAATCAGTATTCACCAGCGCAATTACAATCAGCAGTAACTAAGCCAGGAAATCAGCAAAAATTAAGATCATCTCCCACAAAGATTAATAAAACTAATCCTTTATATATAACTACTAGGGATTTTGCTAATTATAGACCTAAGTTTGTCCAGGTTAAGGTTGATCCTAGCAATTATGGCGATCGCTATACCGCAGATGTTAATGGTGTACCTTTTAATAATCAAGCCATTATTGTCCTTCATGAAACTACTAATTCTACTTCTAGCGCCATTAATTTTTTTCAAACACCCCATGATGATGAAAGTGTTCAAGCCAGTTATCATGCCATAATTGCCTTGGATGGACAGGTGATTTATTTAGTACCCCCAGAAAAACGTGCTTTTGGTGCTGGTAATTCGGTGTTTAAAGGAGCTAATGGTGTGGAAACTGTGCAAACTAATCCTAATTTACCCCCATCTGTCAATAATTTTGCTTATCATGTATCTCTAGAAACTCCTCCAGATGCTTGGGGTAAAAATAATATTCAAGGACATTCAGGATATACAGAAGCTCAATATAATTCTTTAGCTTGGTTAATTGCCCAAAGTCAAGTTCCTGACGAGAGAATTACCACTCATCGTGCGGTAGATGTGGGTCATGGGAAAGTTGACCCCTTAAGTTTTGATCGTGATAAATTTATCAACAAATTGCATTCTTTTCGACAGTTACAAACTTTTAATTAGGGATTGCTAAATAAAGCTAAAACCATTTATTAATAAGAGTTTCGCGGATTTTTATCACAAAAAGGCGCAAGGTTTTGGCTGATGGTGTCTCAAAATAGGTGCATTTTTCCTTGTCGGATTTGGAAAATTGAGGATATCCAGATAGTTGAAACTGTCACCTGTCCCCTCCCCTCACAGACAACTTATTCAGCAAACCCTAATTAGGACTTTGAAAAAGTTGTCGGTGATAAGTTATTATTAATATGCAAAATAAATCAGGAAATGGAGGAAGAATAACTGCTATTGAAGATTTAAACACGGATGGAGTTTCTTTGTCCTGTACAGAGGTCCAGAGAGCCTACTTATCACAAATAAATTTAAAAAAAGCTAATCTTCAGGCTGCTAATTTTTCTGGTTCTACGCTCTATGGAGCAATTTTTGAACAGGCTAAGTTATATCAAGCGAAATTTATATGTATTGAGCAGGGACAATGCACTGATTTATATAAAGCTAATTTTCAAAAAGCTAATTTAGAAGGTGCAGATTTAAGAGGTGCAGATTCAAGAGAAGTTAGTTTTGTAGAAACTAATCTTCAAAATGCTAAGTTACAAAAAGCAGATCTGCAAAATGCTAACTTCCAAAATGCTAATTTAAAAGGTGCAAGCTTAGAATGCGCTAAAGGCTTAACCTCTGAACAAGTAAAACTTGCAAAATCTTGGCAATCAGCAATCTATGATCAGCAGCTTTCTAAACAATTGGGCTTATCTACATATTCAAAAATAAATTGTTTAAAGCTAAAATTTAACCCTTCGACAAAGGAGTGGGAAGAATCTTGATAAAGTTATCTTGGAATATGCGATCGCTACGGGGGCTTCGCAATGTTTTCCGTTGATAATTTGCTAGGGGCGAACTGCTTGCAGCAGCGCTTCGCGATCGCATTTGGTGATTTTCTTGGGGGAAATCTAAGAGCGATTCCTCCGAAGCGCTCCGTAGGAATCGCCACAACACACTTAATTCATCAGTGTCACCATCGTATTCAAGTAAGGTTTCAGTCCCCTTGCGGGGATTAGATGTGCGGAAACAGGGAGTAAGTGAAATTGCAATAAAGATATTTACCATTGGGTAGAGTTTGGGAGTGGTGTTTCAATCCCTAATAGGGAGTAAGTGAAATTGCAATTTCTCCTTATTAATTTGCGATCGCCACAGCTACAGATGGTTTCAATCCCTAATAGGGAGTAAGTGAAATTGCAATTTTGTACACTTACAGAACCGCGTTAAAAAACTTAAGTTTCAATCCCTAATAGGGAGTAAGTGAAATTGCAATCTCGGAGTGCCGTAAACATGAGTAAATGTTGTAAAGTTTCAATCCCTAATAGGGAGTAAGTGAAATTGCAATTAAATAGCAACAGGAATAACAGTGCTGATCCGCAAGTTTCAATCCCTAATAGGGAGTAAGTGAAATTGCAATTTTCCCTAAATCCAAGGAATTTATTAAGATTCTCAGCGAAGTTTCAATCCCTAATAGGGAGTAAGTGAAATTGCAATTTTAAAATGATTAAATTTGTGAGGGGATAAAATGTTTCAATCCCTAATAGGGAGTAAGTGAAATTGCAATCAGTAGAAGTACCAATAACCGCACCAGTAGGAGATAAGTTTCAATCCCTAATAGGGAGTAAGTGAAATTGCAATGTTGTTTGCAATAACCAGTAAGCAGATTGCTCAATTGTTTCAATCCCTAATAGGGAGTAAGTGAAATTGCAATTTCAGGTTATCTGTCGCCTTGTCTAATTGATAAGTTTCAATCCCTAATAGGGAGTAAGTGAAATTGCAATACCAACTTTTCAACCTAGCTCATTTATTGCTTCTGTTTCAATCCCTAATAGGGAGTAAGTGAAATTGCAATTTGGCAGCATTGCAGATGGTTGTATCAGTGCTTATAAAAATGTTTCAATCCCTAATAGGGAGTAAGTGAAATTGCAATGATTTCTGCTTTATGCTGCTTATCCCCTTCATAATTGTTTCAATCCCTAATAGGGAGTAAGTGAAATTGCAATGTTCCATGTTTGTGCGATCGCCACATCTTGAGAATGTTTCAATCCCTAATAGGGAGTAAGTGAAATTGCAATCGGCTGCAAGATCCCCTTGCCGAAGTAGTTGAGTGGTTTCAATCCCTAATAGGGAGTAAGTGAAATTGCAATTTTAGAGTCCGAGTGTGGGATTGAGGTAGGAAAAGTTTCAATCCCTAATAGGGAGTAAGTGAAATTGCAATGGTGTAGCGATTGAGCGATTGGAAATGCCGGTAGATTTGTTTCAATCCCTAATAGGGAGTAAGTGAAATTGCAATCCGTGATGGTATTCGGCTAATTGGTCAGCCTCAATCGTTTCAATCCCTAATAGGGAGTAAGTGAAATTGCAATAAAGCAGTAAAAGCAAAAGCGGGGCTGATTTAGTAGTTTCAATCCCTAATAGGGAGTAAGTGAAATTGCAATTTCGGTGAGTCAGCAGGTATGGTTGACTATAGAGAATGTGTTTCAATCCCTAATAGGGAGTAAGTGAAATTGCAATTGATATAGGTACACTGTTAAAGAAAGATTCAGTTGTTTCAATCCCTAATAGGGAGTAAGTGAAATTGCAATTTTAATTCATTACCAAACCCACACAGAAAAGCAGTAGGTTTCAATCCCTAATAGGGAGTAAGTGAAATTGCAATCAGCTTGTCCTGTGCCGTAAATCCTGAAGAAATGTTTCAATCCCTAATAGGGAGTAAGTGAAATTGCAATTCATTCAATCAAGAATTAGCTATCGCACTTTATGAATCGTTTCAATCCCTAATAGGGAGTAAGTGAAATTGCAATTTCAATTTTTTGGGGATTAAATTTCTTTTTATAAGTTTCAATCCCTAATAGGGAGTAAGTGAAATTGCAATTAGATGCGGCTTGGATTGTGTTAGCCACCTGAGTAGCGTTTCAATCCCTAATAGGGAGTAAGTGAAATTGCAATTGCAATTCCTGATGATTATCGCAATATTGAATTAAAGTTTCAATCCCTAATAGGGAGTAAGTGAAATTGCAATTTTTTGAAGTTTTGATATTTTGTCATCATTTTGTCGTTTCAATCCCTAATAGGGAGTAAGTGAAATTGCAATGTCTATTTGATTGTTCCAAAATAGCTGATTGTTGATCGTTTCAATCCCTAATAGGGAGTAAGTGAAATTGCAATATTAGACTCCGGCATTAGCTATTACATACTTGGACTAGTTTCAATCCCTAATAGGGAGTAAGTGAAATTGCAATCTGTTGTATTCACAAGTTATGAAGCTCAACCAGAAGGAGTTTCAATCCCTAATAGGGAGTAAGTGAAATTGCAATTTCTATCTTCAGGTACATTATATGTAACTAATTCTAATGGTTTCAATCCCTAATAGGGAGTAAGTGAAATTGCAATTAGCCGCTAAATTAGGTGTTGATTTAGTTATCATCAGAGAATTGTTTCAATCCCTAATAGGGAGTAAGTGAAATTGCAATATTAATTGAAGAGACTAATCTTCAAAATGAACTTGTTTCAATCCCTAATAGGGAGTAAGTGAAATTGCAATTTGCAATTCAAGACGGAAAAATTAAGATAAGACTCACAGAAGTTTCAATCCCTAATAGGGAGTAAGTGAAATTGCAATGAATCTCTAGAAATTTCTTCCCACATAGATAAACTACGTTTCAATCCCTAATAGGGAGTAAGTGAAATTGCAATGCGATCGCTAAGTTAATTTAAGAGCTTATTTTTAGTTTCAATCCCTAATAGGGAGTAAGTGAAATTGCAATTTGAAAGTTGGTCAAAAATTTAGATATGTAGACTTAAAAGTTTCAATCCCTAATAGGGAGTAAGTGAAATTGCAATGAGTATTTAAAATCTCACCAATCGGTAATTAAAGTTTCAATCCCTAATAGGGAGTAAGTGAAATTGCAATTTAATAGAAGCTAAAGATAATTATTTAATAATTTCGTTTCAATCCCTAATAGGGAGTAAGTGAAATTGCAATATTCTGACACCTTCAATCGTGGAGGTGGAGCAAAATGTTTCAATCCCTAATAGGGAGTAAGTGAAATTGCAATCAAACCTCTTTTAATAAGTCAAGGATTTCAGTTTTGTTTCAATCCCTAATAGGGAGTAAGTGAAATTGCAATTCTACCTTAGTTGTCAGTGCTGTAGTTGAGTTAAAGTTTCAATCCCTAATAGGGAGTAAGTGAAATTGCAATCCCGTTGTTCTGGGTTTTGGTGTCTGTGGTTTTTACAAGTTTCAATCCCTAATAGGGAGTAAGTGAAATTGCAATGTACATCTTTCTTGGCGTTCAATTTTACAGCGGTCGTTTCAATCCCTAATAGGGAGTAAGTGAAATTGCAATATAGTTGGTGAATCCTTGGACAAGTCCATCTTGTCTAGTGTTTCAATCCCTAATAGGGAGTAAGTGAAATTGCAATCAATTGAGTTTCAAGAAATGCCACTGGGAGAGTCTGTTTCAATCCCTAATAGGGAGTAAGTGAAATTGCAATCTAGCTTTGATTGCAACTCCTCAATGTGTATTGAGTTTCAATCCCTAATAGGGAGTAAGTGAAATTGCAATTTATAATAAGGATTTTGCTTGACGCTCCTAATATTGTTTCAATCCCTAATAGGGAGTAAGTGAAATTGCAATTTTTTAACTTCCTTAACTCTCTTTATAATAGCGGTTTCAATCCCTAATAGGGAGTAAGTGAAATTGCAATTTTAGTTGCGGCTGTAAAATTGCCTAAGACTCCCAAGATTGTTTCAATCCCTAATAGGGAGTAAGTGAAATTGCAATTCAAGCGGGGGAAGAGAAAGAAAATGCAGAATTGTTTCAATCCCTAATAGGGAGTAAGTGAAATTGCAATATAGTTGGGATAGTTTAGGTTAATTACTGCGCGTTTCAATCCCTAATAGGGAGTAAGTGAAATTGCAATTCTTATTTCGGAAATATCACAATCTTCAACAGGGGTTTCAATCCCTAATAGGGAGTAAGTGAAATTGCAATTCTTGCTGAAAATTATTATGAGTTCGGTCAAGTACGTTTCAATCCCTAATAGGGAGTAAGTGAAATTGCAATTTCTATAGAAGGGGAACACATAGGGTTTTACCGTTTCAATCCCTAATAGGGAGTAAGTGAAATTGCAATTTGCATTGATTAAACAACGACTTGCTAATGGTTGGAAGTTTCAATCCCTAATAGGGAGTAAGTGAAATTGCAATTGGGTAGAGCAGGAGGGAAGTTAAAGCAAGCTGCACGTTTCAATCCCTAATAGGGAGTAAGTGAAATTGCAATAGCAGGGTGCTGAAAGCCTATATATATGTAGTTTTCAAGGTTCAGTTGCGCGGATGGTTTCATGATAATCCATTTCAAGAAAAGTGTCAAGGAGTAAAATAGCTGAAACTCCTGCTGTGCAAGGTGCGCGGATGGGTGAACTCCATGAATTGCATGAAAAGCTTGTGTAGACATAATTTCAGGCATTTTTTGAGAAATTGAATTTTTTACACCCACCCCCTCGCGCATTAAGCAAAGAAAATCGTCTGATCACGGGGCTGTTCACCACCAATTCTTTTTACCGTGACATACTCCACACACTCTCTTTCAGATGAGTGTGGGCAACGAGCGCGACCCTTCTATGGAGACATTAACTGAGCTTTAAGACCCTGTGTCCCACGGTTCTTTGGTTAAGCTGAACAATTAGCTTTTATTTTGATAGGCTGCTTTTGGTGCATTTAATTGAGTTACACCTACTGTTAATAAGTATATCAAATATTTGAAAAAAAATCAATAAAGTGTTCATTCCTCATCACCCAACAACACTGATTAAGCTGCGCTTAATTTTGTTCCTTGGGCAATTCCTCACTCGCGCGTATTGTATTCATCTCATCACCTCCCTATCGGGTAGGTGAGAGGCTTCTACTGTTTAAGCTAAATTTGTTGCTTAGAAACTTCCCATTAAAAAAATATCGCAAAATTTCCTGTGGTGCGGGCTGAAAAGCCCAGCTATTCTCATTTTGGAAATTTTGCGCGACCTATTAAAAATATTTCTTAATAGCGTTCTCTAAAAAGCCTATTCTTTTGTTCAAGTTTTTCCAACTGAGACGAGTTTTAGTCCAAAATGAGAATTGCTGATGAAATATGCTTTGATCATCAATACTATTACTATTGCCAAAGCCCTGAAACCCTATTGATATCGTCACAATTTTATTGGATTTCAGACATATTTTGGAAAATTGGCAATAGTATTGATCTAAAGACATAATTCAATTTATGACCTTAGACTCAAGCATTGGTCTGACAAATATAGCAATATTGAATCATTTAGCACTGATTAATGAGGTTCATTATGATTATCTCAAATCCAGTTGACAAAACCGCAAATATTAGTCTGCAAAAAGACACACTACTTATAGAATTAACTGCTGAAGAGTCTTCTAGTATTGTTGGAGGGTTTACAATTAGAAATGATTCAGGAGGTACAAGGCGTTTTTATAATTTAGGGGCAAATGTACCAGCACAACTGCAAACTTTACAACCTAGTACAGAAGGTACTTATGATGGAGAATACATTATATATAACACATCAAAGACCGGATTTGAACCTGTATTAGTAAAAGTAGATCCCACAAAAACAGCAAGTTTTCGTCAGGAAGGAAATGGTATAACTGTTGCTACTGATACTCCAATTCTTTACAAAGGTAGTATTTAATTTTATCTCTTGGAATACAAGGATCTCTTAGATTTTCTCTCAAGAATTTCGATCGCGAAGTGCTGCTGCAAATAGTTCGCTATTGCAAGGCACTTCGTAGGAATAATTAAATTTTAGAGTTATCATAAATTCAAAGTTTTTAATTTCAAAATAGATTGAGAAATTTTGTAACAACATCCATAGGTGTAGCGACCTGCAATTATAAATCCCTAAACCTGCAATCATCCGTTTCGACCAGGATTATTTGCAAATAAACTCGACGCTTTACCAGGACTGAGTTTTTAGGATTGAGAAGGATTTGTCAAAAAACTCATTTGAGAATTTGATAGATTAACTTTGAATTCAAGACCCAATTTCTTTAACTAGCAGGATATAAAAATGGCTAGTAACTATGACTCCATAGCCAAAGAGTATAAAGAATCCAAAGAATTGCCAATTCGTTTACATATAGAAGCATATACATATTTTAATATGCTTGGCAATTTGGCAGGAAAATCAATTCTGGATCTGGCTTGTGGAGAAGGATTTTATTCCCGAAAATTCAAAGATCAAGGTGCAGCAAAGGTTGTAGGGGTAGACATTTCCCAAAAAATAATTGAATTGGCAAGAGAAGAAGAAACTAGAAAATTTCAAAATATTGAATATATTCTTGGTGATGTACTTGAACTCGGTGAAATAGGCAGCTTTGATTTGGTAGTTGCTTCCTATCTCCTAAATTATGCCCGAAGTCCAGAAGAATTACTCAAAATGTGTGAAAGTATATTTGCCAATCTTAAACCTGGTGGTCGTTTTGTTACTATTAACAACAATCCCTCTCAAGCACCTATATCATATCTGAAAACTGAAAAATATGGATTTATTAAAAGTATAGATTCACCACTAATCGAAGGTACGCCCATAAAATATACATTTATTAATAATCATAAATTCACCTTTGATAACTATTACCTCAGCATTCCCACTCATGAATGGGCATTTCAGAGTGTCGGTTTTAAAGAGGTTCGCTGGCAATCACCAATAGTCTCACCTGATGGAATAAAAGAATTTGGGCAAGAATTTTGGCAAGATTTCCTTGATTCTGTGCCAATAATTGGTATTGAATGTTTTAAGTAAATCTACAAAATTCACCATCGTTTTAATATCCATGTTTGCGTCTATGTCTATGGTGAGGGAGGCGAACTGCTTGCAGCAGCGCTTCGCGATCGCAAAGCACTCCGCAGGAATCCCTTGTTTCCCTCAAGAATTTAGTAGGGGCGATCGCTTTGTTATTTGTAGGTATCGTTAATCATTACCTAAGACAATTAATTGATTAGGCTGTGCAATTCTTAGTTTAAGTATTCCCCCTTGTTTTTGGGGTATAACATTAATAATTTTGACTTGTTTACCTTGTAAAGAAATTGCATTAGAAGCACCAGGAACTTGATCAAGGGTTTTTCTGGGTATAATTATCTCATAAGCTTTATTATCTTTTCCTGATAGCTTGAAAGATTCAGTTTCATCATTAACTTTAGTCCAGCCATTAATTTGCCCTAATATTTCTGAAGTATCACCAGTAGGAGGTGTTGAAGGAGGTGCTGAAGGGGGACAGTAAAAGTTGACCGGATTCTTTTGAAAATTTGCACATCGTAAAACGTCTTCAGCTTTATAAGAAATCTTAATCAACTGCGAGTAATCAGGTTCTTTAGCACTACCATAGTTAGCTTGCTTTTTAATCTCAGGAGGTGCATCAAGCAGAACTTTTGTGATAATCTCACGATCTGATCCAGAAAGTTTAGGTGATAGATAAACACCAGCACCGGGAATTTTTCTGCTTAGGTGAATAATTTTTAAATCTTTGTCATCTTTAACTGCTTCATAAGCCGCAGCACCTACATCAGCTTTTTCGGTTTTTACTAATTCTTTGATTTTTGATGATTTATGCCCCATATCTACTCTTAGGGTTTTACCAAATAGGTCATAAGCAGCTACATAGAAACTAGATGCTGAATTGAAATCTCCCATAGCAATAGTATTTGTAGGTTTTAAATTACTGAGAGATTTAATACTACTGTTGGATTTGGTGAATAACGTAGCTTGGTAATATGGAGGATTATTAGGAAACATTGTTGCTGCATAATGATAATCGTTATTTTTAGCAGCTATTGAAAGTATTGGCGATAAAGTAAAGGCAATATCCCATTCTTTATTTATCATTCTGGTTCTAGCTTCTTCATATGGCAGTGATTCATCACCATCAATAACTATTTGTACTTTATTACCAATTTGGGAATGGGAACGCAGGTAAGTAGTTAACTTTTGATACTCACTGGGTTTCCACAAAATACCTATGGTTAAAGAGCTTGCTTGTATTGTTGGTGGAAAAAAGAACCTAAAAATCGGTGTTATTAACAAATAAATAACAAATGCTAAAAGCACTAATCTGACAATTATTTTCATAAACTCTTCCTGCCAGTTTTTTTTAAACTTGGGCATAATAGATACGACCTGTATGTTTACAATTAATCTGCTTGTTGACTGGATACACCATTAATTTTTGACAAATTTTTGGAATATTTGGGGTTACTTTGAAATAACCAATATGCCATTACTTTTTTTCCTTGAGAATTTGGTGGAGGGCGATGTCTATAGCGAGGGAGGCGAACTGCTTGCAGCAGCGCTTCGCGATCGCTTATGAACAGGGCATAATTTCAGCTAATCAATGGGTTCTTTAGTGCAAGAAAGATAATTAGAATTAACCCAGCCTTTCAAGCCCTCAACTTTCTTATTTGGTCCCCTAATCACATTCACATAAGCCCAAATCCCCTCTTGTTTCTTGAGTAAAACATGATTACCATTATTTAAACCGGCTCTGGATTTTCCATTGGGTTCAAACCGCAGTGCTAATTGTCCAGATTTGATATTGACAATATCACACCAAATAGCCCATTTAAGCTCAACTTTAGGGACATTTTCTGGAACTGATACCAGTTTTTCGCGGAATATTCGTTTATTCTTGTTGACAATAGTTAAGTACATCCCCTCATCAGAATCTTCTTTCCAAGAAACCGAGTAGTAATAATCCCCATTACTCCAAGTAGTACCCCGATAACCTTGATCTTGCCATCCTGTACCGTCTTCTAATTTGATGCAGTTTCCTTTAGCATCACAACCAAGGTAGGTATTAGCATTTATAGTAACTGTGAACTTCCCAGCCCTGTAAGTATCGGCTTTGGCTTGGGTGGCAGTGCTGACAATGCAAGTCGTTATGGCTGCTGTTAAAAATAATCGTTTTAGGTTCATGTTTTTCCTCTAAGAATTTAGGCGTTGCTGAATCAAGGTATGAAAATAAAAATCTAATAATCTGAAGTATTGGCCATGTAATAGTTTAGCGATCGCTAATCAATAAAGATCATACCCTTGATGGGATTACCTTGTAGTAGGTAGTAGGGGCGTTGTTTCCGAATTAGTTCCTGGATAAAGTGTTCTAGCATTTGATTAGGAGTTAAAAAAAGGACTTACGCACGATGTTACCAAAACCCTGATTATTGTGTAGGGGTAATTCATGGATTACCGCTACTTTCGTGATGTTTTGCATAAGTCCTGAAAAAAAATAAATCATGTTTCTTAATAAGAATGACGCTTCAATAAAGAATTTAGCAATGATGCTGAAGCTCGAAAACTTGTTTTTTGTAAACGACTAATAACATCAGGTAAATCAATTAAATTTTGAGATGCTGCTTGCTCTAAAACTCCCAGTAAACCAGTCACTTTTAAACCGCGTTCGCTGGCAATTTTTCTTCCTAGTCCATCATCAATAATAATTAAATTGGCATTTTCTTTTTTCGCTAAAAGAATAGCTGCTGTTTCTCCTGGATCTAAAATTTCTAAATCTGGACTTCCAGAAAGTTTAAAACAGTGTGTATCCAGAAATTTCCAGGGTGTTTATGTTGTCGGCAATTCGAGGCTCTCAAATGTAGAAAAAACTATGGCTTTCAATTTAGACCCGATTTAGCTGATTTTACTTTACCCAGAAATGGCGATCGCCTGATCGCGTCCAAACTTTTTAGCTCGATAAAGAGCCTCGTCTGCACGCTTTAATACATCCGTATCAGTTTTATCATGAGCTTGATAAGCAGTTACGCCAATACTGATAGTAATTTTCATGGCGGGAAAAGTAGTATCTATCTCTAAATAACGAATTTGCTCACATAGACGTTCAGCTATTTCCATTGCTTCTTGTAACTCTGTCGCTGGTAAAATGATCATAAATTCCTCACCTCCCAAACGTCCAACTGTATCTACATTTCGTAACCATTTAACTAACAGTTGAGAGATTTCTTTTAATACTTGATCACCAATGGGATGTCCATAGGAATCATTGACAAATTTAAAGTGATCAATATCAACTACTAAAATTGAGAAAGTTTCCTGATAACGTTGAGTTCGTTGAAATTCTTTTTTCAAAGTTGCTAAAATGTTGCGTCTATTGGCAATTCCAGTTAAGACATCAGTATTTACTAGTTTTTTTAATTTCTGACTTAGTAATTTCTGTTTGTTTAAAGCAATTCTTAATTTATTCTCAATTTGATTGCGTTCACTCACATCTCTCATAGAAACAATTGAGACTTTTTGATCTAACCATTCAGTTTTACCAACAGTAATTTCTGCACGTCCGAAGATGCCACAGGAGCTTATAATATCAAGTTCTGCAACTTTTCCTACTACAATTGGTAGTCCCAATTCATGATTAATTAAATCAGATAACGGTCTATCAAACATTTGCGCCGCAGCCGGATTAGCAAATTTCACAACTCCTGCTTCATCAACAATTAAAATTCCATCTTTGATATGAGTAACGATGGTATTGAGTTTATTTTCACTTTGTTGTAATTGTCTGGTTTGACGTTTCAATTGAATATGTGTCTGCACACGGGCTAATAATTCTGTAGCTCGAAAAGGCTTGGTTACATAGTCAGCCGCGCCCTTGGCAAAGGCTTCTATTAAATGTTCTTCTTCGTGACTAGCAGTTAGAAATAAAATTGGGATATGATGATAATTTGGATTTTGTTTAATTTGTTCGCAAACTTCCAAGCCACTCATTTCTGGCATTAATAAATCTAATAAAATTAAATCTGGTTGAATTGCTTGCAGACGTTGGAGAGCTTCTTTTCCACTTAAAGCATAGGTAATAGAATATCCTTGTGTTTCTAGGGTTCTTCCTAAAACTTGAATATTTTGAATCAGGTCATCAACAATTAATATTGTACAATCTTGGGGATTAAAAGCAATTTTTTCCATTATTTATATAGTTAACTTAACATTAAAGCGGCGGTTAAAAACCCCATCTACACAGACAAAACCCACCTGCGTGGGTTCAAACTTCTGATTTTTTTTGAGAATGAAAGCGGCGGTTAAAAACCCCATCTACACAGACAAAACCCACCTGCGTGGGTTCAAAACTCTGATTTTTCCTTAGTCCGTGCAGACGGACTTTGTTTGTGTAGCCGTGACTTCCAGTCGCTTTCTATATTTGTAGAATTTATAATAATGTTCTATGGTAGCAATTTTTGTAACTTTTTGCTAATCTCTGGGAAGTTAGCAGCGGTGTCAGCCAAATGAGCCAAATCAAAGGTATCAATTTGGTTTTTTAGCGTGTTAGCGTATTCTATCAAATCAGGACATTTATACTGTTCTCCCCAATTTTGTAATCGCAGCGCAAAAGCTCGTAATTGGTCAATTAGCAGGGTTTGGTGTAAGGTTTTCCAGACAGATGCTTCTTCCTGTTGTAATAATTTTATCAGTTCTGGTAACTTTTCTAAGGACTGGGGCGGCATTGCGGAAATGATGGTTTGTGTTTGGGAGGTAGATTTTAAGTCTACCAATAACTGCGCGGGGAATAAACGTTGCAACTCACTAAAAAGATCCTGGCGACTAACTGGTTTGCGGAGAAATCCTTGAGCTAAGGGTTGTAATTCTTCAAAGTCCTGTTCTTGAATGGAAGCTGTGACGATGATCACGCAAATATCCGCTGTGGAGGGATTTTGCTTCAGGGCTTGCAAAACGGTGATTCCATCCATTTGCGGCATGACCAAATCTAGTAATATCAGGTCAGGGTGATGTTCAATGGCTAATTTCAGAGCGATCGCCCCATTGTCTGCCATGATAATTTGGTGAGCAGTAGCATTAAAATAGGCCTGGAGTAAATCTCGGTTAGATTGTACGTCATCAACAATGAGAATTTTCAGAGCCGGAAATTGACTTAAATCATGATTTTCTGGGGTGAATGATGGTGAACTTGCTGTAGTTTGAGTGACTGTAATTTCGGGAAATATTAAGGTGAAGGTGCTACCCTGTTCCAACTCACTTGTTACCTCAACAGTACCACCCATCATTTGCGTTAGACGGCGGCTAATAGTTAATCCTAGCCCGGTTCCGCCGTACTTGCGATTACTTTGTCCTTGACTTTGACGAAAAGCATCAAAAATCAAAATTTGATCACGGGGAGAAATTCCAATCCCTGTATCAGAAACGGCAATTTCTAAGTGGGCATGATTGGGAATATTAGGGTTAATGCGGCTATGGACATGGATGGTAATACCACCCTTTTCGGTAAATTTAATCGCATTACCAACAACATTTACGAAAATCTGTCGCAACCTGACTTCATCAATATATATTTCTCCGGGAATGGATTCATCAACTTGCAGATTTAAAAATAATCCTTTTTCTTTGGCTCTTTGCAAAAACATTTGTTGAATGTCTTGCAGCAGTGAGGGAAGATTGACAGATTCGTAGTTGAGTTTGAGTTTCCCAGCTTCAACTTTCGATAAGTCCAGGATATCGTTAATTAGGGTTAGTAGGGTGCGGCCATTGGTTTGAATGGCTTGGAGATAACTTTGGGCTAAATCATCACTGACGAGATTTTGTAATAGTTCGGAGAATCCTAAAATAGCGTTCATGGGTGTGCGAATTTCATGGCTCATGTTGGCCAGAAATTCACTTTTGGTGCGACTGGCGGCTTGAGCTTTTTCGGTGGCTGCTTCTAGGGCTAGGTTTTGTTGAGCGAGTTCTATTTGTCTCTGTTCGGCTTGTTGTAGAAGTTTAGCATGAGCGATCGCAATTCCCACTTGAGCAGCTACGGCTTCTAACAGAGCAATGTCTTCAGTAATCCAATGACGTTGGTAATTACACTGATGCAAACAAATCAGCCCGTTGGCTTTTCCTTGATAGGATGTGCGAATTGCCAATATTGATTTTAGACCAATTTTTTCAGAAGTTTCTATGCTGGATGATACCAGTGGATCCGTAAATACATTATCTATAATAATCGCTGTATCTTGCTGAAGGATTTGATGAATTTGGGGATTACCGGCAATAGGTCCTAGGACTCCTTGAAGGGAAGCAATATCACCGCTCAAGTATTCTGCTACTATTGGTAAATGTTCTGTGGGTTCAAGTTCGTAAGTATGCAGGAAACAACGATCTACTCCAAAGGCTTCACCAATACGGTTTGCGGAGGTTTCAAAGATTTTTTCCGGTTCGAGACTTTGGCGAATTTCGTCGGTGATTTGTTTTAATAGTCGTTCTCTTTGTACCTGTTGTTCGAGAATCTTTTCAGCAGCTTTGCGATCGCTAATATCAACTAAATAGCCTACACACTCTAATGGCTCATCTTCTTGATCCCTAATTAACCGCAACTGAGCAAAAAACCAGCGATAGTCACCATTAGCGCAGTGTAACCTATATTCTAAGGAATAGCTATTGTCAAATTCCAACCTATTCAATCCAGCTAGTACGCGATTTCTATCTTCGGGATGGATATAATCGTACCAAAAACCAGTTTCATCTAAAAACACTTCTGAACAATAACCGAGAATCAACTGCACGTTATCACTAATGAAGGTAGCTCGATAATCTCCAATGGGTTCACAACTAAATAAAATGGTTTGGCTGGAATTCATCAAAGCTCGTAATCGTTCTTCACTTTGCAACAAAGCCATTTGTGCCTGTTTAAGTTCGGTAACTTCCACCACTACCGAACTGACAGCTTTACCACCATCAAGTTGATTAACAGGATAATAACTAGCAATCCAATGTCTTTGAACATTTGGTTGGGAAGGTGTAAACCCAGAAATCTCTACATTGCGAACGGATTTTCCTGTTGCTAATACCTGATATAAAATCGGTTCAATTCGATTTGCTAAATCTGGTAATACTTCTCGGAGTTGTCTACCAATATGTGCATTAGCTGATAAACCATTAATTTCCGCCATTGCTTCGTTAATTCGCACAAATCGCAATTCTTCGTCATGGAGTACCAACCCCACCGGATTTGTATTATAAAGTTTTTCTAATTCCTCCGTGCGGCGTTGTAGAGCTTCCTGGACTTGCTTGATTTCATTGATATTCACAAAGGTAATGACTACCCCATCCGTTTGTCCATCATCTCTAAGGTATGGATATAAACGCATCAATAAGTTAACATCCGTATTGTTTAATTTCACTTCTTGTTCAATGGGTCGTTCTGTTTCCACTACCCGCTGTAATAATTCCAGCAGATTGGGACAATTCATGTTATGGGTAATGTGCTGAATTGGGCGTTCAACATCAGTTTCTAAGAGGTTAATAGCGGTTGTGGCTGCGGGAGTAAATTTCCGAATTCGCAATTCTCTATCTAGGAAAATTACGCCAATTTCACTACTCCTGAGTAAATTATCCACGTCGTTGGACAATTCTAATAATTGACGAATTTTCGTTTGATATTCTGTATTAACTGTATAAAGTTCTTCGTTAACGGAATGTAGTTCTTCGTTGGTACTTTGCAATTCTTCATTAGAAGCCAGTAGTTCTTCATTGGTGGCTTGCTGTTCTTCGTTGGTGGTTTCTAATTCTTCAATGGTGGCTTGGAGGTTTTCTCTGGTTTGCTGTAATTCGTATTCTAAATCGAGAATGCGTTGAGTTGCTTCCGCGTCCTGTTGAAAAGCTTCGGGACGGTTGGGTAAAGAAGGACGTTCTTCATTTTCAATTATTAACATGAAGAAGTCTGTCATGCGGGTATCTCCCGTATGATAGGTAACTTCTAAATTGACACTGCGAATATTATCGCCCTGATTTAAGTGAATATTACCGTAAAGAACAGTTTTTCGTTCGCGTTTGGCACGATGTAGGGCAGTATTAATCGGTAATTTTAGGGTAGTTGGGACTAAATCGGCGATCGCTCTGGTCATTTGTCCCTCTGGAACTTGCATGATCTGTACCATATCAGTAACGACGTGGAACAGTTCCAAATCATCATTAACTAACAAGCAGGTACATTGTCTGCGGCGGACAAAAGCACTAAAAGCGGCACCCAAAGCCGGATCAAATTGTACATTTCCCCGTCTGGTTTGACTAGGACGAGCCACGACGGGAGTTATATATTCTAAATTTTGATTTAGAATTGGTAAACGCACATTTCGCCGCTTTTGATAAATTTTAAATTTCTCATACAGGGGACTAAATTCTTCAATTAATTCCCCTGGTGTTTCCGCTGCACCCAAAAACAAAATACCCTTGTGCATTAAAGAAAAATGCAGCATTCTCATCACGTGCTGTTGCAAAACTGGCTGCATATAAATTAGGACATTGCGGCAGCTAATCAGGTGCATTCGCGTAAATCCGGCATTTTTCGCCAAATTGTGGGGAGCAAAAATAATCATTTCCCGCAACGCCCGCGACACATGGAAATTACGGTTACGGAAGGTAAAATATTTTTCTAAACGTTTACGAGAAACATCAATACTAATACTTTCAGGATATATTCCCTCTGCGGCTTTGCTTAAAGCGGCTGCATCTATATCTGTGGCGAAAATTTTGACACTCAGTTGTTTTCCTAAGCGGTTGATGACCTCATCCATCAAAATCGCCATAGAATAGGCTTCTTCCCCAGTTGCACAAGCTGTTACCCACACCCTTAACTGTTGACCATTTTCCAAAGGGCTAATTAATTCGGGTAAGACTTCTTTATCTAAGTATTCCCAGGCTTGAGAATCTCGAAAAAACCTTGTCACCCCAATCATTAAATCATCCCGTAGCAGCGCCCGTTCCTCACTGGAAGTAGTCAAATATTCTACGTATTCATCTAAGAGATTATGTCCACTCAGAGAACAACGGCGGTAGATGCGGCGGCTGAGGGTGCTGGGTTTATAATAGGAAAAATCGAGCTTTTCGTATTGATTAAGAATTTGAATAATCGCACGGAGTTTTTCTGATTCTAGTTCTGGGAGGAGGGATTCCCCCTGAGTCGCACCTTGACGCTGCATTTGGATGATTTCATAAATCGTCCGCGCCATTTCTGCCGGTGGTAACACTTGATCTACAATACCTGTAGCGATCGCACTTTGGGGCATCCCATCAAATTCTGCTGTCCCTGGTGACTGCACAAACGTCAACCCACCAGACTCACTAATGCTTTGTATCCCCCTTGTCCCATCACTTCCCGTCCCGGAAAGAATCACAGCCATTGCTTGTTCTCCTCTATCTCTAGATAGGGAATCGAGAAAAATATCAATGGGGAAATTCGGCTGCTGTCGCGGTGGTTCACTTTGCTGAATTAACTCTAAAATCCCATCATTAACAACTAAATTATTCTGAGGCGTAATTAAATATACTGTATTCGGTTCAATCTGCATTCCGCTTTGTACCCGCTTCACTGTCATGCGAGTCCGACGTTCCAGCAGTTCTTTCATTAAACTTTTAAAGTCTGGAGAGAGATGTTGCACCACAACAAAGGCTGCACCACTATCTGCGGGCATATTATCAAAAAATTCTTCTAATGCTCGTAGTCCCCCCGCAGAAGCTCCAATGCCAACTACGAAGCAATGGGTCTTAGTCTCTTCAGACACTACTTATAAACTCCTAATTTTATTAGTTAACTATCTATTGTAGGTTATCAAAGCAACGATTCCGAAAATCCGAGCGCGAAAAATAGTATTTAAGGTCTTGACAATTGATTGAAAATTTGTTATCATGAAGTTGATAAGGAAGAACTGTCTTAAAATAAACCCAATTATTCATGAGGTTTGATCGTGGTTATTACTCAAACCAGTCCCCCCAGTATTGCCCAGGATATAACAACAACTCACTTCACTCCAGATGAGTATCGGGTAATGGAGGAAACCGCCGTAGAAAAACATGAATATCGTAACGGGGAAATTATTGCAATGGCTGGAGGTTCAGAAGTTCATAGTCGTCTTACCGTCAATATTACTACTTTACTTAATTTAGCTTAATCAGCAGAAGCCCCACGTCTCACTCTTAGGAGCGTGGGATGAATGCGCGTGAGTTGAGTTGCGTAGCCCAAATTGTATTTGAGCGTAGCGAAAACAAAGAAGGCTACAGCGACGAAACGAACAAAATATTGATTTTATGTTATTATAAAAAAGTAGGTGTAGTCCAATTAAATGCAGAAATGCAGCCTACAAAACAAAAAACAAATCTCAAAACCAAAGAACCGTGGGGCGCACGGTCTTAAAGCTCAGTTAATGTCCTCATAGAGGAGTCACTGAGAAGCCCACACTCACCTGAAAGGGAGTGTGTGGAGTACGTCACCTCTCAGAGATACTAATTTTCAAACTTATAATGGGGACTTAAGAATCTGGATTTCTGAGTTTAATCATGGTACTTATGCTGATGTTCTTGTAATTAATGGTGAACCAGAGTTTAATGGCGATGCCTGCGGCGAGCGAAGCTATCGCACCGATGAAATTCTCAATCCTCTAGTAATTGTAGAAGTTTTATCACCCTCTACTGAAGGTTATGATAGGGAAGCGCTGCTGCAAGCAGTTCGCTGGCAATGGCAAGTTTATGATCATATTGATCAGTCTATATTAGTACATAGTTTAAATGTAGAAGTTCCTCTTGGTGAAGTTTATCGTCGGATTAATTTCTAAAAGCTGACTCACGATTTATATAGCGGTAATTTTTAAAGCTGGTTCGTTACAGTTAATTAAGCGTTCAACAAATTCTATAGTTAAAATTTGCCTATTGTTGAGCTAGTTATGCGTTTTTAGTTGTGTAGTAGCGCGATTTAGAAAGAGTTCATTTTCAGCAAAGTATAAGTATGTTGGTATGGTATTACGGCAATTTTGTTGCCGTATATGAGCGTTAGCTCTAAACATACTATAATTTTGTTTGCATCGGAAAGCAGTCATTTAGCGTTTTGGCACTAAAGTGTAGTGACTTGCCATAATACCTTGTCCGATTTTTTCTGGATTACCCGCAAAATAACGTATACAGTCAAATAGGAGTATACTTAATTTTGATTTACTACTTGCTGCTAATAACACACTTGCGAGATTTACCCTCTTTACAAGGAAAGGCTAAATGATATTAGACAATGAAAAATATCGGAAGGTTCATGAGTGGATTATAAACTACACAGAAGAAGGTACTGTAGACATTGTTACAGGTTATTTTACTGTTGGGGCTTTAGCTTATCTTTCTCAGGAAATTAATCATAAAATTGCTAAATTTCGATTAGTGCTTGGCGATATTGTTAACTTAGATAAAATTGAAAATCGCCCCTTAGATTTACTAAATGAAAATATTACCATTGAAGCGGCTCTGAATCTTAGTCTTTTGGCACAGGAAGCTGTGATGTTTTTAAAACAGGACAAGGTGAAAGCAAAAACTTTAGAGCCGAATTTTTGTCATGCTAAGTGTTACTTATTTGAGCCATTGAAGGATGACGATCGCAATAAGTATTTTATTTCTGGTAGTTCCAATTTAACTGAGGCTGGAATTGGACTAAAACATACCAATAATTTAGAATTGAATATTGCTGAGACGGGAAATAATCATCAATATAAAGAGTTGGTAAAATGGTTTGATTCACTTTGGCATAAACATCAAGCTCATCCAGAAAAAACTCTCTTATTGAAAGATGGAACAACTAAAAAGGTAGATTTTAAGCAATATCTAATTCAGGAAATTGAAAAAATATTTATTAAATATACTCCCAGAGATATTTACTACAAGATATTATTTGAGTTGTTTGGTAATCAAGTTTTAGAAATTGACAATGATCCAGATTTTAATCGTCAAGTTGGTAGATTAGAAAATACTGCTATTTTTTCTGCTCTTTATGAATTTCAAAAAAAGGGTGTTCTCAGTCTAATTAGAATGTTGCAAAAATATGATGGAGCTATTTTAGCAGATGCGGTAGGTTTAGGAAAAACTTGGAGTGCTTTGGCTGTAATGAAGTTTTTTCAAATGCAAGGACGGGAAGTTATATTACTTTGTCCTAAAAAGTTAGAGAGTAATTGGAGACGCTATAAGGAAGATCAAGCATCAAAATTTGAATCTGATAAACTGAAATTTTTTATTCGTTTTCATACCGATATGAACAGCGATCGCTTAAATTCCTATAATGATCGGGCTGATAAGTTTTTTTGTGATGACAAACCTAAGTTAATTGTCATTGATGAAAGTCATAATCTCAGAAATGATAAATCTAGTCGTTATAACTTTTTAGTTGATGAAATTTTAAAAAATAATCAAGATATCAAAGTTTTACTAATATCTGCAACTCCCATTAATAATTCCTTAAATGATGTGAGAAATCAATTTAAGTTAATGGTTCAAGGTGATGTACATGGATATGATAGCAAATTAGGTGTAAAAAATATTGATTATTGTTTTAAACAAGCACAGACTATATTTAACGAGTGGCGCAGAGATGCAAACCCTCAAATTGGCAATTTTATTAAAAAGCTCTCAGGTAATGATTTTTTTAGGTTAACAGATTCTTTATTAGTTGCCAGAACTAGAACAATGGTGGAAGGTCAACAGACAAATTTACTATTTCCTACTAAAAACAAGCCTAAAAATTTATTTGTCACACCACATCAACTTGGTAATTTTGAAACCTTTGAGGAATTGTTTGATCATTTTCCACCAATGTTATCAGGATATCAGCCAGCTTTTTATTTAGATGATGAATCAGATAATAAAAAAGACGCTAAGAAAGATATATTACGCGATGAAAAATCACGCGATCGCTTTTTAGTGAAAATGATTTATATTTTGATGGTTAAGCGATTAGAGTCTTCTTGGTTTTCCTTTTACTCAACAGTAGAAAAAATCAAAGATCATCATCAAAATGCTTTAGATAAAATTAAACTTTATCAAGCAAACAAGGTAAAAACCTTATTATTAGAAGATGATGTTTATACTTTAGAAAATGAAAATGATGAAAATGATGATTTTACTCAAATAGTGGAAGAATATACATTAGGTAAAAAACGCCCTATCAGTATTGCAGAAATTGATCAATCTGGTAATTTAGATAAGTTTAAAGAGGATCTCAAAAAAGATTTAGATGCTCTCGATAAGCTGTATATTAATTTACAAAAGTTTGCTATAAAAATTGATAAAGAAATTCAAAAATCCCAGCAGTTTAAATCCTGTGATGATAAGTTAGAAAGACTGATTATAGAGATTATCAAAAAGCGTAAATCAGGAGCAAATAACCATAATCAAAAAGTGGTAATTTTTACAGTCTATCGTGATACAGCGATGTATTTATTTAAACAACTTCAAGCTAGAGGTTTTGATAAAATTGCGATCGCATCAGGAACAGGATCATACTCCGATGATAGCCCACACAAACAGAAAATGGAGGCTATTCTCGAAAGATTTGCACCCTATACAAAGCTATTTTGTGAAAAAGAATGGGCTTTTACCTCTGAAAAATCAGGTCTTGAAGCCTTTGCAGAATGGCAAGAATGGGTTAAAGATAATCACCCTGAAACTTACCACAAACTCAAGAAACCCATAGATATTTTGATTGCTACGGATGCTTTAAGTGAAGGGCAAAATTTACAAGATGCTGATATGGTAATTAATTATGATATTCATTGGAATCCTGTGAGAATTATCCAACGTATGGGTAGGATTGATCGGTTAGGTAGTCCTAATCAAGAAATTTTTGGGATTAACTTCTGGCCTTCAGATAACATTAATTCCTATCTCAATTTACAAGGAAGAATTGAACAGCGTATGGCCGCCATGAAGTTAGCAGGAGCAGAAGTAGATCATCAATTTTCTGATAGTTTTGCTAAGATGGCTCATGATGAAGAATTTGATCAAAAAATGAATGATCTGATGATGCGACAAATGCAAACTACATGGGATGATATTGAAGTTAGTAATCAAGGTTTAGGCTTTGATAGTTTGTCTTTAGAGCGATATCGTCAGGATTTATTAACAGAATTTAATCGTGATAAAGATAAATATCGCCAAATACCAAAAGGTGTATATACAGGATTTACAGCAGTGCAGAAATCTGGTATTCATGATGATTTGAATAATGATTTGAATCATGATTTGCATGATGGTATTATTGCTTTGTTGGGGTATCCTGCTAAACCAGCTAAAAAATTAGATCATCAATATCAGGTGTTTGATTTAATTTACATTGATAAATCAGGTAAATTAATTTTAAAAAATCAAAAAGAAGTTTTAGATTTGCTAACCTTGTATAAGGATAACGAGCGTTTTGTTCCTGATGCAATTGATCGCGGTGAAGCGGTGGCAGTTGCAGAGTTAGTAAACGCGCTTAAAACTTGGTTGACCAGTCAAGCAGTACAAGAGGAGCAAATGGAAGATGGTTCTGTCAAAAAGACGATGGGTAATGAAACTCTGGGAATTTTGCAAGGTTTAAAAAGAGGTAATAAGGCTTCTATAGATAGAATTAAGCAAAATGTTACAGTTGATGGTAAATATCAGCTAAGTAATTTCGATTTAATCAGTTGGGTGTTAGTTACAGTATAAAATGCTGAACACGGATTTTACGGATTACATAGATTGCACGGATTAGGTGATCTGTTATAGTTATAGACAAAGATAGATAAACTAGTAATAGCGCGGACTTGTAGCATAACGAAAAATCAAAATCCGTGAAATCCTTTAATCCGTGATTCAGAAGTTTTTGGGAGTAAATAACTATGACTATTGCAGTTACAGAAAATATTCAATCACTTTATGATGTAGAGATAAAGTTAGGACTAAGGCGATCGCATGATCCAGACTTTTTCATGGAATGGTGTAGAGATTTTGAAGAATTAGAAGATACCGAAAAAACAACTTTAGATCGGATCAAAGGGTCTTATATATATCATATTAATCAAGGCTGTTTGTCTGAGGGAACAGTAAATTTGTTGATGGTTTCACCATTACTATTTTTAGCAGGTTTTCTGGAATCACCTTTTAGTTTGCGAAGTGAGCAGTCAGTTGAGATTAGCGATTATGATGGTAGTGTTACTTATCACGGAAGAATTGATGCTTTAGTTTTGAATAACAATTTATGGATAGTTTTAGTGGAAGCAAAGCGTTCTAGTTTTTCATTTTTAGTGGCAGTACCACAAGCTCTTACCTACATGACAGCAAGCCCAAATGGTGATAAACCAACTTATGGACTCGTTACCAACGGCGATCATTTTATGTTTGTTAAGCTGCAACAATCTCAATACGATCTTTCTGATGATTTTTCACTTTTTAAGCGATCGAGTAATGAACTCTATCGCGTGCTGCAAATTCTCAAATCCTTCCAGAATCTATAAATAATGAATTTGATCACGGATTAAATGGATTACACAGATTGCACGGATTAACTAATTATGGAGTTAACTATGAAACTAACTATTTTTAATGAAATGGATTTTTTACCCGCTTTAAAGGCTTTTTTGGGTGGGCTAAATGTACCTATTAATTATATAGATGATAAGCCAACTTCGGCAAAGGAAATATTACAGAATACCTATAAAGATAATGAATCTTTTAGGTTGGTTAATGATGTTTATTTTGTTGGGTTAGTTGATGATGCAGCTTTTAGTAAAAAGCAAGGTTTAGAGATTGATCAAATTAAATCTGATTATGATGGAATTTTGATTTTTGGGGTAACTTTAAATAATCGTGATAGTGGTTTATTACCCACGCGATCGCATTTAGCAGAAATATCACGGGCTTTTAATCGGGAGTTTTGTTATACTCCTGTAGTGATTATTTTTAAATATGGCAATTATCTAGCATTTGCTAATACTGAAAGATTAAAATATAAGGATAATCGTGAAGGTGAAAAAGCGGGAAAAGTAACTCTGTTAAGAGATATTGATATTACACAACCACATTCAGGACATCAACGTATTTTAGCAGAGTTGGCAATTCCCAAACAAGGTAAGGATCGGGTAGATTCTTTTGCTAAGTTATATCAATATTGGCAAAAGGTTCTTGATGTTAGTTTGCTGAATAAGAATTTTTACAGAGAACTTTCTAACTGGTATTTTTGGGCAGTGGGGCGTGTCACATTTCCGTCAGAGCCTACATTAATTGAAGCTCAGAATAAAAAAGTTAGTCTTGAAGATTTGCACAAAGAACACAAGTCTAAAAATGTGATCCGTTTGCTAACACGATTGCTTTTTGTTTGGTTTATTAAAGAAAAAGGGTTAATTCCTCCAGAGCTTTTTGAACTTGATGATTTACAAACGAACATTCTTAAAAATATCTCTCCCTATCATGATTTAGGGTTATTTAAGCAGGTAAATCAAGATAGTATCTATTACAAAGCGATTTTACAAAATCTGTTTTTTGCGACGCTAAACTGTCCAATTAAACCAATGGAAAGCCATGATAATCGTGTGAGAGGCTTTCGGAAGAATGAGTATTATGGACAGAATAGAGACGCTAATTTTTTGATGCGCTATGAAAAACATTTCCAAAATTCAGATCAGTTTGTAGAAATGGTGAATAGTGTTGTTCCTTTCTTAAATGGTGGTTTATTTGAATGTTTGGATGATAAAACAAATAACATTTTTATTGACGGATTTTCGGATAATTTACCTAAACATGAGCAGTTAATTGTCCCTGATTATTTGTTTTTTGGTATTGAGGAAAAAGTTGATTTAAGTGCAGATTATGGCGTAACTAATAAAACAACTAAAGAGGTGGCAGTAAAGGGTTTAATTAATATTCTCAAGGCTTACAAATTTACAATTACAGAAAATACACCGATTGAAGAAGATGTAGCACTTGATCCTGAGTTGTTGGGTAAGGTATTTGAGAATCTTTTGGCTAGTTATAACCCTGAAACAAAGACAACGGCGAGAAAACAAACAGGCTCTTTTTATACGCCCCGTGAAATTGTTAATTACATGGTGGATGAAAGTCTCATTGCTTATCTAAAAAATGAGTTATTTAATCAAGATTCTGGATATAAAGAGGAAGATTTAGATCGGCAATTGCATCAACTTGTTTCTTTTGATGCTGTTAATCCATTTGAAGGAAATGCTGAGGTTCAGAAACGAATTATTAAGGCTTTGGATAAATGTACTATTCTTGATCCTGCTTGTGGTTCGGGTGCTTTCCCAATGGGAATTTTACAAAAGATGGTACATATTTTATTTAAGGTTGACCCGAACAATACGGAATGGAAACACCGTCAAATTGCCAGAGTTGAAGCAGCTATTAGTCAGTTAGAGGAGTTAGAAGACGCTCAATATCGGGAGCAAGGTATTCAAGATTTGCAAGCCCAAATTCAGGATATTGAGGAGGCTTTTGCTAATAATGAGTTAGATTATGGGCGTAAGTTATATCTGATTGAAAATTGTATTTATGGGGTAGATATCCAGTCTATTGCTACCCAAATTTCTAAGTTGCGGTTCTTTATTTCGTTGGTGGTTGATCAAAAAGTTGATCCGAGTAAGGATAATTTTGGGATTCGTCCTTTGCCTAACCTCGAAACTAAGTTTGTGGCGGCTAATACTTTGATAGGAATTGAGAAACCAGATGGACAGTTAAATTTATTTGATACGCCAGAAATCGAGAAATTAGAAGCAGATTTGAAGAAGGTAAGGCATCGTTTATTTAGTTCTAAATCTCCTAGTCATAAGCGCAAATTGAGAGATCAAGATCAGGCTTTGAGAGAAAAAATTGCTGCCATTTTACACAGCAATGGATTGCCAGCCGATACTGCAAATAAATTAGCAAACTGGGACCCATACAACCAAAATATTTCTTCTCCTTTCTTTGATTCAGAATGGATGTTTGATATTTCAGATGGTTTTGATATTGTAATTGGTAATCCGCCTTATGTTTTTACTCGTGATGTTGAATTTGATGGCAGTTTTAAAAAATATATTGAAGACGAGTATTTTTCTAAAATGATTAGAGGTAAAAAATCAAAATCTAATCAATCAGGGAAAATTAATTTGTTCGCAATATTTATTGTAAAAGGCTTATTTCTTCTAAAGAAAAATGGTTACTTATCATACATTGTACCCAATAATATTCTAAGAACAACAACATATGATATTGTTAGACGCTATTTATTAGAAACTTCTCACATTGAACAAGTTGTGGATTTAGGTAGTGGTATATTTGATAATGTTACTGCCTCAACTGTAGTTCTTGCTTTAAGTAATAGAACTACAACTTCAAAAACTAAAATTATTACTGAAATTAGTGATATTGAAAAATCTGAATTTGAAACAAAAATATTTGATCAGTCTCAATTTTTAAAAAATGTTAGTTATTCATTTAATATTTATATGGATGAAAAACTATCAAACTTATCTAAAAATATTTCTAACGGTAAAAAAATATTGCAGTCATATTGTAGGGATAATATTGAGGGTATTGTTGCCCATAAATATTTAATTTCTGGCGAACCAGGAGACTGTAGAGTACCTCTTGTTGAAGGTAAAGATATTAAAAGATATTTTATAAATAAACCATCTAATTTTTTGCATTGGGTCCCTGAAGAAATACATAGAACTCGACCTGATTATCTATGGTATTCCGACAATAAAATAGTCATTCAAAGAATTAGTGGAGGAAGTAGACCATTGGTTTGTGCAGTTGATACAAAGAAGTTAAAAACATTTGCCTCTACTAATAACTTGCTTTTAAAAGACGAATTTAAAACATATTATTATTTTATAGCCGCATTAATAAATAGTGATGTTATTAACTGGTATTATGCTAACAATTTCTCTAATAATTCTGATCTAACTGTTAATATTTCCAAGACATTTATGGATCAGTTACCTATAGCTGATTTTTCATTTTCAGTTAGCTTTATTTCACAAATAATACACCATTTATCTGGTGATTCTCATTATTTTCAATTTATTGAAATCATAAATGCAGCAACCTTTGATATCTACTTTCCTGACCACATGAGAGAAAAAGAAATTGATGTTATTCAATTTATACAAAGAGATATTGAAGAAGTAATGCAAGGCCAAGTATTTGAAAATTTAGAGGATACAGCAAAACAAAAAGTAATTGAACAACTTTATACCAAATGGACAGATCCAAATAATGAAGTTCCTAACCGCATCAAACTATTTGCTGTCAGAAGTCCTGACATTTTAAAACCTATCTTGGAAAGTAAATGATCAAAAGAACAAAAAGCAATAGAAGAATTAGTGCAGAAATGTCTCAATACCAAAGGTCAAAACTGCCAACAATGGGAACAAGAAATAGATGAAAGAGTAGCGCGACTGTATGGATTAACAGACCAAGAAATGCAGATAATCAAAGGGTTGAACGCGGATTAAACGGATTACACAGATGGCGCGGATTAAGTGATCTATTATAGTAATAGACAATTAAAATGCTGAACGCGGATTAAACAGATTACACAGATTGCACGGATTAGGTTATCTGTTATAGTAATAGACAATTAAAATCCGTGAAATCCTTTAATCCGTATAATCCGTGATTCTGACTGTTTATTAAATAAAAAGACTGAACGCGGATTAAGCTGATTACATAGATTCCACAGATTAAGTGATCTGTTATAGTAATAGACAATTAAAATCCGTGAAATCCTTTAATCCGTATAATCCGTGATTCTGACCGTTTATTAAATAAAAAGGCTAAACGCGGATTAAATGGATTACACAGATTGCGCGGATTAGGTTATCTGTTATAGTAATAGACAATGAAAATGCTGAACGCGGATTAAACGGATTACACAGATTGCGCGGATTAAGCTATCTGTTATAGTAAATAGACAATTAAAATGCTGAACGCGGATTAAACGGATTACACAGATTGCGCGGATTAAGTTATCTGTTATAGTAAATAGACAATTAAAATGCTGAACGCGGATTAAACGGATTACACAGATTGCGCGGATTAAGTTATCTGTTATAGTAAATAGACAATTAAAATGCTGAACGCGGATTAAACGGAT
>NZ_JADEVZ010000047.1 GCF_015207875.1 Dolichospermum sp. LEGE 00240
CTGTCCCCTGTCCCCTGTCACCTGTCCCCTGTCCCCTGCCCTCTATTCCCTATCCCCTATCCCCTGTCACCTGTCACCTGTCACCTGTCACCTGTCACCTGTCCCCTGTCCCCTGCCCTCTATTCCCTAACTTTCATGCTCAGTACATTGATTTTACTGCCGTTAATTGGTGCGGCTTTTATTGGTTTCTATCCTTTTGGTATTACTGCTAAACTATCTCGAATTGTCGCTTTCGTCTTTAGCGTGATTATTTTTTTATGGAGTATTTTCCTAGCAACTCAGTTTAATCCTGGAGAAATTGGTCAACAGTTTGCTGAGTCACTACCTTGGGTAGATGCAATTGGCTTAAACTACAATCTGGGTATAGATGGTTTATCTCTACCATTGCTAATTCTTAATGGACTATTAACTTGTATTGCTATTTATAGCAGCGATGAATCCCAACAACGTCCGAGATTTTATTACTCTCTAATTCTGCTCTTAAGTGCTGGGGTGATAGGAGCATTTTTAGCACAGGATTTATTATTATTCTTCCTGTTTTATGAATTGGAACTAATACCCCTATATTTGCTAATTGCGATTTGGGGGGGAGAAAAACGGGGTTATGCAGCCACAAAATTTCTGATTTATACAGCTTTTTCAGGAATCGTCATTTTAGCCAGTTTCCTGGGGATGGTTTGGTTAAGTGGTTCTCCCAGTTTTGGACTAGCAACCTTAAATGCCCAATCTCTACCCTTAGCAACCCAAATTTTACTCCTTGTCGGAATTTTAGTAGGATTTGGCATTAAAATTCCCCTCGTTCCCTTTCATACTTGGCTACCAGATGCCCACGTTGAAGCCTCTACACCCATATCTGTGCTGTTAGCTGGGATATTATTAAAATTAGGGACTTATGGCTTACTGCGATTTGGAATGAATTTGTTACCAGATGCTTGGGCTTATTTAGCACCTTGGTTAGCCACATGGGCAGTAGTTAGTGTCTTATTTGGGGCATCTTGTGCGATCGCCCAAACGGACATGAAAAAAATGGTAGCCTATAGTTCCATCGGTCACATGGGCTATGTCTTATTAGCAGCCGCCGCATCCACACCCCTCAGCGTCTTGGGTGCAGTTATGCAAATGATTAGTCATGGGTTAATATCCGCCATGTTATTTCTGTTGGTGGGAGTTGTCTATAAAAAAGCTGGTAGTCGAGATTTAAATGTCATTCGGGGACTACTTAACCCAGAACGAGGTTTACCAGTGATTGGTAGCTTAATGATTTTTGCCGTCATGGCTAGTGCTGGTGTACCGGGAATGGTGGGATTTATTTGCGAATTTATTGTTTTTCGGGGCAGTTTTGCCGTTTTTCCGTTACAAACATTATTAGCCATGCTCGGAAATGGTTTAACTGCGGTTTACTTCCTAATTCTCTTAAATCGGGCCTTTTTTGGACGGTTATCAGCAGCAGTTACTAACTTACCTCGTGTGTATTGGAGCGATCGCATCCCTGCCATCATTTTAGCCGTAACTATCGTTATTTTTGGTATTCAACCCAATTGGTTAGTCTATTATACCCAAGCCACAATTACCACCATGGTAAAAATGAATAATCATCATGTAATAGCTAACGTGTCTTTGGATAAAGCTAAAATCAAAAGTTAAGCGATGGATATTGGAGACTGGGAAAACTCACCCTATGTCTTAATCCCAATCTCTAATTATCAATGAAAGTATATATCTGAACAACAAGTTTCTGATATGATATAATCAAAAAAGTGAATGAATTTGCATAAATTACGCAGTCCTGTTCAATAAAATTAAAGGGTATTCTATATGAAAGCGGATAACTTAGAAATATATGCTGATGGAGCGGGACTTATGGTTAGACCAACTATAAGTAAACTTAGTTTTTACTCTGTAGTAGATATTTCAGAAAATCATGGACAAAAGGAAACTGAAGAAGAATTAAAAGTACAGATAGTTATTCCAACACTTACTTTACTGAAATTATGTGCCAGATTTTTAACACAAGTTAAAACTGACGAAAAGGGAATTATTAATACTATAGATAGTCATAAAGAGGAAATTATTAAGACATTGGCAAATTTAACTTTAAAAGAAAGTGACGGAGAATAAAAATGTTAACCATAAAGTTGGAAAGTGAAATATCTTCTTTTATTCAAGAAAACAGCAAAAGAGATAATTATGAATTCTTGTATAAAACTAAAATTCCAAATCCTCCCATTCATATTAAGCAATGGCAAACAAATCAATACTCCTATAAAGTAGTTGCTTTTGAAAAAGAGGAAAGCAGACATAACAAATTACAAAAATTAGTTCAATTAGTTACAAAAATACGTAATTATCTTTCTTTACCTGATGATTGGGATGGTTATGAAGGAATTGCGCCTAAATCAAAAACAATTGAAGAAACTATTTCTGTAGTTAAACGTTTGAATGATTATAACATATCATTACCTAAACCAATGGTAAGTGGTACGGGGATAGTTAGTTTATATTGGGAAAAAGACAGTATCTATATTGAGATATGTTTTGAAGGTGATGGAACATTTTGGTACTATGGTAAAGATGGTAATTTAGAAATTGGAGAAGAATCTGTGTCTCTTAAAAAAGAAACTGAATTTCCCAGAAACTTAATTAATTTAATCGCCAAAATTTAATTTTCTATGAGTTGTCCAGAGATTTATACTGTTACATCTAATAGATGTAAGTTCGCCCAGCAAAACGACCCTCAATGTAATTGTGAAAATGTATCAGTTAGTCAATTTTCTCCAGGCATTGTAGAAAATAATGAAATATTAGTGAGGCAAATTTATTCACCAATTCATATAGATGAACAAACTGGAAGAGTAAACACATTTGCCTTTACTGATGCTCAAGATAAAGGTATGTCAGTAAATCGTAAAACCTATTCCTCAAGAGAAGAATTAAATAAAAAAGTTCAATACAAGCTAAAGTTAGATGAGGAACGAGGTAAAGATAGAAGTTTTCAGGGTGTTATTTATGCAACTTGTCACGACGTTAGAGCAATAAAAACTAATGATAATCTAAAAGCTTTTTGTGTTTATGATACAGGTAATAAAAATGATATTTCTCATGCTGATATATGCCAAGCCACATCTAGTCGTTTAGACGATAGTAAAATGCGTGTTAAATTAAGGGAAATTTTTTCAGACATACCTATAACATTAGATATTTTATTTACTAATTAACTTCTATTTTTAGTTTAAATTTAATTATGACTTACCCTTCAATCCTTCCTTATACTTTCTGGAGAAACACTAATGGTAACAACTGAAAACAGCCCCACTTACAACCCTCTAGCTGAATATATTCAACGCTTACAAACTGGTCAGGTATTACTTAAAGATAGTCCCGAAAACGTTCTAGAAGTTGTTGGTATTCTCAAAAGTTATGGTGTAGTTTTAGATGCCTATTCTAAAAATCTTATTTACATTGCTGAACATCAGTTTTTAGTATTTTTTCCCTTCTTTAAATATTTTGATGGCGATATTTCTGTTGCCAAATTATTCCGCCATTTATGGCATGATCGGATTAATTTTGAATATGCTGAATATTGCATGAAAACCATGATGTGGCATGGTGGTGGTGGTTTAGATACCTACTTAGATACTCCAGAATTTCACGATAGAGCTAAAGCTGTTATTGCTGCTAAATTTAAATATAATCCCCTGATATGGGGACTCAATGAACTGTTTCCCGAATTTTTAATAGAACAGTTACGAGTCTCTGCTTATTACACTGGATTAGGTCAATTTTGGCGAGTCATGGCGGATATGTTTCTCAATTTATCAGATCGCTATGACAACGGTGAAATTAAATCAATTCCCCAAGTTGTCGAACATATTAAATTGGCTTTAGTTGCAGATGCCATGAAACCAATTACATATAGTGTTAAAATCGGCGATAAAGTTTATGATCTGATTCCCAAATCAGTTGGTTTAACCTTCCTTGTAGATACCGCAATTCCCTATGTAGAATCAGTATTTTTTAGAGGTACACCATTTTTAGGAACAGTTTCCTTAAACGCCCAAGCGTATCAAGTTCCCCCAGATCAATCTCGTTTCCAATATGGTGCATTATACGCAGATCCTTTACCTATTGGTAGTGCAGGTATTCCTCCCACTTTGTTAATGCAGGATATGCGTCATTATTTGCCGGAATATTTACATAATATTTATCGCCGCAGTCTCAGGAGTGAAGATGATTTGCGAGTACAAATTTGTATGAGTTTCCAAAAGTCTATGTTTTGTGTCACTAGTGCCGCAATTTTAGGACTTTTACCTTATCCTCTAGATAGTCAAGATCCATCTGAGCAAAAACATAATCAAGTTTATTTAGAAAAGTGGATGTCAAGATTAGAGAATTCCCGGTTATTAGAAGTGAATAAATAAAGTGGGTTCTTCGGTTCTTTTTATGGAAAACCCGGTTCAAAATCATGGGAAGGCTTATTGTGTGGGCATTTCATTGAAAATATGGGGATGATTGTTTAGAACCCTTCTCCCGTAAGGATTTTGTTATGATCAATCCTCAATCACCATGATCAACTGCATTTCTGCATTTCTAGTCAGAGATTAGAAACGAGATGTGGTAGGGATTTCAGCTTAAGTTGACACCAATAAGCTTTTACTTTACCCCTACCGATAGAATCGAACGATTAAGTCGTTTTGAGTGATGTCAATAAATTATGAATTAGTGTTAGAAGTCGGGGATCTGAAAATTAACTGTATAATCATTGATATTAGTTTCATCTGTGGAGTTAAATCTAATGACACAAGCTGCAATCACAAATTTAGAATTAATTCAACCTTTAGCTAATCATCAGGCTTTAACAGATGAGCAATTTATGTTATTGCCGGAAAATGATAATCTTTATGAATATGTGAATGGAAAGCTAATTATAGTGGCAAATTCAGGTGTAGAACATGGCTACTTAGCTCTAACTATTGGATATTTCCTAACGGGCTTTGTCCGTGATCATAAACTCGGAATAACTTGTGATTCTAGCACTGCTTTTAAGATGAAAACTGGTAACAAAAGATCACCTGATCTTGCTTTTATTTCTAAGGAAAGGTTAAAAGGTTTAAAACGATTACCCAAAGGTTTTTTTGATGGCGCTCCTGATTTAGCTGTAGAAATTATTTCTCCTAATAATACTTTTGAAGAAATTCATAATAAATTAGTCGAGTATTTTGAAAATGGAACTTGTTTAGCATGGGTAATTTTGCCAGATGAAGAATGTGTATTAGTCTATCACAAACCTAAGCCATCCCAGCTTTTGCAATTGGAAGATAGTCTTGATGGAGAAGATGTTATTCCTAATTTTAATTTGCCTTTGATAGAGTTATTTCGAGAATTATCTTTTTAGATATATAGGACTCCTATTTGATTTTTGATAGCTTGCGTGGCGTAGCCATAGAAGAATCAGTAGGTATCACTGAGTTAGAACGGATGATTTTATCTGTTAAACCATTTCTGTTTCTGAAATAGAGTGAAAAATAAAATACTAAAATAAATTAATCAGGTTGGTTTTGCTGTAATTCTTGTAATTATCATTTAGTACCTTCAATAGTTTTGACCATTTCCCTTATAATCAAGTTTATGCAAGTAAGTCTCTACTGTTAATTTTTTGCTAGAAGTTCAATTTTGGGGAATTTATGCACAAAGCACCTGCTGAAGTGAGTGATATTAAACTGTTGGTTTTAGATATAGACGGGACAATTGCTGGACATTCCAATACTCTTAGTCATATTGTCAAAGAAGTAATTGCTGCTGTACAAGCAAAGGGAATTAAAGTTGCTATAGCAACAGGAAGAATGTATTGTTCGGCTTTGCGGTTTCACCAGGAAATTGGCTCTACAATGCCTTTAGTAGCTTATCAAGGCGCTTGGATTCAAGATCCCAATACTCAGAAAATTCATCGTCATTTATCTGTATCTAGAGATATTTCCTTGCAATTACTAGAATACTTTGAACAGCCAGATTTGCGATCGCTCCTCTCCGTGCATTTTTACATCAACGACCAACTTTATGTCCGAGAAATTACCAAAGAAACGGAAAATTATCAACAGCGCTGTGGTGTAAATGCTATTCCCGTCGGTGATTTACGTCAATTATTAGAGTATGAACCCACTAAAATTTTAGCTTTATGTGATGACGCAAACTTAATTCAACAACTTTTGGCTAATTTACGCCGCAGATATCAACCCACAGAATTATATATGACAACATCTGTGGCTACTTTCTTGGAAGCAGCTAATACTCATGTTAATAAAGGCAATGCCGTCCGCTATCTAGCGGAAGAAATACTAGGTTTAGAAAGTCATCATGTCATGACTATTGGTGATAATTTCAATGATGTAGAAATGCTCAGTTATGCTGGCATTAGTGTCGCTATGGGTGAGGCACCAGTCGAAGTGCAAGCGATCGCTCACTGGGTAGCACCTAGTGTAGAATTAGATGGTGCAGCGATCGCAATGGAAAAATTCTTACTTAATTAAAACTCTACACATAAGAAAAGACACCGACGACTGGCCGTGTTTCGTCTCGGTGTCCTTCCTAATTTCGCTCCTCACACACCTGCGATTCTATGCGGAGATATTTATTTTGTCAAGATAATTTCTCAAAGATTTTGTAAAGTTTGTGTGAATATCAATAAATCGCAAAACCTGTAGGGGCGCAGGGCCTGCGCCCTCGATTGCATTGCATCCTCGCGATAACCGCTTAAAGTTCCACAGGTGCAACAATTCCTAACTTATCCTCTAACACACATCTTAAAACCAACTGAGTTGCTATCAGCAATCCCAAGCGAGCTTGAGCCAATTCTGGATCATGAATTTTCACTTCCCCCCAAATCCGACAATTACCCCAAAACCGCTCAAAAGCTTGACTTAAATTCCCACCTGCTTTTAACCAGTTAATAGAAATACTATCAGCACAAACCAAATCATCTACCACCTTAACTAATTGATAAATTAGAAAATTCTCATCAGAGTGATCAAGAAGAAGTTTTTGCTCACAATTGAGCCAAGGTATAGAATTGGCAGCCATAAAACTATTAATATCTGTCCTGTCCAATTCAATCAAACCTTCCTGCTGTCCTAAACGCAACAAAGAAAAGCAGCGGGCATGAGCATATTGAATTGTAAAAACCTTTAATGAACTTGACAAAGTTGGTAATTTGTCCTGTAAAAAATTATTTACCAAGTCTCCAGTTCTTTTAGCAACTATTAAATTTTGTAACCAAGCAGCTAAAGTAGAGTCCATGAGTTCTATATGAATCTCACCAGAGGGAACTACCTTCACCCTAAATAAACTATCACTGTTTTGGGATAAATATCCGGCGATGCCTTCGGCCACCTCCATAACTGGTGAATTCTGAGATTTTGATATTCTCATCGCCACACCAGAGAGGTATATAATTTTTTGATTATATCCTCCCTGGTAGAGAGGAACTTTTATCCCTTTTATGCCTGTAATTTCCTCATTATTAGTAAAAATACCGAGGGAAGACATTAAGTATCTGCTTACTAGCTGCTTAACTGCTTTGTTTTCTCCAAAAAGTAGTCTATGAGACACGTATCCTTTTGTAAAAAAATTATGGTGTGCATCATTTTATCCTGTTCCATCTACCTTGAGATAGAAGTTTACTGATGTCGGGAAAAATGAGAGTAGGATGAAATTTGATAAATAATGTATAAAAAATGGGTAATCTTTACTACCCTTGTTGTACAGTAGGAAGTATAAGAAAAAATAGAGAGCAATTTAGCTTTCTATCCCATTGGAGGGCTGGCGCTGTTAGGCGTTATGCCTACCCCGTTAACACAAAGACACTCCTTGCACTTTTCTTATCAAGTCTTTGTTTTCAGCCAAACGCTCTTTGTTACCTATGCAATCTCCATCTTCCTTTTCCGAAGCTTCGCGTCCTTTCTTAACTTGGCAACGTATTCTTGACTGGGCCCAAGAACACTACCGCTGCCGCACCTTCAGTAAAGACGAGCGCATTCCAGCTAGACCTGGTTTGCTCTATTTAGTTCAAAGAGGTGCTATCCGCATGGTAGGAACTGCCCAAGTCAGTGCTACTGCCAGTCAGTTAACATCTAGACGCATTAACAGAACACCCGAAGAAGCCTTCTTGGGTTTTGTGGGAGCAGGACAACCTTTTGAAATTGTTGCTCAGTCTCCATTCACCCTCCAGTCTTACGCCCACGTTGACCAAACAGCAGTGCTGTGGATGTACTGGCATGACCTAGACAACTGGCCTCACTTCCGCCGTGAAGTTATGGATGCTTTTAGATATCAGCACCAGCGCAAGTTGTTATGGTTGAGTGCTTTAGGACAACGTCGCACAATTGACCGCCTCTTAGGATTCCTCACCCTACTGATTGAGGAATATGGAGAGCCTTCAATGAGCGAAACTGATCCTGATGTCATTCGTGGTTATTGCTTACCCTTCCCCCTTACCCATGCCCAAATTGGCAGCGCCATTGGTTCAACCCGTGTTACTGTCACTCGTTTAATGGGTAAATTACGTCAACGTGGCTTAATCCTTACCCAAGGAGATAATCTGATTTGCCTACCCGCTGAATCTATCAACAGAGCCAGCTAGGACGTAGTTCAAATCTCTAATGAGCAGCAGATTGATAGATGTTGACTGAGAGCTTGCCACTCTCGGACACACCAATGGCAGGTATCAGCGGATTCTAACTAGTCCAAGTTGGGTAATTAGTTCTGTGAACCTGCTCCTCATTTTCACGAATCTGTTTGACCACCACAAGCAGATTTTGGGTAATCGGGTATGAAATGCAAGATGTCTGGGACAAAAAGTTCTCTAGTGCCTTTATTATGAATGCGGCACTGATAACGCTAGATCGGCAAATTGGGGCCACCCACCTGGTTCCAATTATTGATCTTGGCTGTATAGTACAGCAGGAGTCAGGATTCAGGAGTTAAGAGTCTCGTCTGGCTTTTACTGTAGATTCTGTATCTCATTCAAGTGCATACCTCTATATAAATAATTATCTGGGAATATTTGAAACCTTAAACCCTGGAAATCCTGATATGGCTACGCCACGCTACGCTATCAGACAGTAGGGTGTGTTAGCGACGCGTAACGCACCAAAATTAAACAAGTTTTTAAACCATCATCTTTTTTAGAATTGAGGGGGTAAAGAATCAACATTTGCTTTAGCAAAATTCAGAATTTCGATAGTCCTTTGAATGATCAAATCAGCATCAGCTTCTGTAATATTAGGATCAGTATTATAGTCACCGCGTAAACGAGTTCTTTCTGCATCAATTAAATAACGATGAAATTCACGAGGAACTCGTTGTGGACGTGCAAATTTTTCTCCAAAAGCAGCAATTACCGCTGAATGTTTAGAATAAGCAAGTCCTTCCCCTTCTAAAAAAGCGGTAGCAACATAAAACATCGCATAATAGCCACGAGATGCTGCAAATTCAGCAAAACCTTTTTGATTGAGTTCTGTTGCTGCTTGCAAACTTCTTTCGGCTTTTTCTAGGAGTCTTTGTTGTTCAGGGTTCATATTACTAACCCATCTTGTCTAATATTGCGAAAGAAACCACTGTTATAATTTTCTAGTTGTTCACGGGTAGCAAAAGCACAACTAATCAAAACGTTATATTCTAAACATAAATCAGCAATACTTTGACTGATTTTTTCGCTTTCTTGAGAATAGTTAAAAACATCTTTCAAGACAATTAAAATATCAATATCTGAGTCTGGTTGTGCTGTTTCTCTCGCTTGTGAACCAAACAATATTAGTTTATCTAATTGTTCTCCATAGAGTTGTTTTAAGTTTTCGTGTACTTGGGTTAAAACTTGGGAAATTGGTTGATTGAGCATAATTTATAAGCTGTTACGCAGCTAAATTTGATAACCATAATTTACTTGAACTTTGTAGTGCGGGCATCTTGCCCGCTAGAATTATACAAACTAAATGCACAACAGCTTAACAAGTAACTACTTGGCGTTATGTCTATTTTAGCTTAAAAACGTCTGATTCAGATAGGAGGGTGTGTTAGGGAAGTGTAACGCACCAAAGTTGCTTGAATTTAATCTCATGAATTAATGTATGTCACGTCGCGCTCATAGTTTAATGTATGTTTTATAATATTTTCACGCTCCTAACGCACACTAAGAATTTAAGATTGAGTTATTATTGGTATAATAAACTGGCGAAGTTCAAACGGAAATTAGATCATGTCATCTCCAGCAATTACTACTGTAGTTAAAATGATGGAATCTTTACCTCAAGATTTACAAGACACAATTGCAGAACATCTGAGAGAATATTTGGCAGATTTGCAAGATGAATTAAAGTGGGATAATTCATTTAAGAAAACTCAAGAAAAATTGATTGCATCTGCTCAACGTGCTAAAAGAGAAATTGCAGAAGGACTTGCAAAACCAATGGACTATGACAAGTTATGAAGTCTGCAACCCTTCCTTCTTTTTGGGATGAATATCAGTCTCTTGACAAGCAAGTTAGACAGAGTGCAAGAAAAGCTTACCGCTTATGGAAAGAAAATCCTTTTTATCCGTCTTTGCATTTTAAATGTATCAATAATCAGGAAAATATTTGGTCTGTCAGGATAACTCGTAATTACCGAGCAATTGGGGTTTTGGATGATGATACAGTAACATGGTTCTGGATTGGTAATCATGACGATTATGAAAATTTCTTTTCATAGTCACAATCAGGATGTCCAGGATTAGAGGATTTACAGGATTTTTTATGAATATTTATCTGGGAATATTTCAGATTTTAAAGATGAGTTTTTTTCTTCATCCTGAAAATGCTTAATTGTCTGATAGCGTAGCGTGGCGTAGCCATATCAGGATTTCCAGGATTAGAGGATTAGCAGGATTTTTTATGAATATTTATCTGGGAATATTTCAGGTTTTGAAGATGAGTTTTTTTCTTCATCCTGAAAATGCTTAATTGTCTGATAGCGTAGCGTGGCGTAGCCATATCAGGATTTCCAGGATTAGAGGATTTACAGGATTTTTTATGAATATTTATCTGGGAATATTTCAGGTTTTAAAGATGAGTTTTTTTCTTCATCCTGTACATCCTTAAATCCTGGAAATCCTGATTCTGACAGTAGGGTGTGTTAGCGAAGCGTAACGCACCAAAATTGCTTAAATTTAATCTCATGAATTAATGTGAGTTACGTTTATGGGACAATTATTCATGTAGATATTAGAGATGGAAAAATTTGGATTCAGAGAGATTTTACGGAGGAAGCGGTAGCTAGTGAGTTGGTAGATTTGGGAGTATCAAAAGCGGATATAGTTTTAGGTTTTAAGCCACCTTATATGAGACAGTTTACTGATTTTGCATCGGTTTAGATTTTTTATTCAATTTTTAGATTTTTATAACTTGATAATTGGTTAATTTTTTATGGGATAGGTTTTTGCTTATCCCTTTCTTCATTCGTTTTGTGTTATGGGTTTATTTAATGAACCACGAAGACACGAAGAGCGCGAAGGAAGAAGGGAAGAAGGTAAAAAGAGAGAAATGCAATAATGAATTAGTAATTTTGAAACTTATCAAGGATACTCTGCAACATACAACTCAGTTGTTGTTAAATCTGTCATGATTTTTAATGGTTGAATTAACTTTTCTGTCTTATTTATATCTTCTTCTGTCAACTGCATAGCATCAAAATATAGAATAATTGGAAACAGTTTTTTATAATCATCATTAGGTTGAATAGATATTCCTACAATATGCTCAATTTGAGGGTGGTTAATTTTGAAAACAATGGAGCAATCTTTTAAAAATTGACACCGCATTCTTTGATGATCTTCAACTGTGAATTCCTCAAAATGTGGTAAAAATAGAAAAACATAGCCAGTCTTTTGACAACTTTCTTCAGGAAGCAATATATAGCGCGTAGCTCTTTTATCTCTTGGTAATACTTCAATCCATTCACACAAAGCATTTGCCAAAACACGCCTATGCAACCGAGGCTCTCGTGCTAAAAAACGAAGAGTTATTTCTGCAAATTTGAAAGCTTCTTCTGATTTCATATCAGGATAATTAAGAATGTATATTTTATCTTTCAGAGTTTGCTTACTAAACTCTTCAATTAGCCAATCCCAAAGATAGCTTGATTTATCTGCTGATTTTTGGGATTGACGTAAAGGACTTTTTTCAAAATCTTCCCATACTTCTTCAATAATCAGATGTTCACAGTTAGAAGGAATGACAAAATCATGGCTTTTATCCTCATTCATATGTTGGAGGTAATATGCTAATAAATCTTCTTCACCTGTTGCAAAAGTAGATACATTTGATCTAAAAAGGATTTCTTTTTTCGTTAAGTAATCAACAAAATCTGAAATAGTATCTAATGTAGATAGGACAATATCTAAAGATGTGTTATCCAATACGTGGACAAATGTTTTGTTTGGATCAATATCTCCAACACAAAATGGAATGGTGTGCTGTGTATCTCCTTTAACATGGGAAGTTATCATCAAACTACCACTTCCACCAAGTTCTTGTTGACAACGCATGGAATTATCATGAGCAACAACAACAAGATGAAACCTGGCTATCATTAAATCAGGTATTTCAATAGGAAAAGATTGAGTACACGCAGAATCTAAGAACAAACTTTTAGGAAATTTTTTAATCTGTCTTTCTGCTCCCCAAGCTTGTTTGGCAGAATCAAATATTGCACTTCTAAACCATCTTTGCCAATCAAGATCCAGATTTTCGCTGCTTTTAAATTGACAATCCTTATCTGAAAAGATAATTATATGGTTTTCAAATACTACCAGTAAATCACATAATTCTTTACCGTGGCTTTTACCTTTTGATCTTTGATCAACAAATACTCCTGAATAACTCCAAAGCGATAAAAATGTGGATTCACATAAATATTTTAAATATTTCTCGGCATTAGTAATACCATCTGCACGATTGATAGGCATATTTAGTCCTTAAATAATGAAATATAATTATAAATTATCCTTTGCTACTTTGCATCTTTACGCGAAACAAAAAATATTCATAACCCGGCGAATATAATTCGCGTCTACACAGATAAAACCCGCCTTGGCTGGTTCAGAAATCTTGCTTTTAGTCCACGAAGGTGGACTTCGTTTGTATAGCCGCGATTTCTAATCGCCAGGGCTTTTCATCAACAAAACGCTCTCCAGCATCAATATTTCTAGTAACAAAATAATCAATAATTTCTGATAAATCACGACTAGCTTCTGGAGAAATAATATGTATTTTCATCCTTATCTCTCTCTCACTTGACGCAACTTATCCCGCAATTGTGAAATCACAACTTCCCCATTAATACCTTCACCTCTATCTAATTGTTCAATAGCAACATCCACCTTTTCCCGTGTTTCTTCCACCCAATTCTGATAACCCTTATCCCACTCCAAAAGCAATTTTAACGCCTTACTAATTACATCTTCAGGATTTGTATATCTACCTGTGGCAATTTGTGCTTGAATAATTTGCTCTAATTCCGGTTTAATTTGGATATTCATAATTTTACCTTTTTATACTAATTGTTCAAAATCTGGAAGAGAAAAACCTTTCCACTTTAAAAGTGCATAGGCATAAGCTTTTTTTAACATTAAATAATCAGCACTCACTCGCAGAGATTTCAACAATAACCGATCAGATTCACTTAATAGATTATTTTGATTTTTTTCTAACAGTTGAAAATGTAATTCTTGCTGACTTTCTGGAATTTGACTTTCAGCAATATTTAATAATTCCTCAATGGTTAATTCTTGCATAACCATTAATTCCCCTTGTAATTCCAGAGGTGCATAATCAACAGCAGGAGGAGCATTAATTTGAGTAGTCATACATTTTTATAATAATTTGTTATGATTATAACTTATTATTTATTTTTGATAAATGCCATTTTCAACCCCAACTCTCAATTTTCTTTCTTCCCCTCTTCCTTCGCTTCCTTCGCTCCTTCGTGGTTCATTAACTCTGCGTCCTCTGCGCCTCTGCGGTTCGTTAAAAAAACAATCCAGGGGCGGACAAACCGCCCCCATTAAAATCAGGTAACACCAAAGAAAATCACCAAGCCCAAAACAGCCCCAAAAACGATTAAGGCATAGAATTGAACCCGACCGTTTTCTAGGTATTTCAAACCTTCACCACTGACAAGAGTAAAGAAACCCGTGAGATTAACAGCGCCGTCAACAACGCGGAAATCAACCTCCATCACTTGTCTAGCCACACGACGCAAACCAAGAACAAAAACACGATGATAAATATCATCAAAGTACCATTTATTCAAGGATAAATCATAGAGTGGTTGAATTTTAGAAGCGATCGCACTCGGATCAATTTTACGAGCCAAATACATCAGCACCGCCAAAGTAATCCCCACCACAGAAATCGCCACAGAACTACCCGCCATCACATAAAACTCATGGGGGTCAAACTCCGCAGCCTTTTCCATAACTTCTGCTAAAGTTTCGTTAGGAGAAAAGATAAACTGCTCAAAATAATTGGCGTAGGGAGTTCCCACCAAACCAATCAACATCGAAGGAATAGCCAACACCGCCAACGGTAAACTCATCGTCCAAGGCGACTCATGGGGCGAATGGCTGTGTCCGTGGGAGTCATGGGAGTGACTTGACAATTCTCCCTTTTTCATCGCCCCAGGACCAAAATTAGGAGCTAATTCTACTGTCCCTGATTTCTGTGCCAAAGCAGCAGCCGCATTTTTGAGTTTTACCTTGATTTTCTCGTCATTACCCCGGAATTTACCTTCAAATGTCGAGAAATACATTCTAAACATATAAAAAGCTGTAATCCCTGCTGTCACCCAACCAATAAACCACAGGAAGGGGTTAGCAGCAAAAGCCGCACCGAGAATTTCATCTTTTGACCAGAAACCAGCAAAGGGAGGAATCCCTGCAATGGCCAAGCAACCAATCAAAAAGGTGAAACTTGTCACCGGCATATATTTCCGCAGTCCGCCCATTAACCGCATATCTTGGGCTAATACAGCATCATGACCAACAACTGCTTCCATGCTATGAATTACCGAACCAGAACCCAAGAACAGCATCGCTTTAAAGTAAGCGTGGGTCATGAGGTGGAATAATCCCGCACTGTAAGCGCCCACACCCATAGCCATGACCATGTAACCCAGTTGGGAAACGGTGGAATAAGCCAAACCCTTTTTGATGTCGTTTTGGGTAATGGCGATGGTAGCCCCCAAAAACGCGGTAAATGCGCCAGTATAAGCAATGACGTTCATGGCGGCTGGGACATTTTCAAACACTGGGTACATCCGGGCAATGAGGAATACACCCGCCGCCACCATTGTCGCCGCATGAATCAGGGCAGAAATAGGTGTAGGACCTTCCATTGCATCTGGTAGCCAGACATGGAGGGGGAATTGAGCAGATTTAGCCACAGGTCCCAGGAAGACGAGAATTGCCAACAGAATGGCGAGGAAATTGCTGATAGAACCGGTTTCTACTAGGTTGGATAGGCGATCGCCCATAATCATGAAATCAAAGCTGCCTGTCGCCCAGAACAGCCCCAAAATCCCCAATAGTAACCCGAAGTCACCGACCCGGTTGGTTACAAATGCCTTTTGACAAGCATCCGCTGCGGCTTTGCGATCATACCAAAAGCCCACTAGGAGGTAGGAACACATCCCCACCAATTCCCAGAAAATGTAAACTTGTACTAGGTTAGGACTGACCACCAGACCTAACATTGAAGAGCCAAATAAGCTGAGATAGGCATAAAATCGCACGTAACCCGGATCATGTGCCATATAGCCATCAGTGTAAATCATCACCAAAACAGCTACTGTTGTGACAATCACCAGCATTAGAGATGTCAGGTGGTCAATCGTGTAGCCCATCGTCAGGTGAAAATTACCTGCTGATGCCCATTCCAAAGTCCAAAGATAAGGCGCGTGGCCTTGAATTTGACTCCACAGTAAAGCCAACGACAGCGCCATAGAAGCTCCCATCAGGGAGATAATGACTACAGCATTTAATTGTCGCAGGCGGTTTGTCACCTGATTTATCGAGATTAGCCCTAGACCGACCAGTGTTGCTCCCAAAAGAGGTAATACTGGAATCAGCCAGGCATACTGATAGATTACTTCCATCACTAACGCCTACTTTTAGAATTCTGTACAAACAAATGAGAAGATGAAAAAATCAAAATTCAATGGGGTGAGGGTTTGTGTTTGGGAATGAAAGACTAGAAATTATTTACTAATCTCTACTGCTTTCAATAGCCCAATACCTTCAAGTTAGCTTGAATTTTCCCACCTCAAACTTCAGTTAACTGAAAATTTTCACCAACTGCTCATAATTGTGACACACACCCTTGAGGATAAAATACCCCACCCGATACCCTTTGGGTGGGGTGTTAACCATGGTTTTAGATTTGCTTCGTTGTCAGTTGTCAGTGGCAAATCTTTTCTCCCTGCCCCCTGCCCCCTACTTCCCCGCCTCTTACCTCCTAACTCCTGACTCGGTGACTCCTGACTCCTGCTGTATCTATTTTTTCCTGATTTGTATATGCGAGTTTAATTGCTTCTAAGGCTAGACGTAAATCGTCTCTACTGCGAAAACCTTCCAGTCTTTGTCTAACTATACCTTTTTCTATCAACAGTAAGGTTGGTAATGATTTCAGTCTATAAGTATTTGATAGCTTGAAATTTTGATCAGCGTTAACTCCCACCAATTTAAGGTCATCACCACATTGAGTCTGAAATTGTGATAACAGCGGGTGAATGATGCGGCAAAGCCCACACCAGGGAGCTTCAAAATTCACCAAAACGGGAACAGGGGATTCTAAAACTTCTTGAGTAAATGTCCGTTCATTAACCGACAACACCATGATGCCTCTTGTGATTATAAGGTTTTTATATCAAAAGTTGATTGTCAGCAGGAACAAATTGGCAATTTATGCCATTTTGAATTTGAAATTTTCTTAGCAACGGACAAGGCGGAGGATATCAATTGTTTCGTGTCAACGCACCGTAGGTATTGATGAAATTCAGCCGACAACAGGGTTTTACTCCTGACTCGGTGACTCCTGACTCCTGCTATTAAGGATTTTGATGTTTCCTGCTGACAAAAAAGCCACCGTGTATACCGCGCTGGCTGTTCTACATTTCCAATCCTGATTGCTATTGATTGCTACTGCTTGGGAAAAATTTGACAATGCTGACAGTGCGGGTTATTGCAGTCTCTACATTGCTATTTATTGCCTGTTTCCAGTCTGATGGATGACTATTTCTTGTTTACGAGTATAAAGCCCACTGAAACCTGATGAGTAAATTCTTTTTCTGATCCCAGTGGCAAAAAATCTAATGATATATGTTTGAGTTTATCGTACATTGTTTTGGTAGCAAGTGATCAGGACAAAGTTTTGTTAAATTTATATGTTTTGTTGATCTTGGGGATCACACTAAACTACCACATTATCATACTTGTTGCCACTAATAACAAGGGGTGAGACCACCATAATAGACCTGTGAAAATGGCAACTCCTAAATAAGCAGGGCGGAGAAATTCCTGCCAGTGTAAGGATTGACGACCATCAATAATCGCTTGAAAGGGGATAATGGAAGTTCGCTGTTTGACAAGTTCAAAGGCTTCTCCATAACGTTGACTTAAACGGCGATCGCCATGCCATACTCCAAATAGATGATGTAGTACCAACCCAATGGAGGTGACAAGGGTAAAACTAGTACCTAGCCACAAGGTATGGGCTACACACCAAATAACTTGTCCCACCATTTGCGGATGACGGGTAATACGGATAATTCCTGTTTCATAAAGATGAACTTGGGGCTTTTGAATGGCAGCAATTTCTAGTAGATTGAAGGTAGCAGGATATAAAAATAAAAAGGATATAGCTGATAGTACCCAAACTAATGTGCTTACGCCTGTTATGTCCTGTACTTGCCAAAGTTGCTGTCCATCATAACGGTGATTAAAAAAGTAAACAATTAAGATTACAGCCAAAGGGAGGCTAATTAATGCAAAGATAATGCGATAAAGCCTAGGTCCAATGTATTTTTCTGCCCAAGGACGTAAAGCTGCCCCTCCGCTGTGAGCGATCGCAAAAACTAATTGTAACCCTAGTATGACAAAATGACTGGAGGTAAACCAATGATTGGGCATCATATATACAACTCAATTCAAAATTCAAATCAGCTAGTACCGCAAAGCAAAGTCAAAATTCACGGTTCTTTAAATGTTAACAATGCCATAAATCATGCTTAGTTACCAAACTATTCATTTCGATTTATTTTTAAAGTTACTCATGCACCCCAGTTTATGGGTTAAGCCTTATGTCTGACCTTCCTTTTACCTTAGATCAGTTACGTATTCTCAAAGCGATCGCCCAAGAAGGGAGTTTCAAACGGGCGGCTGATAGCCTTTACGTCTCCCAACCCGCAGTCAGTTTACAAGTTCAAAACCTAGAACGGCAACTGGATGTCCCTCTATTTGATCGAGGTGGTCGTCGCGCTCAATTAACTGAAGCTGGGCATTTACTCCTCAGCTACGGAGACAAAATCCTCAGCTTGTGTCAGGAAACCTGCCGCGCGATTGAAGACCTGCAAAATCTTCAAGGAGGGACATTAATTGTAGGCGCATCTCAAACCACCGGCACTTATCTTCTGCCGAAAATGATCGGTTTATTTCGACAAAAATATCCAGAAGTGGCTGTGCAATTGCACGTCCATTCCACCCGCCGCACCGCTTGGAGTGTATCTAATGGTCAGGTTGATCTGGCGATTATTGGCGGAGAAATTCCCACAGAATTAGGGGAATCTTTAAAAACTGTTCCCTATGCTGAAGATGAATTGGCGCTCATCTTACCTACCTCCCATCCCTTTGCCAAATTAGAAACCATCCAAAAAGAAGACCTATATAAACTCCAATTCATTGCTCTTGACTCCCAATCAACTATCCGCAAAGTCATTGATCAGGTTTTAGCCCGTTGTGATATTGACACCAGACGGTTTAAGTTTGAGATGGAACTAAATTCCATAGAAGCTATTAAAAACGCTGTCCAATCAGGCTTAGGTGCTGCCTTTGTTTCTACATCAGCGATCGCTAAAGAGTTACAAATGGGTGTCCTGCACCGCACCCCTATCGAAGGAGTTGTGGTGAAGCGCACACTCTGGCTGATATTTAACCCCAACCGCTATAGATCCAAAGCCGCAGAAGCATTTAGCCAAGAAATATTACCTCAGTTTGCTAATCCTGGCTGGACTCAGGATATGTTGAAAATGTCACAGATGAATCCGGTGATCAATAGTACATTAGATGTAGCGACATCTAGCTCTTCTGATGCCAGTTAAACATCTTGTCACTGGTCAAAAGTCATTAGTTAACGGCAAATTGCTAATGACCAGTCACTCATCTGACTACTGACTAATGAATAATCTAATGAATAATATGGAAGTCTACTGTACTTCCACTGTCAACGTCCCCTGTTCCCTGTCCCCGTGGCGTAGCACCTGTCACCTACTGCTGAGATAAACGCTTTATCTCCGCACTTCCTAATATATTATGGGCTTTTGCTAACATCTGGGGAATTTTTTCAGATTGGGGACTATTAACAAGACATTCTCTTAAATCTAATTCACCTAACTTATCAGCCCGATTACCAGGAAACCAATGATTAGCCTGTCCTAAGAGATTGTAACGCATTTTCCCATAATCAATCATGTCATAAGCCAAAGCCAAATTCAACAGCCACAAAATCACCCGTATATTTATTTCTCCTGGCGTTTCTTCCCAAGTTGGTAGATTCGTTTCCCAGGTTTTTACCCAATCTTCTCCTAAAATATTGACCGCTTCCGATTCCAATCTAGAAATAATTGGTGGTAAAATTTCTGCCGCATTATCTAACAATGGCAAAGTCTTTAAATGCTCATCAAAATCAGTTGGTTTTGCTGCCCCTATACTCAAAGTATGCACTTGAGGACGACTCAAACAAAATAAATCATTAAACACCATTGGACTCAAAGGCGCACACAAATCAACTAACTTTTGGGAAGGTTGATATAATAACCCACCTTTATTAGAAGGACTAATAATAAATACACCCATATCTAATTTATTTGCAGCTTCAATAGCAGCCCAATTCCATTGGTTAATATAGTACCAATGCAAATTCACATAATCAAATTGATTACTATTAATTGCTTGGAAAATTATATCTATGGGACCATGAGTAGAAAAGCCAATAAATTTAATTTTACCTTCAGACTGTAACTGTCTTGCTACTTCTAAACAACCACCTTCACGAATACTATAATCCCAAGTTTCCGCATTATTAATGCCATGTAACCCAAATAAATCAACATAATCTAACTGAAGATAAGCCAAAGATTTTTCAAAGGTTTGGCGAAATTTTTGAGGGTCTGCAACAGGAGAAACTTTCGTTTGCACTATTAAGTTTTCACGGGGAAACTGAGGCAGAATTTTTCCCAACTGCATTTCTGATGTTCCATAACCCCGTGCAGTTTCAATATGATTAATTCCCAATTCTACGGAACGACGAATTACAGCTTCTAGATTTTCTTGATTATCTGTGGGAATTTCCTCCGGTGTGACATCCTGCCATTTATATTGATAGCGCATTCCCCCGCAGGAGAAAACGGGCATTTGTAATTCTGTCCGACCAAAACGTTTGTATAGCATTTGTGAATTTTTAAACTATCTTAGGACTTACTCATTGACAAACTTTACTAAGTATATGTTGCGTTTTTTCGTTGCTTCTACGGTGCGTTAGACCCAATAATTTTACTACCATTAGCCATATTTTTCCATCTGACGCACCCTACTAACAAAGCTGGAAATGATTAATTTCGGTTGATGCAGATCATGTCTAATTTGTATAGCGCGTAAGTCCCATATTCATATAAAATTATAAGGACAAAGAAGTAGGCAAAATTAATGCCCAGAAAAATTCGGGAATTAAAAGCTGAGATTAAACAAAAAGGGTTTGTATATCTACCAAAACGAGGGAAAGGCAGTCATGAGAGATGGAGACATCCTTTGATTAGAAAAACACTAACAATTTCAGGTAAAGATGGGGATGATGTGCCAACCTACCTAGAAAAGCAATTAGGAAAGTTATTAGCTGAACTAAAAGAGTTAGGGGAGAATTAGGACTTATGAATCAATACAGTATGATTGTTCAATGGTCAGATGAAGATCAGCTTTTCTTAGTAACTATTCCAGAATTTAGTCATCTTGTGATCATGCCCTGCACTCATGGCAAAACCCGTCAACAAGCAATTGATAACGGTGAGGAAGTAATTGAAATGTACTTAGAAGCTTGGAAAATAGAAGGTGAATCTATCCCTCAACCAAACACACTACAAATTGCTTCGTGACATACTCCACACACTCCCTTGCAGGTGAGTGTGGGCTTCTCAGGGACTCTTCTTTGAAGACATTAACTGAGCTTTAAAGCCCTATGCCCTAGTGACTTTTGGAGATAATTTTTAACTTTTGTAATAGGCTGCTTTTCAGCACTTGATTTGGGTTACACCTACCACTGCTAATTATATCAGATATTTGGAGAAAAACAAAAAAAGTGTTCGTTCCTCATTGACCAATATTGCTGATTTCGCTATGCTCAATTTTGCTCGTTGGTCAATTCTTCACTCACGCGTATTCATCTCATCACCTCCCTATCGGGTAGGTCAGAACAGGGTAGGCAATACCACCCTACTTAGGTTTTTTAGGTAAATTCTGTATCTCATTCAAGTGCATACCACTATATCAACTAAGAATTAGGTGAGAATCTGCGTTAATGCTGATTGCAAATTCGGATATTGATACTCAAAACCTGACTCTAAAGTGCGTTTGGGTAACACTTTTTGTCCTTCTAAAACTACCTTTGCCCCATCTCCTAATATAGCTTCTATGGCAAATCCCGGCACAGGCAACCAAGAGGGACGATTCATGACGTTACCCATAGTTGTACTTAAATCATTCATACGGACTGGTTGAGGGGCAGTGGCATTATATACTCCCTCCATTGTTGATTTAGTTAGAGATTGGATAATTAAACCGACAATATCATCTAAGTGAATCCAGGAAAACCACTGTTGACCACTGCCAATGGGTCCACCAGCAAAGAGTTTAAAGGGGGTAATCATTTTCCCCAAAGCGCCACCGTTACCTAAAACAATCCCAAAGCGTAAAATTACTAACCGCACATTGGTATCTTTTACCTTGGTAGCTTCCTGTTCCCATTCTTGACAGACTTGAGAGAGAAAGTCGTTACCAGAGGCGCTATCTTCATTAAAACTGGCCGTTTCACTAGTTCCGTAGTAACCAATAGCCGAAGTATTGACGAGGATACTGGGGCGAGGATTGGCTTTAGCTATAGCTTCGACAATTTTTTGTGTTCCCAGTTTGCGGGTGTTGAGGATTTCCTGCTTGCGTTCTGGTGTCCAACGTCCCTCAGCAATGGGTTCTCCTGCCAAATTCACGACTCCGTTGCAACCAGCTATAGCATCTTGCCAAGTGCCGGATACAGTAGGAGTATAGGCAATAATTTCTAAGTTAGGAAATGCTGGGGAGGGAAATACCTTTTGAGCAAAGGTAGGATTGCGGGTTAATACCAAAATTCTATGACCTTCCGTGTGTAGTCTTTCTACCAACCGACTACCCACAAATCCTGTTGCACCACTAATTGCTATTTTCATTGATACCGTGTGTTGTTTGTTGCCTACTGAAAAATGGAAATTAAATCAAGATTCTGTCAAGCTTCTGAATCTTCAGTCATGCCAGGATTGATTAATGTAATGTCGTACTCAATCGCATCTGTTGAGGAAAAAATCTCTGTATTTTGCAGCAGATAATAGATAGCACGAACTTGAGGCGCGAAAATAACTTCATCTTCATTGCGGAGGTTATGAGCGGTAATTTTTCGCCCGTTGATCATTAAACCATTAGAACTGGGTTTTCCTTTGGCATCACCATCTACAATTCGATAATAATAGCGTTGACTATTGGGGCGCGGTAATCTTACTAATGTGGCATGATAACGGGAAACAAACTGGGAGAATAGACGGATATTGCAATCTCGATCTCTACCAATAGAATAAACGGGGTTTTCCAAAAAAAATTCTTTCCGTCCTTGGTCATCTTCAATAATCAGTAGATGGTTTTCATTTTTTGCTGCTTCCATTGCCATGATTGTCCCATCAATTAACAGTCACACTTTTGTTACCAAAGAGGTTTTCTCCTGACTCCTGACTCCTGACTCGTGCTATAACTTTCACTTTGTACTGCTAGGGGACAAACCTCCTTAATAAAATTGAGTTGGTAACAACACTAACGGAGCTAAAAGCCATTAATGCTGCTGCGCTGGCGGGTCCTAGAACGAAACCGCAGACAGGTAATAATATACCAGCCGCGAGGGGAATACCTATCGTATTATAGGCAAAAGCCCAAAATAAATTCTGACGGATGGTGTTAAAAGTGGCTCGACTTAGCTGAATAGATTTTACAACATCGGTCAGGGAATTTCGCATTAAAATAATTTCCGCCGTTTCTATGGCGACATCTGTTCCCGAATGTAGGGCGATACCAACATCAGCCTGTGATAAGGCTGGAGCGTCATTGATGCCATCTCCTACCATAGCAACCACTGTGTTGATTTCCCCACGTTGAAGAGATTGAATGGTGGCGGCTTTTTGGGCTGGGGGGATACCTGCCATGATGTCGGTGTTGGCGATTCCTAGTTGTTGAGCGATCGCCTGCACTGCTTCTAATCTATCACCACTGAGGAGCATCACGCGCAAACCCATTTGTCGGAGTTTATCTACTGCGGTTTTCGCATCTGGTCTCAGGGTATCACTAACGGCAATTAATCCGGTTAATGTTCCATCTACCGCCACACCAATGACGGTTTTTCCTGCTGAGGCTAGTCTTTGTCCCTGTTGTTGGGCTGTTTCATGAATCTTGATTTGGTGGTAATTAAACCATTCCCAATTACCTAAAAGCACTTTTTTGCCCTCGACGACAGCGGATACGCCCATACCTGGTTCGGTGTGGAAGTCTACCGCATGGGGGATGATTAACTCTCTGGCTTTGGCTTCTTGCTGAATGGCTGTAGCTAGGGGGTGATAAGTCCCACTTTCTACGGCTGCGGCTAGTTGAATGAGAGATGATGGTAAAGTTGATTCGGCAATCACTAGACAATCAGTGACGGTGGGTTTACCTGTGGTGAGAGTTCCGGTTTTATCAAAAACTACCGTGTCTAGTTTGTGGACTTTTTCTAAAACGTCGCCACCTTTGATTAATAGTCCCCGTTCTGCACCCATACCTGTTCCTACTAAAATCGCTGTCGGGGTAGCTAATCCTAAGGCACAGGGACAAGCAACTACCATGACAGCGATCGCTAATTTTAAACTAATTAATAGGGAAGAATATTGAGTGTGCGGGACTAAATGTTGGGAATTATCTCCCATATTGTGAGCCATTACCATCGCCCCGGACATGGTAACATCTGGCCAGAGGTGAGTTCCCAGCAAATACCAAAATAGGAAGGTTAAACCAGCCGCAGTTAAGACACCATAAGTAAAATACCCAGCCACCGTATCTGCTAATTTTTGGACTGGGGCCCTGCGAGTTTGGGCGGCTTCTACCAAAGCCACAATTTGGGCTAAAATTGTATCATCACCGGTGCGAGTAGCTTGAATAGCGATCGCTCCCGATTGATTTAAAGTTCCCCCAGTCACAGCATCTCCCGGTTGCTTCATCACAGGTACTACTTCCCCTGTCAGCATCGCCTCATCTATGGTAGTTTGTCCAAACCGCACCTCACCATCTACCGGAATTTTATCCCCTGGTAACACTTGCAACCATTCACCCACACGCACCTGTTCCGCTGGAATTTCCATAATATTGGCCCCAGCAATCAATTTTTCCGGTTCTGGGTTAATAATTAACCGGGCTGTTTGGGGGGCTAAAGCCAACAATTGGCGAAACGCTTTAGCCGCACGTCCTCTCGCCTGTTTTTCTAGAGTCCTCCCCAACAGAATAAAACCCAACATCATCACAGGTTCATCAAAAAAGCATTCCCAACCCATTCGGGGAAACAATAACGCCACTAAACTTGCAATATAGGCTGTTAGCGTTCCCAAGCCAATGAGAGTATTCATATTCGGCGCACCCCGTCGCCAACCTAGCCAACCTTCCACTAAAATTGGTCTACCAGGAATCATAATAGCGATCGTCGCCAATCCACAATGAAACCAGATATCATTTAAAAACGGAAAAATAACAGATCCAATATTACCAAAATGACCAATTCCCGATAGTAGCAGTAATAAACCAGCAATTCCCAACTGTCTAACTATCCCCTGCATTTCCTGGCGTTGTCTTGCTTCTGGATTCGGGATTGCAGATTTATCACCAGCACTTTTAGCCGTCCGTAATTGGCTAGGAAATCCTGTAGCCGTTAATCCCTGAACTAACGCCTCTGCATCTACAGTACCAATTTCTACCTCTACGACTGCAACTTCTGTTGCGAGGTTAACACAAACGCTTTTAACTCCCGGATGTTGAATAAGCTGTTTTTCTACCGCATTCACACATCCAGCACACTTCATCCCCCCAACATCTAAAATAATTTTCTCTGAGTTAAGTATTTTTGTGGGGGGTACAGATTCTATAAGTATTTCAGATTTTGGGATCAGTTGCATGGCTAGTTTTGAGGTTCGCTTTTGTTAGTTTAACGCTTAATAACCAGCGTCTCTACTTTGAGGTTAAGCGAAATCTGCCACCTTTACCAAGTGAACAATATTAAGTTTCTCCAACCCTCCAAAATTGGATCATCTTTTTTGTGGAGTTCTCTAATGAAGTACACACCAATTTGTTCCCTGTTCCTAAAACTCTTACCTTTGCGTCTACTCTATAGGAGATCACGAAGCGTGATTGCGCCTTTGCGTGAGACTAAAATTCATATCCAAATATTACAAAAATCATAGTTTAATTTTAGCTGTATAAATTACAGCAGTTAATTGTACTGGTAACATCAAAATTAGGCTTTTACAGAAATAATTAATTTCCCAATCTGATACTATACTAAAATATCCCGTACTCATTATTAGCAAGACTAACAAGTGTATCTGTTTATATTTGAGAAACATATTTGAGCAACTGCATATTAATTTTACATGACAAACTTTCTAAAACCAACCTTGCTTATTCACAAAATAGGTATTAACAAATTCTTCATGAGATTTATTTAAGTAAATCATGGCTTCAATCAAACCAACAAGTTGCATAACTATTAATGTAAATCCATAGGTAAAAGAACCACCAATTATAGAAACTGTTAACATAATAAAACCTTCTAAGGTATAACCAAGAATGAATTTATGTAGCCCAAATCCACCAAAAATAATTCCAGCATAACCAGCTAACAGTTGTTTCATAGTGTGAGATGGGTTGATATTACTCATATTGAGTTATACTCCTTGGTGATTGGTAATCCTATATATGAATTAAATGATGATAAGATGCTGATAACAAGCAATCATTAAAATACTAAATTTTTTGTTCAAACATAACAAAATTTGCATAAAAATATTGTGCCGAATATTTACCAAATTTTAGGTGATAATTAACCTTAAAATCAGTAAATATCCAACACTATGGATTTTTCTACATATCTATTATTGTCAAATCCGGAAGATTTTTTTAAGAAGTAGGCAAGCAAAATTAATTATATAAAAGATTTGGATTTAATGTAGGGGTAGCGTCCCCGTGCCTACCCCGATATTTGGGGCAACCACAGGGGGTTTGCCCCTACAAAATTAATTGGTTTAGGAATTTTTAAACTGTGCAATTGATTTTTTCCAACTATTTAGTTGAGAAGTTAGTAGTTAGGATCAAAACTATTACCTATTACCTGTTCCCTAACTTAATTATTACCACCTAAAAGAAACAAACTAATTAACGTGCCACTGTTCCAAAGACTGTGTAGAAGCATAGAAGAAAGTAAATTGCGCGATCGCGTGTAAACTATTCCTAGTACCATTCCTAATGCTGTCAGCGGGAGTATTTCTGATAAACTCAGGTGAGCAGTCGCAAATAGCAAACTACTGATGAAAATTGCCCCCCAAACCGAAGTATAACGAGTCAGAGATGGTAATAAAAAACCTCGAAATAGAAACTCTTCAAACAATGGTGCAGCTATAGCTGCGGTAAAGAAAAATATGCCTAATGCGGTATTATCGCGGCTTTCTAGTGCCATTTGCAAAAGTGGATTACTGCCACCTTGTCCCTGCCACAATTTTTGATTAATCAGTGATACTACTACCACAATCGGTAAAGCCGTACAATAGCCACCAAAGCCCCACAAAAACCAATTACTGAAGAAATTGAAGCGAAACCAGTTGTCAGGAAGAGGGAAAAAACGCCTAATGGAAAAATATAGAACTGACAAAGAACCAAAAGCCACTAACATATAACTAATTAAAACCACAGAAGCTTCAATTCTGGCATTTCCTGTACCACGAGGAATAGGCAAAATAGATAATAATTCGGGGATAAATAATTGTCCCATTAAGAAAAATCCGAGGACAAAAACTTGAATAATTATTTCCCAATTCCAAGGAGTAGACCAAACTAAACTGCCATTTGTAGCTAAAAAGGATTCTCGACCTTTAAGCAAGCGTTGAGCCAATAAGAAAAGCAGCAGAATTAGGCCAATAAAGGCTGTTAAAGTGGGGATAGTGGCAATTATCGCTAATTTTAACAATGCTTGGGTTGCTGCTGCTTGTTGGTCAATTTTCAGGGCTGCTAGGGGTTCTTGACGTTGTTGGAGTTGATACAATTGTTCTAAGGCCGTAGAACGAAACCAACCATCTAAATTTTGTTGAATTAGTTGTTCGGCTTTGGGAAATAAACGAGGGGGTTGACTCCACATTCCACTTAATACTTGAGCAGCTTCTTGATATTTAGAATTGATATTCGATGATTGCTGTAATTGATTCCAAGTTTTAATAGCGTTGTCTATTTCCTGTTGCTGTGCTTGTAAAATTCCCAGTCGCAAATCTACTTCTGCCAATAATTTTTCTTGTTGTTGGATAGATTTTTGTAAACTTTTTCCTGCTGCGGAAACTAGAGTAGCTGCTGAAGATTGCAGGGTTGCTAATTTTTTCTTAGTTGCCTCTAAACTAGTTTTGACAGATTCACTCGCTTCCCGATATTGCTTTGTCGCACTCATCTGAGGATTAGCGCCGAGAATGGATTCTTGAAGTGTTTGAATACTTTCGTCGCTGCTGTCTTGTGGTTGCCATGCTTGGGCTTGTAAGACAATATTCGTTTGGTACAATTCTAGACGACTCTGGAACTGAGGTTTTTGCCAGCTACTTAATAAAGACAACCCTGACAACATTATCGCTAACAAAGTTAGCCCAATTAACAGCAACCGTTTAATTGTCATCTATCCCCCTTGGACTTATAAGTACAGGAGCATCAGCCCCTTGGTAATTATAAGCCAGTACCACAGGATGGAATTAAAATTTAAAAAAAGTAGCTTAGATTAGATCTATCGCTCTTCTACCCCCCTGAATGGTTACTCTTCCATCTGCGGTTAATCATTGCTCGTTGTACTCATTTGCCTGGAAATTGCTATTTTACTTCTTCCTGTGATTCATCTCTAATATTAAAGTAGTAAAAAAGATTAGCAACAGTTAAATCCGATGCTTGTTGTAAGTTAGATGTAACTAAGGTTCTATATCCAGAATTTGCGGCTTGTTGACTCACATAAATTTCATATTCCCGGCGTAATTCTGGCGCAAACATAAATAATAATTGATCACGTAAGGAATAAAAATGAGATTTTTCGGCTATATTTTCATAGTTGATTTGTTCTGGTGGTATTTCTGAATTAGTGATAGTTTGGGTAATTTCTGAATTATGAAAATCTGCACTATTTAAAAGTTTTAATTCGGCTGGAGGTAGAGATTTTACCCAATCTACATGATTTTGCCATGATTCAATGATTACTAAATCATGATGATGAATGCGGGTAAGTTCAGGAAAGAGAAAATCAAGTTCGTCGTGGGATTCACAGTGATTAATTACAGTATGGGCATCTTCACATATTTTAGTTTGGATTTGCGATAGGCGATCGCTCACTGCGGAAACTTCATTTTGCACCTGATAAGTTGTAATAATTGCCTGTTCAATAGCCCAAGAACATTCTAACCGGCGCAGTTGTCCAGGCGCACAGGTTTCTGCTAATAAATGGGGATTAGTATAATCTGCTAAAGCCTCAAATAACATTCCTCTAGCAGCGTCAATTTCTGCATTTCGGCGGCTAATATCTTGTAATTGCATAGCAGAACGTAAACGGTTTATAGATTGCACAAATAAACCATAAGCCCTAATTAAAACGGTGCGATGTTGTTCAAATTTGATATCTTGGGCTACCTGTTCAATTAGTTGTCTAATTTCTGCTCCTTGGTCTTTTAAGGCTTGTTTCAAGTCAATAAAGCCATTTTTGACCTCCAGCCGCATTTCCTCAACTTCTTTCCTCAATTTCAGGGTTTGGTGTAAGTTCACGGCTGTTAATGCTACACCTGCAACTGTTCCTACACCGATGAGGGCGGTTGTTGCTTGTAATACTCCTATGCTGTTTTGGATTGTTTGCAAGCTACCCACTCTATCCACTGGTGATTTTTATGGATACTTCACGAGTTACTTCTGAGACTGTTGATTTATTATCACGCATCACAGGACAAAAATTGAGTCAACGGGATATCACACCACAGGTATTATTTTTAGCTGGTTTAGTAACAGTGCTAATGGGAGTAATATTTGTAGATGGGACAGTTTCAGAAGAAGAAAAACAACATTTACAGAAAATTTTATCTCGATTTAGTCAATCAAATAGTGATGTACAGAAATTAACAAACTTGATGATTAAAGGAGGTAAAGAAAATCAAACTTATAAAAAAAATCAGGATTTTTTAAAGTTAACATTGCCACTTTCAGAATCAGAAAAAATATTATTAATTGGTTTTGGTTATGAAATTTCAGTCGCAGATGGTGAAATTGATTTACGAGAAAAGCAATACTTAGGAATAGTTGCTAAAAATTTAGGCGTTGAATCTGAATATTTAGAAGTTCGTGATATAGACATCAAAGAAAAGCAATATTTAGGAATAGTTGCTAAAAATTTAGGTGTTAAATCTGAATATTTAGAAATTTTTGAGATTGCATTTACTCATCAAGGAAATTTTGATGCAAATGCTTTAAATGAACTACATTTTTTACTAGATACTTCTCGGTTTCAAGAACTTGATACAGTCTTTGTAAAAGCTGCAAGTGATATGTTGGCAATTTTACCTGCTAAACCAGAAATTAAAACTACTCAAAAGCATACAAGTGTATCCTATGATGAGTTGAAAAAGTTCCAAGTCTATCGTCAGAAATCAGATAAATATTGTTATCAAGTATTTCAGATAATTCAAGAATGCCAAAACCATAATTTATTACCAAATACTCTCATCAATGAGATGAGTACAGTATCTAAAAAAATACAATCTCAGCGATTTAGGTTAGCTGTTGTTGGAGAATTTAGTCAAGGTAAATCAACTTTGTTAAATGCTTTGTTAGGTGAAGAAATTCAGCCAGTTAGAGCAATTCCTTGTAGTGGTGCAGTTACAGTTCTCAAATATGGAACTCAAAAGCGGGTAATTTGTCGCTATAAAGATGGGAGAAGTGAGGAAATTGCTTTTGAAGAGTATAAAGTAAAAGCTACAATTTCTAAAGAAGCTGCTCTAGAACATCGTAGTGATGAATTAGCACAATCTAATATTGAGGAAATTATTTTTGAACATCCTGAATTAGCATTATGCAAAAATGGTGTAGAAATAGTAGATTCACCTGGATTAAATGAACATCCTCAAAGAACAGCTATTACTCAAAAAATACTAACAGATACAGATGCTGCCATTTTCTTAACTAATGCTATGCGTCTACTTCCTGAAAAAGAAAAATAATTACTGCATGATGTAAGATATCAGCTTAATAATAATTCTAGAAAAGAACCTGCTGATAATCTTTTTGTGTTAGTAAATTTCATGGATAACCTCGATAGTCAAGAAGATATTCAAGATGTAAAACAGAGACTTGAAAGTTTTGTCAAAAAAGAAAATTTACCTGTTTTCAAAGAAATCAATCGTGTACATTATATTTCTGCTAAAGCAGCACTGAAATCAATTCAAAATGGAAATAATGATGAATATTTACAATCTTTCCAAATGTTTACTCAATCTCTAGAGAAATTCTTGACTTTAGAGCGTGGAACATTAAAAATTAATCGTGCAGTTAATGATATAACTCAAGTAATTACCAAATGTTTAGACAGTTTGGATATTGTCGAGGAATCATTAGACGGAAAAATAAAACTTTCAGCGACAGGAAAACAAGAAATTTTGGAAAAAATAGGTGAGGCTAGTGGGTGTGATATCAGAATTTATAATTTAGTAGAGGAAAAAAAACAATTAGTTATTGAAGAGACTAAAAAATCTTGGGAAGAATGGAATAAAGGATTAGAAAAACGCATACTTCAAAAAAGTAAGCAATGGTCTTCTAAACATAACCCAGTATTTAGTCAGGACAAACTTATTAAATATTATACTACTCAATTCACGAATGAATTAATGAGAGATATAGATGTATGGGGAAATCAAACATTAAAAGAAAAAATTCTTCAAAAACATCTTGAATCATTAAGTGCCTATATAAACTATGAACTAGATAAAATTGAAGGGGAGTTTCACAAGCTAGATCAACAAATAAAAACAAATTTTAGCAAGCAAATTAATATTTCTATCACAGGTTTAAATGATGACTTTATGGGTCTTGGAGGAATAGGTGGAGGTTTGGGAATAGGCGGTGCTTTAGCTGCTGCATTAATCTTTTTTACAGGCATTGGATTTATTGCAATTGCTTTTGCTGCTGTTGCTGCTGCAATTGCTAGTTCACTTGGCTTAAGTATGCTGGATGTAGATGGGATACATACCAAAATCAAAACAACAATTTGTCAAATAGGAATGCAAAAATTTCATGAAAAATCAAAAGATAAGGATAAAATTTCTCCGAAAGATAAAGTTTATGAAGCAATACAAGGAATTATTAACACAGTTTTTAATAATCGCTTTGAAGGAGCTAGTCAAGTGATTAAAGAAACAATATCAATATATGAAAATATTCTAGAACAACAAGAAAAAGCTCACCAAGAAAACCTAGAACAACGGGAAATAGAAAAAGCATTTATTAACCAAAAACGCCAAGAACTTGAACAAGTGCAGAAAGAATTACAAACTATGCTCAATAAATCTACAACCCTGTAATTACATAATCAAACCCACCCAAAAATTAACAAACATGAAAACATCAACCGACAGACAACGCACCCTAGAAATGGCTTGTATTTCTCAACTCGCTTACATCGCCTATAAACAAGGAAATGATCTAGTCAGCAATATCCTAAAAACAGGTTATCCATCATTTTTCCCACCATATCAAACCATAGAATTTATCTCAGCACCACGTCCTTTAAGTGATACCGATGAATTAGTTTGTTGTGGTTTACTTCTATCAACAGAAAATGATATTGTCATTGCGATTAGAGGTACAGAAAGATTAGATGATTACTTCTTTAACTTACTTGCATTCCCCAATTCAGAAGCAATTCACTCCGGTTTTAATCTTTATGTTAAAAGTTTCTGGCAACAATTACAAGACTTTATCCAAAGAGAAGAAAACGCCAACAAAAATATTTTCGTCACTGGACATAGTTTAGGCGGTGCTGCGGCTACATTAATTACTAAACGAATTAGTGAAAGCGAATTAAAACCTGTTGCACCTTATACATTAGAAACTTATACTTTTGGCGCACCACCAGTTAGCACAATAGAATTAATTCTGGATACTCCTATCTATAGATTTAGAAATATCGGTGATTTCATTCCTAACTTACCGAAAATTATCGCGGTTTTATTAAATAAAATTCCAGGAATAAAACAAGTAATTATTAATTGGAAACCAGAACTCTTAAAAACACTGGCTGATTATTCTCATGTGGGTAATGAATATTGTCTTAATAAAAAATATGAACTCATTGAACAAACCGAAGCTAACTTACCTAATCTTAAATTGATTTTGCAAATTTCCAGTTTATTAGCTTCACAATTAAAATCACCATCTCAAGCAGATGTTAATAAATTTCGGTTGTTAATAAACACCTTAATTCAAACCTCATTAGAGGAACATCGCGCCATTAAATATGTAGAAAGAATTAGTTTTGGTAAACTTCCACCTTATATTTCTAATTTGCATAATGCAGAGAAATATGATGTATCAATTGATGCAGTTAATTAGCAAATTGCTTTACCTTCCACTCTCTACACAGAAAAAACAATTTCCAGTAAACTAATTTATGCAGTATTAACAAACCAAAAGTGGAAGCACAAGCAAGAGAAGTACAAAACTATATCACACCAACCGGCAAAAGTCCTTTTGAAGAATGGCTTAATTCTTTGCAAGACATAACAGCAAGAGCTAAAATAAGAAGTAGACTGAAACGAGTTGAATCAGGTAATTTAGGAAACTACCGTGCAGTTGGGGAAGGAGTCTGTGAACTAAAAATTGACTATGGACCAGGCTATCGGATATATTTTGGACAAATCGGGTCAAAAATAATACTTTTACTCTGTGGCGGAGATAAAAGCACCCAAGATCAAGACATTTTAACAGCTAAAGAATATTGGAGAGATTATGACAGAAGTGAAAACAGCAACAGCTAAAAGCAGAAGTTACCATGATTATCTCATTTCTTCTCTCAAAGACATAGAAGAAGCTACAGCTTATCTAGAAACTTTTTTAGAATTAGATGAAGAAGGACGTGAACCAGAAATACTGCGTTCTGCATTAAAAGATATTATTGATGCCAGAATATTGGGTAATAATCTCTCAGAAATGGCAAAAGAACGTTATGAAAAACTTGATAAATTGTTATCAGAAAATGCCGGAAATGAAATTTACACCTTAATTGAATTTTTAGATGCTTTGGGTTATCGTATTGCTTTAGTACCTAAAGAGTAAATTTGTCTGAATCAGGATGTCCAGGATTTTAGGATTCACAGGAAGAAAACAAGAATTTGATTACTAATTAAGAATTGATTAATTAATGTGACTCCTGGTTGAAAGAATCAAAAATTAAAAGCTTTTGATATTTTTCCCCTAGATAGTTTCTTGATGTTTCTTAATATCTGCTAATATTTCATCCATTGTTACCTGATCTAACCATTGATGACGTTCTTCTGTATAGTCTCCACTACCATTATCAAATTGACGAATAAATCTGATAGCGTCAACATATCCTAAAGCATCTACAAGAGCTTTAAATCCTTTCCTATATAGTTCAATTGGGGTCATTTTCTCCTCCTTGTACAATATTATTAGTAGCTTCTGCTAACCAGATCATTGGATTAGCAACTATTATATTTATATTATCCTTATAGCTTAATGATTTTGACAATAGACGGCTATCAGTAGTTAAGAAAACATCAGCGTTATTTTCAGCACAAGCCAGATGAAAAGCATCAAAATTTTTAATATTAAAGGTTGTTAATTCTATTGCTCGTCGAGTAATTTCTTCTGTGACTACAATCTTATCATGAGCTATTGTTAAGACTTTTTGTACTTGTTCTCTCCTGTTTATATCTGGAGTTCTCGCAATTTCTAATTCTAAAGCTGTACTACTGACTAATTGCCATTTTCCAGATAGACAATGATTGATAATTTCTAAAATTGCTTCAGTTTCTAGCCTAATTCGCCATTGAGTTTGGTCGTCAAAAGGACGATTAAGGCAACAAACATCTAAATATATTCTATATTGTTTATTCATATTTTCAGAACATAGTGTTACAAATGTTATTATTAATTATTAGTATCTATAACTAGCTTCATGAAATTATCTCAAAAAATTCCTCATCTGTGTAAACTGTTTCATTCTTTTGCATCAAGTCAGAACGCAATGCACGGAATTTGTGTGTAAAGATGTAGTCCTCAATAGCTTTACCGACTAAACTATCAGCAGATATACCTTCAGTTTGAGTAATTTCTAAAAGTGCTGCTTTCAGTTCTGGAGTAATAGTAATGGTTAGGGTATTTTGCATACTTTATCAGGAAGCGACCATAATTAATTATACAATAAATCAAACTATTGATTACAAATAGATGTTAATATGAAAGTAAGAGTAGTGATTCAGCGACTAGAAGCTGATGGTTGGTATTTAGCCAGAACTAGAGGAAGTCATCGTCAGTTTAAACATCCTGAGAAACTTGGTACTGTTACAGTTTCCGGTAAACCTAATATTGACGTACCCATTGGTACAATAAAAAGTATATAGAAATAAGCACAATTGGAGGAAGAATAATGCGTTATACAGTAGTAATTGAAAAAGGAAATACTAGCTATGGTGCTTATGTTCCCGACTTACCCGGTTGTATAGCTGTAGCTGAAACATTAGCAGAAGTTCAACAACTAATTGTAGAGTCCATAGAATTTCATATAGAAGGTTTAATAGAGTCAGGTTTACCAATTCCCCAACCTACAAGTATCGCTCAAGAAGTTGAAGTTTTAATTTAAGTAGTAATATAGATATGAATAAATAGGGAAATTGGCAACCTGTACCTAAAAATAGTGGTGAAAAATGGAAACAATGAAATTGCTGGCACATATCGGCACAGATGGTATATTGCAAATCCAAACCCATACAAATTTTAAAGATAAATCTGTAGAAGTATTGGTAGTTGTCCAACCATTAGATAATACAGAAACTACCACAATTAAACATAACGCTTGGGGAAAAATTACTACTCAAAAATCAATTCAAGACGCAATTAATAGAATGAAACAACTAAGAAAAGAAGTAGGTTTAGATAAAAACTTAATCCGTGAAATAATTGAAGAAGGACGAAGATTTTAATGCTAACCGACAATTGAGAGTTGTTCAAAAATAATATTCATTCTATTCAGTAAATCAAATTAAATAGATTTAGGAGAAATTTCAAAAGCTAATTGAGAACCATAAAAACATACATCAAACTCCTGAAAAAAATTGATTCTTCCTAAAAGTAAAGGTATATTTTCAGATTTAGTCCATGCAAAAACCAGCGTTACAGGTGCAAATTGGTCAATTGTAGCTGATGAAATAACTCCTTTTGCGGGAAATTTAGCTAAGTTACCTGCTAGGGCAACTGATATATTACATTTATCCCAATCCAGTCCTAATTCTAATCCCATGTCATAAGGTAAAACATTGACACTTGCTCCGGTGTCTAATAATCCTGATGTTGAAATCGAATGATCTTCAGATGATAAACGAAAAGGAAGATGAGGAACAAGACTAATTTCGCCTACAGAGTTTGATTTTTCGATAAATTTAAAGCGTTTTTGGAATGTCATTTATTTCTTTTGTTTCTTTTTGTAAATGCTGCTGCAACATATCAGTTAAAGTTTTTTCGGCTGAAAAAGCATCATAAGGCGACCAAACTTCATAAGTTTTACCATCTTCAAGAAAAGCTGAATTTTGTGCATCTTTAGCTAATTCTGCGGCTAAAAATTGAATAGCTTTGATTTTTTCTTGATCAGATAATTTTCGCAGTGATGGCAAAATCTCTGTCAATGTCATAAAAATACAGGGTAAAAAGTGGTTACATTATAACATTATGAATAACTTGATAATTGATAATTTCTTGACAAGATTAAAAAGAAATTCAGGATCTTAATTGCCGTAACCAGATAGAATATTTTTCTGTCCTCTTGGTGCATAACTTCCATGACCATATTTGGTGAAAGTCCCTTTTCTCCCCAAGAAATAGCCTCAGAAGGCATAAAACCAGAAGAATATACCGAAATCGTCCGCCGCTTAGGTCGTCACCCCAACAAAGCCGAACTCGGTATGTTTGGGGTGATGTGGTCAGAACATTGCTGTTATAAAAATTCCCGCCCTTTACTCAAACAGTTTCCCACCACAGGCCCCCGCATTCTCGTTGGACCCGGCGAAAATGCCGGAGTTGTGGATATCGGCGACGGACTACAATTAGCGTTTAAAATAGAGTCCCATAACCACCCCTCCGCCGTTGAACCATTTCAAGGTGCTGCAACCGGAGTTGGTGGGATATTAAGAGATATCTTCACAATGGGAGCGCGTCCCATAGCCTTATTGAACTCTTTGCGGTTTGGTGATTTGAATGATCCGAAAACCCAAAGATTATTTACAGGCGTAGTGGCGGGTATAAGTCATTATGGTAACTGCGTTGGGGTCCCCACAGTTGGTGGTGAAGTCTATTTTGACCCCGCCTACTCTGGAAATCCCCTGGTCAACGTCATGGCACTGGGTTTGATGGAAACGTCGGAAATTGTCAAATCAGGGGCTTCTGGCTTCGGAAATCCGGTGCTGTATGTGGGTTCAACCACCGGACGGGATGGCATGGGCGGCGCGAGTTTTGCCAGTGCGGAATTGACTGATGAATCAATGGATAACCGTCCCGCTGTGCAAGTCGGAGATCCATTTGTCGAAAAGTCCTTAATTGAAGCTTGTTTAGAGGCATTTAAAACCGGGGCTGTAGTAGCGGCACAGGATATGGGCGCTGCGGGTATCACCTGTTCAACGTCGGAAATGGCGGCTAAAGGTGGTGTGGGGATTAATTTCGATTTAGATAAAATTCCGGTGCGGGAATCGGGAATGATTCCTTATGAATACCTGCTTTCGGAATCTCAAGAACGAATGTTGTTTGTTGCTGAAAAAGGACGAGAACAGGAATTAATTGATATTTTCCACCGTTGGGGACTGCAAGCGGTAGTTGCGGGGACAGTGATTGCAGAACCCATTGTCAGAATTTGGTTTCAGGGGAAAATTGCGGCGGAAATTCCGGCTGATGCTTTGGCGGAAAATACGCCTTTGTATGAAAGGGAATTATTAACAGAAGCCCCCGAATATGCCCAAAAAGCATGGCAATGGACAAGTGATAATTTACCTGTTTGCAATGCTGCGGGGATTGAAATTGCGGGAAGTTGGCAAAGTTGGAATCAGATTTTATTGACTTTGCTAGATACTCCCACCATTGCTTCTAAAAGCTGGGTTTATCGCCAATATGACCATCAGGTTCAGAATAACACTGTATTGTTACCCGGTGGTGCTGATGCGGCTGTGATTCGTATCCGTCCCTTAGAGTCTCCTCAGTCCCCAGTCCCCAGTCCCAAAAGTGGTGTTGCGGCTACGGTAGATTGTAATTCTCGTTATGTCTATCTTGATCCCTATGAGGGTGCTAAGGCAGTGGTGGCGGAAGCTGCCCGGAATCTTAGCTGTGTGGGTGCTGAACCCATCGCTGTGACAGATAACCTCAATTTTGGTAGCCCGGAAAAACTCATTGGTTATTGGCAATTAGCATCCGCCTGTCGAGGTTTGAGTGAAGGTTGTCGGGAGTTGGGAACGCCGGTAACTGGGGGGAATGTCTCTCTCTACAATGAAACTTTTGATGGGGAAGGTAATCCTCAACCAATTTACCCGACTCCGGTTGTGGGTATGGTGGGGTTAATTCCTGATTTAACGAAAATTTGTGGACAAGGTTGGCAAAATGTCGGGGATGTAATTTACCTTCTGGGTTTACCTATTCAATCCAAAATCCCAAATCCAAAATCTAAAATAGAATTGGGTGCTTCTGAATATTTGGCGACGATTCATCATACGATCGCAGGTAAACCCCCTAAAATTGATTTTGATTTAGAACGGTGTGTACAAAAAGCTTGTCGTGATGGTATTCGCGCCCTTTGGGTAAATTCTGCCCATGATTCGGCTGAAGGTGGTTTAGCTGTTGCTATAGCGGAATCTTGTCTTTCGGGAAATTTGGGGGCGGAAATTAATTTCCCAATTAGTGCAAATCACGATTCCCGATTTGATGAACTGCTGTTTGGTGAAGGTGGGGCGAGGATTTTAGTTTCTGTGAGTCAAGAAAACCAAGAAGTATGGGAGTCCTATTTACAGAAAAATCTGCCAAAGAACTGGCAAAAGCTAGGAAAAGTATCTAATTCCGGCAATTTAGAGATTTTCACCGCAGATAATCAGAAGTTAATCCAGGTTAGTCTCGAAGATATGAGCGATCGCTATTCTCAGGCAATCTCCAACCGTCTCGCTATCTATACCAATACCTAACCGACAGCAAAAATCGCCGAAAACAACATGAAAATTCACAATTCATCCTCTATCCTTGACCAATTTACGGTACTGTTTTAATGGATGGTTAAAGATTTGTTAAGAAGCAGGAAGAAGGTGACAGGTGACAGGTAACAGGTGACAGTGAAGAAGCAAGAGAAGAGACAAGATTAAGTATTTTTCTCCCCCTGCACCCTGCCCCTACCTCCCTGCAC
>NZ_JADEVZ010000048.1 GCF_015207875.1 Dolichospermum sp. LEGE 00240
GGGGGCTTATGACTGTATCTCATTCAAGTGCATACCGCTATATTGGATAACAAGTACCAAAATTATGACAAATATGATTAAATTAAACTTGGAGAATAAAATGAACAGCAAAATTCAAGAAGCTGAAAATGAAAAGAATATTTTTGATGAAATTGAAGAAGCTGAAGAAATTATTCTTTATGAGGATGATTCATATCAAGTACCACCTGACGATTTGATTGCTTATAACGAACTTCGTTCATGTGCCGATCTTTTCAGAATGTATAAGCAAGAAATTCTGATGATTCAGCCAGAATTTCAAAGAGAAGCGGTTTGGCGGAACACTGATCAAACTCGATTTATTGATTCACTAATCAAGCAATTACCAATACCAAGTATGTGCTTTAGTGTTGATTATAAGACACGGAAATGGCAAGTTATTGATGGATTACAGAGAATGTCGGCTATTATTCGCTTCTTTTCAGACGAAAACTGGAGACTATCTAATTTACCAGATATTGATCCAAAAATATCTGGCAAGCAGGTTAAAGATTTCCATGATTCCTCCTCTGATCTTTACCCTTATTATGAAAGAATAGAAAATTTAACATTGCCAATTACTGTCTTAAGATGTGATTATTCTAAGAAAAGCCATACTAATTATCTATTTACTATTTTTCATAGATTAAATACTGGCGGCATAAAATTAAATAATCAGGAAATTAGAAATTGTATATACAATGGTAGTTTTAATAATAGATTGAAACAGATAGATCAATATTCCGCCTGGATTAATGTAAATAAAGAACAAGGCAGAAAAAAACATCGCTTTATAACTGTACAGATTCTTTTAAGGTTTTTTGCGTTTTATGATGAACATAAAAAATACAATGGTAGACTAGCCAAATTTTTGAATGACTACATGGAAAAAAATAGAAATTTAGATGAAAACAAGCTAGATAAAAAAGAAGAACTATTCAAAGATACAGTTGATATAATGAATGATCATGTTACACAATTAACTCAGCGTAAAAGTATAGCTGTCCTCGAATCTGTTATGTTTGGTATTGCATCTAATTTAAATATAATTAAATCAATGAAACAAGAAGAAATTAGAAGTTTATTCAATAAACTTCTACAGCATAATAGTTTATCTCCTGACGTGCTTAAAGAGGATCTAGCTTCCAAGGATAAAGTAATAGCGAGGCTTAATGCTGCTAGAGAAATTTTCTCTGGATTGTGATAGCGTATGGCAATAACAAAGACGAAAATCCAGAAAACCCTCGATGATATGGATAAATTCTATAATAGGACTACAGATCCTAATTTAAAAAAGTATTATTCTAAACTAGCTCTTTTGGAACTATGTGGCTGGATTGAACAAGCTATAGATGATATAGTATTGCAATGTGCAAAAAGATGTATCAAAAATCCTAGTTATCTAAAATTAATCAAAAATGATGTTAAACAAATTTCTTCTTTTGACTACGAAAAAAGTTTTAGAGATTTACTCATAAAGATTATAGGTTTGATGAATTTTGAGAAACTTGAAAAATCTGTACAACCAGTCTCTTTAACCACTCTTAAACCAAAACTAGATAGTCTAAAACCTCTGAGAAATAGTCATGCACATACACATATTGAAAATTTTACACAGACGTTAAATGCTCCATCATTTACTAAAGGAGATTTTATTGTTATTTTCAATGCACTTAAAGATTATGAAAAAACTCTAAAAAGATTAAATCTATAAAAATTTTTACTATTTTTTGTCTGTTCAACATCAATTTTCCATAAAAATGAATTAATTGAAAACAACTTAAATTTTGATTTAATCTATAACGGTGCGTTACGCTGCGGCTAACACACCCTATAGAGATTTGTATATTTTTTCAGTTGCAAATCCTTTGGCGACGATATCTGCTAAAACGGGTACGCTCGTTATAGTCAACAAGCGTTAGAATCAAGATCCAACCCCAATTCCCTCCTTAATATAATATGGTTAGAAATCTCAGGTTGATAAGATTTACGGCATTGGTGAATGAAGGTATGAATTTTGCTCACGCAGAGGCGCAGAGAGGAAGAGTTTAAGATATGGAATTTTTGATTTTCATGCTTCAATTCAGCAACGCCAGATTTATAACGTATACGTAAAATCGTTCACCAACATACCGGGAACTAAACTACCTCCTAATTGTCGGCTTCCGTAAGTTCCGACTTCGGGAATAAATTCTTGGAAGTTGGTTAAATCAATGAGATTTTCTGCACCCCAAAAGCGATAGAGACTTTCATCAAAGCGTAGATTGGCTATGGGAGCAATGATTTCGCCATTTTCTACCCAAAAGCACGCATAACGAGTCATTCCTGTAATTCTGCCAGATGGGCGATCGCTCCAGTTCAAATAATGTAAATTAGAAACATATAATCCTGTATCTAAACTGGGTAAAATCTGCTCAAAAGCCAAATTACCAAGGCTGATTTCTGGAGAACGTAAGGTTTCTGAACCATTCGCACCATTAGCAGGTTTATTATATTCTTTCGCAGTGCGAGAATTAACTAAGCTATTAATTAAAATCCCTTTTTCAATTAATGTTAATTCCGGTGCAGCTATTTCTCCCAAATTATTAAATCTGGGTACTAAACCACTTTGAAAATTTTCTTTTAAAGTGAATTTTGGGGAAAGTTGTTTTTCTTGACGTGATAAAGCGGCTAAAGCACTATTACCTTGTTGAATATCGGCTTCACTGATAGCACCCCAGGAAAGCATACCCAATAATTCAGCCACCGCAGCCGGAGCAAAATAAGTTTTATATTGTCCTTTGGGTAATTCTTTAACGGGACGAGATAGCATTTCCATTTGCTGTTTCCCATCATTTATTTTAGCTAAATAAGCAGCTTCATTCCATTCACTTCCGGCAAAAGTTCCCTTTACAGCTTGTCCTGATGCCATAAATAAGGAATAATCTAAGTTAAATGAATCAGTAACAAACCAATGTTTTTGTCCGCTAGAATCACCATAACCTCTGATCACAATTCCTCCAGCATACATCCCCGTAAAATCTAAATTAGTCACTGTTTCCAGGATACTGGGAACTAATAATTCTGGAGTTAGTAATTTACGAGTATTAATTTCTCGACTGCTATGATTTCCTGATGGTAAAACTAAATAAGGATCAATTGGTAATAATGGTAATTCATCACGTAATTCTTGTAAAGCGGTGGAGGCTAATTGCCAATCTATTTCCCAATTTCCAGTCAAGGGAAACTGACGATAACTACTGCGTTGATTAGCCATTAAGGTTAATTGAATCGAACCATCATGAACACAACCTGTTTGTCTAACTTTTGCAGAATTAAAGCGGGTAAATTGACTGCTTTCGCTGCTAAGTCTAACGGTAAAATGTTCATTTTCTGCCTTTTCAATTAGCAGAGTTTCGATGAGTTGATTAAAAGTTTGTTCTAAAGTTGATAATTCTTCAAGTTTCATGGTTTAAATTGTATCTGGATCAATATTTAATTCTCGCAATTTTGCGGCTAAACGTTCTGCTCTTCTAGCTTCCCATTCGGCTCTTTGGGTTTCTATTTTTGCTCTTTGCATTTGTATTGCTGTTTTTTTAGTCTCCTCTTCTGCGGTTTCTTCCGGTGTAGGAACTAACTCTCCTGCTGGGGTAAAATACCTTAATAGTCCTTGGTTAATTCCTAAGTATAAACCTAACTGTTGACTCCATAAATGTCCTTTTTCATTTGGTTCTAAAGGTTGATATTTATTATCTACTAAATGAAAACCTGCAAATTCTAGTGTATAAGGGTCAAACCAAAAGTAATCCGGTGTGCGGAAAGTATTTTGATAAAGTTCTTTTTTGTATTCTCTATCAGTATTAGCTGTACTTGGTGAAAGAATTTCTAAAATGAAATTAGGATATTTACCATCTTCTTCCCACACTACCCAACTTTTCCGAGTTTTGCGTTCAGTTTCCAAGACGACGAAAAAATCAGGACCTCGGAAAAATTGTGATTTTTTTTGATTAGGACTATAGTAAATAGTCAAATTTCCCGCAGCATAGAAATCTGTTCTACCTTTCCATAACCATTCTAAACATTTGAAAAGTAAAATTATTTGTCGTAGATGTAGTTCTGTTTCCACGGGAGGTTCATCACTATATAAATCACTAGGAGGAAATATTACATCTGGGAAGATGTTTTCTTTGCATTCTAATTCTTGAGTAATCATCATGATATGATATCAAGTAGTTATTTATTGATTATAGCATTACGTAGGTTGGGTTGAGAAAACCCAACATTATATTATTCTTTTGTTGGGTTAAGTGACAGCGCAACCGAACCTACATGACTGGTTGGATGATAATTTGATATTTCTCATGCAAGGGAATGTATATTTTTAGCAAGGTTGATCATGGTTGTAATTTTAATTAGCATCTAATTCAATGTTAATTTAATTTGGTTATGTTTGTCAATATATTTTGTCTGAATCAGGATGTCCAGGATTAAAGGATTTACAGGATTTTTGTTTAGATTTGGATTTTGATGAGTTGAATAATTAAATAATTGTGTGTTTCTCAAAGATAGTTCATTCAGAAAACAATTGAATTCCATATATCCTGGGATACGTCACGCTATCAGGCTTTGTTATCATCATTGACAGAATTGGTAGATTAATAGAATTTGGTGATCATTAAAAATATTTAATCTCTTCATCCTGTAAATCCTTAAATCCTGGGTATCCTGATTCAGACATCTTCATTATATCTTTTGTTGGGTTGTGCTGTCGCTTAACCCAACCTACTTTAACTCACCACAACCTAAATCGGAAAATTCATTAACCACCACCAAAAACTTCGACGTTTGCAAATGCACAAACCGGTGAACCATGTCCTACGGAAATGGCTTGATTTGGTTCTCCCTTACCGCAGAAAGGTGTGCCGTAAATTTGCCAATTAGTATTATTTCCAACTTGAATTAAGCTATGCCAAAATTCTGGTGTGGTGGCACGATAGTTAGGATTACGCAGGGTTTTAGTCAGTTTACCGTTTTCAATTAGTTTGGCATATTCACAACCAAATTGAAATTTATAACGTTGATCATCTATTGACCAAGAACGGTTAGATTCCATGTAAATTCCCTGTTCTATTCCTGAGATAATTTCTTCAAAGCTGGCGGTTCCTGGTTCTAGATTCAAGTTAGCCATTCTGTCTATGGGGGGACGATTCCAAGAACAAGCTCGCGCACAAGCAACACCGGGTAAATCTGCTCTAGCTTGACTTTCTAAACTGCCTAAACCCCGTTGCAAAATGCCTTTTTTAATTACATATTCTTTACTGGCTACTGCACCAATATCATCAAAACCATAACTGGCAAATTCACCTGTTACTGTAGGATCAAAGGTGATATTCATCAGGGGTGAACCATATTCTAATTTACCAAAATCATCTTTACTAACAAAACTACCGCCGGCATAGTTGCGTTCGTCTCCTAAAATGCGGTCAATTTCTAAAGGATGTCCGATGCTTTCATGAATTTGTAGCATCATTTGATCTGGTGCTAAAACTAAATTGGTGCGGGTATTGGGACATTCTTCTGCTGTTAATAATTCTAATGTTTGTTCACCAACTTTTTGAACTTGATGCCATAAGTTATCGTGTTTAAACAGTTCCCAACCTCCTTGGTAAGAGTTGGCGTGAGAACCGTTATTGCTGCGCTGTTGGACGATTGCACCGTCTTGAGCGATCGCCCCAAAATGATGACTAAGAGACAAAATATTTTGATATACTTCTGAACCGTTGCTACTAACAAACCAAGTTTCTTTTTGCTCTGTGCCGACTGTGGCGGTAGTTTGCACGATTTTATCGCTAATTTTGAGTTGCTGACAAATCTGAATGAGTAAATCGTTGATTTCTCCGGGAGTAATAGCGTTAAATGGTTCTAAACATGGTGATTTATATTCACCAATGACTTGAGGACGGGTATTTTCACTAATTGGATATATCCACCATTTACTAGCTGCAATTGCTTGTTTATAGGCGATTTCCGCAGCATTTTGTAAACTAGAAATATGTAAGGAGTTGGTAGCGGCATAACCTAAACAACCATTAACCATGACTTCGATCATTGCTCCCATATTCAATGATTTACCGTTGCTTTGGGGTAAACCATCACGGACAGAATGATCTGTAGAAGTTGTTTTTACGGCTCTAATTCCTACCCAATCTGCGGGGATATTTAAATCGGAAATCGCTTTTTTTAGTTCAATCAACATAATTTTTAATTTTTAATGCCACTTTGCGATACTATGGGATTGTAGTGGTTTAATATTACACTTTATTGCCTGTTTTTGAATTTGTAGAAAAACTGTTCATGTCGGAATTATTAGCTAACACTGGAACTATTGCGGCGATCGCTACTGCTGTTGTCCCTCAACAGGGTAGTGTGGGTATTGTCCGGGTTTCCGGTGATCTGGCAATGGCGATCGCTCACACTCTATTTTACGCCCCAGGGCGACAAGTTTGGTCAAGTCATCAGATTCTTTATGGTTATATTCGTCAACCCCAAACTAAGCAAATTATTGATGAGGCTTTATTATTAATAATGAAAGCCCCCCGTTCTTTTACCCGTGAAGATGTGGTAGAATTCCATTGTCATGGGGGAATTATGGCGGTACAACAAGTATTACAACTATGTTTGGAAAATGGCGCAAGATTAGCTCAACCGGGAGAATTTACATTAAGAGCGTTTTTAAATGGTAGATTAGACTTAACTCAAGCGGAAAGTATTGCCGATTTAGTGGGAGCAAAATCACCTCAAGCTGCTCAAACGGCTTTAGCTGGGTTACAAGGTAAATTAGCCCAACCTATCCGTAAATTACGGGCTAATTGTTTAGATATTTTGGCAGAAATTGAAGCCAGAATTGATTTTGAGGAGGATTTACCACCTTTAGATCAGCAGAGAATTATTGCAGATATTGAGCAAGTAACGGCGGAAATTAACAAATTATTAGCCACAAAAGACAAAGGTGAATTATTACGAACTGGTTTAAAAGTGGCGATAGTGGGGCGACCAAATGTGGGAAAATCGAGTTTATTAAATGCTTGGAGTCAGAGCGATCGCGCCATTGTCACCGACTTGCCAGGAACAACCCGTGATGTGGTAGAATCGCAGTTAGTTGTGGGCGGCATTCCCGTCCAAGTGTTAGATACAGCCGGGATTCGGGAAACAGCAGATCAAGTTGAAAAAATCGGTGTAGAGCGATCGCATCGTGCCGCTAATGACGCTGATTTGGTATTATTTACCATAGATGCAGCCGCAGGTTGGACACCAGCAGATCAAGAAATTTATGAACAAGTAAAACATCGTCCGGTAATTTTAGTCATTAATAAAATTGATTTGATTTCAACAGCAGCACAAGAAACTTTACAATCCAAAATCCAAAATCCAAAATCCAAAATCCTTACAGCCGCAGCCATAAATCAAGGAATTGATAATTTAGAAACAGCGATTTTAGAAACAGTTCAACAGGGAAAAGTTCAAGCCGCTGATCTAGATTTAGCAATTAATCAACGACAAGCAGCAGCTTTAACAAAAGCCAAGATTGACTTAGCACAAGTGCAAATGACAATCACCGATAAATTACCCTTAGATTTTTGGACAATTGATTTAAGAGGAGCAATTCAAGCATTAGGAGAAATCACCGGAGAAGAAGTCACAGAATCAGTTTTAGATCGGATTTTTAGCCGCTTCTGTATTGGTAAATAAAATAAGTTATTCCATTTCCTAGTCTAATGAGGTACAAAATTATCTGCGTTCATCTGCGTTCATCTGCGTTTAATTCTGACTTCTTGTACCTCACTTGCATGGGAATTGCTGTAAACTCTCAAAATGACAGCATTTTAGGCAGCAATAATTTCTTTGATGATGACATAAGGTTCAACAATCAGAGCATTAAATCGCTTCTCACGGTTGAGATTCCATTCTCCCACCTGATCTAACGTCGGTTTGGCTAATAATTGTTCATCTATCCAATGTTGCACTGAAAGAATATTATCACTAGCGATCGCTTCTCCCACATCTAATAAATCCAAATTCTCCGCTACCAAAATCACCGCATCTTTTTGGACATGGGGAATTAACCACTCCCATTCGGCTTCATCAAGATTTTGCTGTAATTTTTCCCGTAACTCCGACATAATTCCCCACTTTTTTAGTTATTATTTGGAGTTTATCATATACAATACCCTCACCATTTTCTGTAGGTTGGGTTAAGCGACAGCGCAACCCAACGCACTTGTTGGGTTTCATGCTTTGAATAGTATTGAATATAAGAAAGCAATTTTTTAAAAGTCATTAATTTTATTTAAACAGTCAGTGGCATCATAACATTAGATATGTGGTATTTATTTTTATCTTGAATGTACATCAGCAAACATTTAGCAACATATTCCGCTAATTTAACGGGTACAGCATTACCAATCATCTGTTCTAAATCTGTTTTTGAACCTGCAAAAATAAAATTATCAGGAAAAGTTTGAAGATAACTTCTTTCACGAGTAGTTAATGGACGCAAATCTGGTGTTAATGGTGCAACATCTCCGGGGTGTTGTTGATAAGTTTTAGGTATTGGTCTATTCACACCGCGAATAGTTGGACTTGGTTCATCAATACTGAAAATGGCTCTTCTTTGATAACTTCTAGGATGACGATAATAATATTCAACTCCTAAACTATTTCCTAAATAATCTCTAATAGTTGTCGGTTTTTTAGATAAATTAGCTTCTAGATAAGTCTTGAGATTATCATCTTTACCACCAAGTTCTCCTATACAGAAAAATCTCTTCCTCTTTTGTGGTACACCACATAAACTAGCATCTAATACCTTTTCCGTTAAACCATAACCAGCAGATTTAAGAATTTGCTTAAACTCTTGATATTTGTGAGATTTTCTAAACAATTCTACATTTTCTAAAACAAACCATTGACTTGAAACATTAGCTACTATTTCAGCAAATGTAATACTTAAATCTCCTCTCCCTAAATCTTCATTACGCTTACCAGCACTAGAAAAATCTTGACAGGGTGGACCACCAATGATTACATCTGGTAGAAAATTTTTAAATATTGAATAATTATTATTTATCTGACTCAAATCATATTCAAAAATTGGATGATCAAAGTTTTGCTGATAAACATTTATGGCAGATTTCCAGTTTTCAAAAGCAGCAACAATTTCAAATCCACTATTCTCAAATCCTAGTGATAATCCACCACAACCGGAAAATACATCTATGATTTTTAAAGGAGAGGATTTCATGGGTGTATTCATTAAATTTCCTTTAGTCTATCATCAAAAATTTCTGGATTGCTGAAAATAATAGCATCAAATCTTCTTTCAGGACTTAAAAAATTTTGTCCTCCTCCTAAAATGATATTTTTAATTTCTTCTTTGGTAATCCTGGGTTTAACCAAATTATCACAAGTCATATTAAAAAGTAATTCAGTTATCTAAATGCTTAAAAGAAGCCAATTTCATTATTATCAATCTTTGCTTGAAATTTAGCTTTCATAGACTTATTAATATTTTTTATCTTCGATTCTAAGTCATCAAGATCAGAATAAGTTCTATTGTTTATGATTTTATCAATTGTTGTTTGTTGAATTCTTGTACCCCTCAAAACTTTGATAAGCAATTCTTTATCAGCAGTATTAATGTTAACTATCTGAGGCTCTACAATTACTGGAAGTTGATCAATAATTTTTTCAGTTTCAAGAAATTCAATATTTTTGTTTTTCAATTTCCTTCTTTGTAGTTCAGTACAACCAGGAGCTATTAAAAAAGCAAGATCAGGATATAAATTATCCCCATAAAAACCAAAATCATTTAACCATTCCTGAAAAGTATTTAGATGTTCCTTTATCAAGGAATAATTTTTAGCTTCTCCGTAAGCCTTTGCTACGATATCATTATTGTGTCTTAACTCTACATAGCAATCAACATTATGATTCTTAATGCGCGTTGTACTGTCAGAAATTAGTAATGAATATCCACCTTTACCTTTATATTTTCTCCAACTGTTATGACCTAAATAATTTACAGTTTTTTCGGAAAAGTTCTTTTCTTCAATTAAAGAATCACCAAGAAATTGAAGCCATTTTTTTCGAGCTTCTGTTTCAACTAATTCCCTCGCTTTACTTTCAAAGCGGTTGAATGGTTCATCAAAAAATCTAAAATATGTTTCATGAATTGTAATTACTATTTGAGAATAAATTTTGCAAAATTCTCTTAACGTTGTATAGTGAACATTAGGTTCTAAATTTATATTTTTTAGTTCATCCCAAGCTTGATTAAAATCTTTGCAATGAAAGTAAGCACCTTCAATACGATCTTCTATTCTTAACTTAATTTTTTCACATTCATCTTTATGATATGCAACGAGATTGATCACATGATCAAATACACGACTATACAAACCATCATCTTTTTTTATAAAAGAATCTACATCATCTTCTACACCTACAATATAAATTATGAGACGTAGTTTTTGAATATGAGTTGTTTCATTAATCAAATCTCTTATTATTGTTATAGCATCATATAAATAGTCCTCACGTGATTGTAGTGAATCTAATTCATCTATTAGATAAACAAAGCTTACCTGTGATTCATATTTTAAAATATGTTGAATAACTGAGAAGAATAATTTTTTGAAATTGACTTTAACCTCAGATATAAAAATATTAAATTGATTAGTAAAAAGCATCTCATCATCTGTATTCAGCTTGATATGAGCAACCTTTTCCTTACCTATTAATCTAGTCAGAAAATTTTCAGCGGATTCCTGAATCTTTCTAGATAAATTCGTATTATCTCTCATTAATACCCAGAAAGTTTGTGTTAATATGTATGAATAAAAATTGACACCAAAGCTTTCTCCACCAGCATTAGAAAGTAACTCATTAAATGGAAATTTAACAATTATTGAATGGTTGCGATAGCGAGGTTCGCTTTCAATTAACTCACATAGATATTCGAGTAAAGTTGTTTTTCCACTACCAGGACTTGCAGCTATCATTCTAAAGGTAAATAAACTGTCATCAAATGTATGACTTATATCATCTTTAAGAAGATCAGTAATATTAAAAATGGGTCTTCCAGACAAGCTTCTAGCCTGATTAAATTTACCTTCCGAACCAGGTTTTTTTACTTCTCGTTCAACCCAAATATCTTCGATAAATCCTATTCCTTCATTAACACGTTTGAGAAAATCTCTAATTTGATGTTTTTTCCCAGAATCTTCCCCTATGCCCATAAGCTACTCAACCCATTCAATAAGTTCGTCATCTCTTCTTTCTCTTATTATTATTTCTCTTGTAGACGTTAGAGTTTTAAAGTGTTTTTCAAACAGGTCTTGAGAAATAGAATATTTGTTTATGAATTGTTTAGAAATTTCTCGCTTGCGAACTATAGCAACACCTGTCAATGATTTAGCTTTTCTTTCCTCAAAGTAGAGGGATTTAAATTTCTCTTTAAATTCATTAAATGTCATATCTTCCAAAGAAGGAGACTGAATAGCTTGTTTGATAAATCTCAGCAGAGTATTTAAGACCTTTGGACCTTTGATAGAATCAAACTGATAATCTGTAAAACTAAGATTTTGAAGTAAAGCTTGTTTACCTTGTTCTGTTACAGAAAAACGTCCCTTACTGGTTTGTTGTATCAGTTCCCCTAACCGCAAAAATTCATATATTTTTTCAGATTCTCCTTTGTACGTAGTTGGCAAATAAGATTTTACTGTACTTTTAGTAACCGTATTTTCATCTGTATAAGCATCTGCGTACAGCAGATACAACATCTGATCTGTATTAAGCTTGATCATCTTAACCTCATGTCTAATTATAACTTGTAATATCTAGTATGTGCCAAAATAACAACGTATTTACTATATTCTCAACAAAAAGCTTTTGTTACAACCCCTTTACAAATCTATACCATCTATTACTTGAAAATAGCTATAACTAGCAAATTTATTTATTTTTATACTAAAAAATCTTGTAGGGTAGACATCTTACTACCCTGTAATAAATTTTACCTACCCAGATCGTGCATTTCATTAATTGCCTTCGCACACATTTGAGTAACTCTTTCCAACTCTTCCTTATTAGTAGAACTGGGAGCATCAATTAACTTACCAATTCTAATAGTTAAAGGTACAGAACGGGGTAGAGAAGAACCCGGTTGTAAAATCTGCTCACTTCCCCATAAACTTACTGGTAAAAAGGGAGCTTTAGCCTTAGCTGCGAGGAGGGCTGCACCTCTTTTCGGGTCATGAATGCGACCATCAGCGGTGCGTGTACCTTCTAAAAACACACCCACAGCCCAACCATTTTCTAAATATTCTAAAGCAGAACGAATTGCATTGCGGTCAGCACTGCCCCGACTGACAGGATACGCGCCGTATAATTTAATTGCTTGTGCTAAAACAGGAACTTTAAATAATTCTTCCTTAGCCATGTACGCGACGGGACGACGGACACAACTAGAAACTATGGGAGGGTCAAAATAACTAGCATGATTACTAACGACTATGACAGCACCAGATTGGGGGACATTTTCCGCGCCATAAATCTTGCCCCGAAAGTATGCGTGTAATACGGGACTAACCACCGACCACTTAAAGGCGTGATACAGTGCCAAACTAATTAAGGGTTCACGAGTTCTAGTCACAGAAGATAATATAATTTAAAAAGGAGTCAGGAGTCAGAAGGAAGAATTAGAAGGAAGAAGGAGTCAGAACTTATTTTAACCTCTAACTCCCCAATCTAACTGATTATTTTTCCTACATTTAGTTACCTAATGTTAAAGCCTGTTGTCCTTGAGGTGAAGTAGCATAACCTAAAAATGCTTGCACTGCAGCACTAGCAGGGTCTTTATAGACATAATACAGCGATCGCTTATAGGGATAACTAGCCGCCTCTGGAGTCAAGCCTTCAATAGCCACGACTCGCGCGGTTTGCTGATTAGCAACTTGAGCAAAAGTCGCATAGCCGATACCATCTTTTTTCAAAGCTTGAACTAAGGGAGTTGTCGCATCTTGGGGTAAGGTCGTAATGTTGGGTGTAGTCCCGAAATTAGCTCCTTTTAAGACTAATTCTTGAAAAGTTTGATGTGTGCCACTAATGGCTGGACGATTAATGACGCGGATAGTCGCAGATGGACCACCCACTGCTGACCAATTATTAATTTTTCCCTGAAATATATCTGCAATTTGACTACTGGTTAATCCTCTATTAAAGGGATTTGCCTTACCGACAATCACAGCGATCGCATCTTGTGTTATAATAACAGGCTTCAATCCCTGATCTTGCTCCTGTGCGGTCAACGGTCTAGAAGCCGCCGCAATATCCACTTTACCAGCCAATAGATCCTGAATTCCCTTATCAGTCCCATTCCCCACAGCTTCCACCTTCGCACCGGGAAACTGTTTCTCAAACCCCTTCCTGAGATTTTGGTTAATTGTCACCATACTCGTAGAACCGTCTATCTTTACAGTCGTACCACTGGCCACTGTCGTTGGTAACGGGAAAGCCGCAGAAGTGGGAGTAGTTGTCTCACCAGTAGGGGAATTACTTTCTGGCTGCGTAGTTATCGAAGGTGGGGCAGGATTACGCATAAAAAACCACCAGTAACCACCACCCAAAAGCCCTAAAAATAGCAAAATAAACACAATAGGAGGTGGACCGCTTCTCTGACTCATAAATTCCTAATTATTCTGGTAATTGTTTAGAGGGGGAATCTTGTAATCTTTGCAAACGACGAGCAACCTCGTCATCTAATGTCATAGTTTCAATCTCAGCCTGGAGTTTTTCGGTAGGATTTTCCGATAATTCCGCCAAAGCCTCAGTCTGTAAATTTCGACGTTCTACAGCCCCCCTAGCCTTTTCAAAATCACTTTTAGCCGAGCCAATATCAAACTCATTATTGACCTTAGCAATCATCGCCAGAGCTTCATTCACCTCTGACATATCCTTCATGTTTTGCATATCCGCTTTGTAGCTTTCCAGCTTCACGCGCTCACGGTTCAGCTTATCCTTAGAAGCCTTGACCGCCGTTTCCGCCTGTTTCACCATTTCCGCTAGTTTAGGCAAGATTTGCTCGGTTTGAATTGCCTTACTCATAGCCATTCGCGCACCTTCTTCATTACCACCTTTTTGAGCAACCATAGCTTGCTGCTCTAAGGTATTAAATTCTTTAATTTTTGCCTCATATTTATTTTTAGCAGTTTTATAAGCCCCTTCCTGAGCCGCAACCGCAACCGCCAATTTCTGAACAGCTTCCTGCATTGACTGAAGGGATTCTTCAGCAACAGCTACAGCCACCTTACCACCGGACTCCACAGGCATTCCCCATAACCAGTTCCAAGTCCCAACTATGGTTCGCCCTGCCCTTTCACCCATTATCCAGTAGACAGCTTTTTTCATAACCCAAAGTTATTTTAGTGAGAGTGGTTATGGTAATATTTTTACTCTAATATGAGCATACATAGCAATTGTCTGTCAGTTTCTTCAAGTATATTTACAGCAAATTGTCATCAAACCCGTTAACCCACCCCCAACCCCCTCCCGTATCAAAAGCTTATCCTTTTCTTCCCCCCGCAGCGGGGGGATTCCAAATTCAAGCGCGAAAACTCTTCCCATAAATCTGAAATCAGAGATATAGAAAAAGACTTGAAAATCCTTCCTCCACAAGCAGTTTGACAATTTCATTCACGGGTATTGATCTTAGATGTATGTCAGAGGAAGTGGTAGACCGTCTCAGCCTGGGTTAAAAAATGGCGAAGGTATTGATTACTTATAAATAAACATCGAATTAATTACGCACATCATAATTCAGAGGTTATTTAGCGCTGGATATTGTGCCAATACCTGCCGTAAATATTGACCAGTATAAGAACGAGGATTTTTGGCCACATCTTCTGGCGTTCCCGCAGCAATCAGTTCTCCGCCTTTATCTCCACCTTCTGGTCCTAAATCTATGACCCAATCAGAACAACGAATTACATCTAAATTATGTTCAATGACTAAAATGGAATTGCCTTTATCTACTAATCTTTGGAGAACGTCTAACAACTTGTGAACATCATAAAAAGATAACCCTGTGGTTGGTTCATCTATTAAATAAAGTGTTTTGCCTGTGGCCCGTCGAGATAATTCTGTGGCTAATTTCACCCGTTGGGCTTCTCCACCAGATAAAGTTGTCGCTGGTTGTCCTAATTGCACATAACCCAAACCAACATCAAATAATGTTTGTAATCTAGTTACGGCTTTAGGAATGTTTTGACAAAAATCTAATGCTTCTTCAACGGTCATATTCAAAACATCAGAAATTGATTTATCTTTATATTTAACTTGCAGAGTTTCCCGGTTATATCTCGCACCTTTGCAAATTTCACATTGCACATAAACGTCAGGTAAAAAGTTCATTTCGATGACATTTACACCTTGTCCACTACAAGCTTCACAACGGCCACCTTTGACATTAAAAGAAAATTGTCCAGGTTTGTAACCTCTGGTTTTGGCTTCTACAGTTTGGGAAAAAACATCACGAATAATATCGAAAACTCCGGTGTAGGTTGCGGGGTTGGAACGGGGAGTTCTACCTATGGGTGATTGGTCAATGACAATGGCTTTATCAACGCAGTTTAAGCCTTTGATTTCATCTATATCTTTGGGTAAAGGAGCTTTTTTGAGGAGATGATGTTGTAGGGATGGATAAAGTAATTCGTTAATTAAGGTAGATTTTCCTGAACCGGAAACTCCTGTAACGGAAACAAGTTTTCCCAAGGGAATTTCTACATCTATGTTTTGTAAGTTGTTGCGATGGGCATTTTTAATAGTTAAGGCGCGACCATTTCCTTCTCTTCTTTTGGCTGGAGTATTGATGACTCTTCTGCCTGAGAGGTAAGCACCAGTTAAAGAGTCTTCTGCATTTAATAAATTCTCTAAACTGCCTTCGGAAATAACATTTCCACCATGAATTCCGGCACCAGGACCAATATCAACTATATAGTTAGCGGCGCGGATAGTTTCTTCGTCATGTTCAACAACTATTAAGGTATTTCCCAAGTCGCGTAATTTGGTTAAGGTTTTGAGTAATCGTCCGTTATCTCGTTGATGTAATCCAATGCTGGGTTCGTCTAAAACGTAAAGAACTCCTGTTAGTCCTGAACCGATTTGTGTGGCTAACCGAATGCGTTGGGCTTCTCCACCTGATAATGTCATGGCGGGACGATCTAAGGTGAGATAATCTAAGCCTACATCTAATAAAAATTGTAATCTGGCTTTCACTTCTCGGAGAACTAATTCAGCTATTTGGGTTTGCCGATCGCTCAATTTTAATTTTTCGATTCTTTCCCGACATTCCCGAATGGAAACGCTGGTAAAATCTAAAATTCCATATTGTCCCAATTTCACTGCTAAGGCTTCGGGTTTTAATCTTTTCCCGCCACAAACTTCGCAGGGTTGGTCAATTAAATATTCTTCTAATTTCTGTTTGACTAGTTCTGTTCCTCCTTCATACTGTCTTTGTAAAATAGGAATGACACCTTTGAAACTTTGCTTTTTCTCTTCTGTAGTTTTCTTTTCTTCTTCTCCGTACAAAACAACTTTTTGCTGTTCCGGTGTTAACTTCCTCCATTGAGTTTGTAATTCAAAGCCATAATTTAAGCCGACAGCATACAGCAACTCCAAATAATAGGAGTTTTCCTTTTCTGACCAAGGTGCGATCGCTGCATACATGGGCGAATCTGGGTTAGGTACAACCAATTCCGGGGAAAATCTTCTTAAAGTCCCAATCCCGTGACAATGGGGACAAGCGCCATAAGGGGAATTGAAAGAAAACAACCGGGGGGATAATTCTTCCATTACCGCACCATGTTCGGGACAAGCAAAGTTTTCCGAAAACACCATTTCTTCCTCTTTGTCCGTTGTCAGTTGTCCATTGTCAGTTGTTTCTTCATTGCCACTGACCACTGACGGCTGACTAATGACAACTGTAGCAATTCCGTTAGATTGCTTAAGACAAGTTGCCAGAGAATCTACCAAACGCTCTTGAATACCGTCTTTTCTAACTAATCTGTCAATAACCAGTTCTATAGTATGTGTGTTATTTTTATCTAACTCAATGGAATCTGATAGCTCTCGCACCTCTCCATTGACCCGAATGCGGACAAATCCTTGGGCGGCTAAACCAGAAATTAATTTGCGGTGAGTTCCCTTTTTTCCCCGGACTACAGGGGCTAAAATTTGGAAGCGGGTACGGTCGGGAAGTTCCATGATGCGATCGCACATCTGGTCAATGGTCTGAGGGGCAATAGAGCGATCGCAGTGGGGACAATGGGGTTCACCAGCCCGACCATATAACAACCGCAAATAATCATAAATTTCCGTCACCGTCCCCACCGTCGAACGGGGATTATGGGAAGTTGATTTTTGGTCAATGGAAATTGCCGGACTTAAACCTTCGATAGCTTCCACATCGGGTTTATCCAACTGTCCTAGAAATTGTCGAGCGTAGGCGCTGAGGGATTCCACATAACGACGTTGACCTTCGGCGAAAATGGTATCGAACGCCAAAGAAGATTTACCCGAACCAGAAACGCCAGTAAAGACAATCAAGCGATCGCGGGGCAATTCCAAATCAATATTTTTCAGATTATGCTGCCTAGCACCCCGAATGCGGATAGTATTCTGGCTATTGTGAGCGTTTGGCAGCACATCGTTTAAAGCTAGGTTTTCTGACATATTGACAGGCTAAGGAAAGGTTACACAGTGAAACAGTCCTTAATAATACTATCTTTGTTAATGAGTTTCCCGCTCGTCATGTATTTTTATGAAGAAATGTTTTACCAGAAATCTTTTTTTTCACTAAAGTTTTTATTCACCTTCAGCAATTCTCATTTTAAGGTTTCATGACATTTAACGAATCCGTCTAAATCACTCAAAAGTCAGAATCGCGGATTATACGGATTAAAAGATGGCGCGGATTAGGTTTTTTGCTGTGATCAAAGTGACTAAAATCCGTGAAATCAGTGCAATCCGTCTAATCTGTGATTCTGACCTTTTTCTCGCGTAATCCATATAATCCGCAATTCTAACCTTATTTTTTCAAAATGAGAATTGCTGATTCACCTTAACAGAGGTGAAGATTTTGAAGAAGATATTAAGAATTTACGGGAGATGGGTAGGTTGTGATCATTGTCAGCGATACATCACCAATTAATAATCTTGCAGCAATTAACCAGGATATTATTTGCACTGTGTCCAGATGCCATTAGTCCAACGATAGTACCAACTGTGATACGCATTCCCCTGATACAGGGTTTACCGCCCATTACTTCTGGATTGCGGGTAATTCTGGTGAGGTTTTGCATAGCTGATTAGATTCGGAAACCCGAAATAGATTTTGATAGAGAAAATAGTGATTTTTTATCTAACTTCTTGCACTTCTCCTAACCGTGTAAATCGGATTTCAATTCGTCGTCGGGTAACATCATCTTGACGCGCTGTTCCTGCAAATTGTCCATTTGGTAATATTAATTGTGCCGCAGAATAAGCGCGAAATGATAATCCAAATAGTTTGCCTTCTTTTTTTTGAATATCACGCAGCGCCTTGACAACTGATAAAGCACGCATTAATCCTAAATCAGCATTAGAGCCTGCTCGTAAGTTTCCTACCGGTATATTACCACTAACTACATTTTCTAAATTGACATCCAAATTACTCGTTACTTGACCATTAGCTTGTCCGTCTGTGTGTCCGATTATTTCTACTACATTAATCCGATATTCTTTAGTTCTAGTTTCTATTTCCGGTACTATTTGCTTCAAGATATAATTTGACATTTGTTGAGGAATTTCCGCACTACCAGAAGCAAATCTATAATCACCTTGATCTTTTATAACTATAATTGGTGGTGTATCTGTTAACTTTTTTTGAGATTCTAATTGTGTTTGTAAGTATTTTATCTGCTCATTTAATTGTTTAATTTTTAAAGCTAACTGTTCCGAACTTTGAACACTTTGATTGATATTTTTACTAATCTGTGATTTATTAATTTGTGATATGATAATGGTTAAAAACAAAAATAAAACCAATATCATAAACGCATTAGACATTAAATCAGTAAATGCTGGCCAAACGTTTAGGTCTTCATTATATTCTGTGTAGCGTGAACGACGAGCCATAGTTGCAATGTTTTATTTTTGTAAATTTGTTAGTCAACTTAAACAGTAGGGTGTGTTAGCACCAGCGTAACGCACCTCATGTATCGGTATTTGTGCCACTAAGTTTTTGTTGATATTCCTCAAGATTCTTAATTAATAGCTCCAAGCCTTTAATATTAGCCTCAAAACCCTTCTTGTTGATATTAGTTTGTCTGTCAATTCCTTGAATAAGGGTATTACTCACATTTTGATATTCAGCAATTAGTTGATAATTATTATTCTCTAATAATTTCATCAGTTTTTGACTATTAGCATCTGTTTGATTAGATGCTATACTAATAGCAGTATTTACATTATTTGTATATGTTTTCACATTTTCTAACAACTGCTCAATAGTTGTGATTAATTTATCAAAACTATTAACTTTATCGCGCACTCTTTGATCTAAATTATCCAGTTTATTAACTGCTTTTTCATAACTATTAGCTCCTTGCTGGAGTCCGGGAATAATTTCAGTTAAAAGATTTTGGTTATTTTCATGTAAATCTAACACTTTAACCGAAGTTTTATTTGTATCTTTGATTTCTTCTGCTAACTTAATTAAACTTTGACTACAATTCTGAACCTCCGTTAAAACTGTTTTAATTACTTCCGTTGTTGCTGCTAAACTTGTAGCTGACTCAGAAAATTTCTGCTGTGTATTACTCAAATCTACAGTAGCTAATGATAATTTGAGAGGAAACTGACTTTGATTAAAAGTTTCAGCAGACTGTTTAAATATTTGAGATGTTGTATTTAATGCTGACATTGAACTTTTAAACTCATTAGCAGCACGAGATATAGTTCCAGCAGCGTCTGTGAATTTTTCATAAACTTGTCTAGCTAAATCTGTAGTTTCTTTATTCCCGTCAGCAATTTGTTTTGCGACGTTTCCCATAGATTGTTCTACAGCTTCTCGCACTGTTTTCCCAAAATTTGTTAAAAATTCATCCTGTTGAGATACCATTTTATTAACTATTTTATCAAGACGGGTATCACCCTGCACTTCAGGAAAATATACATTATCTAGATAATCTTCTAAAGAACTAATTAAGCGATATTTAGCAAGTCCACTATTAAAAATGAAATTGAATACTGTTACCAAAGCACTGAAAAATAGTCCTGTTAAACTGGTAGTAAATGCAATACTCATTCCTTCCAATGGTTTCTTTAACTCAGTAACTAAATTACTGACATCACTAGCATTAGCTTGATTAATCGTTTGACTGAGAGTAGATAAATTAATAGTGATTCCTAAAAAAGTTCCTAATAATCCAAAAGCTAACAGTAAATTTGGCAAAATGCGACATAAATAATCTATTTGTTCACAGGTAAATCCCTTAATTGTTTCCTGACTATAAATTTGATCTATTAATGCTGCTGTATTTACCTGTTCTAATTGTTTACTAGCTTGTTCAAATCTATCTTCTAATGTTTGGATAATTTTCGGTTGTACTCCCCTGATTCCTGTTTTGATTAATCTTTGAACTTTATTAGTCAAATCTATTAAATAGCGGTAAAGATATATGCGAATAACAATAGTAATCCCAGATGGAATAACAACCAGAAAGAGAGTGATGACAATTAAGTAAAGTGGTATTGCTGGCATAAAAATGACCTGTGGTAGTGCAAGAAGTAGTACAAAAAAATGTGAGAATTGGGTAGATATGAACTACCCATAAAAGCTATTTTAGGTTAGATATTTGTCAAGGATTTTTTGCATTTGTATCTCATAATATTCTTGAGTAACCAAGTTATTATCAAATAACTCTTTTAAACGTTCTAATTCCGAACGCAATTTATCTTGATTTTGATTACCAGTATTATCTTGAGGAGAATGAGAAACTATTTCCCCCACAATAGCTGTTTGAGTTCCTGTATTGTTTCTTGGTAAAATTGAATTTGTGTTTCTAAATTTTGCTTCCATTTTCTCCAAAAAACGATTTATAATCCCCTTTCTTACTGTATCTTGATTATTATATACTTTTTGTATATGGGGAAAATTCGGACTATCTTCGGGTATTTGCTTGAGCTTGTCTGGAAATTGACGCAGTTTAGGTAGATATTCATTTTCCCATAATTTTGGATTATTTTCCATTTGGGAAATTGTATCATCCAAAATCTTCTGCAAAGTATCCGCTATATTGCGGTTATTTGCCAAATCTTCTAAAGCTTCCATCCAATTTGCACTCACAACAGCAGTATAATAACTATCTTGAAAAGAGTCATAATGTTTAAACTCTAATTCCTGAGTATCCTGATTTTCTGTTAATAATTCTAACGCTAAACAAGGATAAAAAATATCCTCTAGTTCTTCCATTCTTCTAGCATCAGGGGGAATTATATCAGGGAATGAAGCGCGATAGTCATTATGCAAGAAAGATGTACCAGAATTTTGTTCTCGTAAATATGGATTTCTCATTCTTTCCAGACTACTAATTAATCTCAAAGGAAACGCAGCATATTCATTAACAATTAATATCTCATCATCTGCTTGAACTTCTTTTAATTCACTTTGTTGAACAGATAAGTCCTGTGTTAGCAAACTTTTAAACTGTTTGACTTCCAATTCATCTGTATTCTTGTGACCTACTAATTTACTACTTTTACTAGTCTCATCTCGAAAATAAGGATCATTCAAATTTAAACGCAAAAGTGGTTGACCTTCTTGCATAATTTGTGCTAGACGAGTTGAACGCGCAGCTAAGGAGTATTTTTGCATGAAGCGTTTAATCACAGAAGTAACAATATTGCTACCTCGAAAAGCAAATAAACTATCAATTTTCAGATCAATTTCTTGTTTTAGTTGAGAGTGAGTAGTACGTTCTATATTCAGGAAAAAAGCTAAAGATGCTCCTCTACCATTTTCTTCGGTAAGTGCTGAACTTGCTAAGACTAATTGAGGACAAACATCATTTTCTGGGATCATTGTTTGATAGCAAAGTTCTATATCTTCAGTATCAAAAATTGCCTCTCCACTCATTTCATCGAAATTCAATTGTTTTAATTCTCTTTCCTCTTTTTCATAAGCACTTTCTAAGTCCTCTACTAAACTACTAAAAGCTGCAATTTGCTTTTCTTTTTCTTGAACTTGCTTTTGTAATTGATTGACAATTTTTAAAGTTTCTTGCAATACAGTTAATTCAAAATTATGCTTGATAATTTTGTAAACTTCTTGCATTACTTTTTTGCACTCGTCCTGAAATGGAATGTTTTTGAAATCAACAAAGGGAATACCTAGTTTATTTTCCATATCTTCAATTGTTTGTTCTGCATTCTCCCATTTTCTTTCTACATCTTCTAAGCGCTTCATGCCTCCAAAATCGGTAATTTTCTCCTGTAAATCCCCTTGATATTTATGTAATTCGTGTCGCAGAGAATCTAACCAATTGCGTGTATTTTTAATGGAGAAATTAGGATCTACTGGTGTGAGTAATTGCATCACATAATCATCAATATTCCCATTAAGTTCTTTGGTAATCTTAGGAGTAGCTTGCATTAATTTCGTCAACCAATAACCGCGAATACTTTCTGTTTCTCCTGGTTGCACTGTGCGAAATTGTTTATAAAATTCCGCTGCTAATTGCTGACGGATATTAGTGCGGTCATCCTTGTTTCTACATTCAGCAATTAACCGGGATAATTTATTTTGCCAAGTTTTGAGACTATTACTAAAGGTCTTATTAGATTCTTCTACAGACTCTGCTAATTTATTAGTTAAACCATCTCGTTTTCCTAAGTCATTATGCCAATTATGTTGAATTAAAAATTGCTCAAGTAAGTTAATAGGATCTGGACTTTGACCCTTGCCATTTAACCAAAACCTGACTAACTCTAAACCTACCTTTGTTAAAGCAATTTCAATAATAGTATCACGAGGAAAATAAATTGCTGACAGTCCAAATGTTAAGTATCTTTGGGTGTTACGACGAGGATGTTTATCTGATTCAATCATTTTTTCTTTAAAATTATCCCTGTTGCTTTTCATTACAGGTGCTAATTCACCTGAAAAATCAAGAGCAATCTTATGAGCAATCACATTACATAGTTTACCTTGTGTCAGAATTTGATATTCTCCTAGCGTTTTATTAGAAATTAAATAAGCATAGTCAAATGGCTCTTTTTTATTTTGTACAATTACCGAATTTTCAAGATCATAAACTGCTTCAAAAGTTGTACCGGGAGTGCTGTAATAATTTAATTCTTTCAGAGCAGCGTAAGTATTTGTAATCATTTTGTTGGTATTGCCATATAAATCAGGACTAATCACTAAATAGCCAAAAATTTTAGCAGTTTCATCTCTATAGATATCTCTAAGGCTATAAGCAACATCTAAAAACATCCCACTTCCTGTACCACCACAGAGAGAACCAACAACAAAAATATTTAGTCCTGGTTCAATTCTTAACCCTGATTTTAGCAAAAAAGATTCATGTCCTCTCGTTCGGTTTTCTGCTGTTACAATTGATGTTTTAATTTTTTGATAGTTGTGAAAAAAAGCTAATCTTCCCACAGGTCTGATACATTTTGCACCGTCTTCAATTGCTCCAATGTCCCGCAATAACCCAGGAGGAAACCATCTGCCAATATGGTCATAAGGTCCGTAATTACTATATTCCGAACGCCGTTCTAGTCCTTCTACAAACATGGTGACATCTCTTGATGACATGGTAGCACCGACTTTTTCAGCTTCTTTAAAACTTAAATCCACACCATGATAGGTACTCCCTGTTCTAATCCCTGTAACTTGGGTGGCTGCTTTATCTGTATCAATGTGAACAAAACTGACAATTGGTAACTTATTTAGGTCTCCATAACGGTCAACAATTAACCGTCTAATTCGCATTAATACATCTCTCCCAGTTCCCCCTAAACCGATACAAATTGTGCGATTAATGCCTCTAGATTGGGTTTCTTTTGCAGATGCTTGAGTCATAGTTTTTCCCCTGAATACTATTTTTCAATTTTAACATTTATTTGGTAATCACGCTGGCGTGAATCTGGACAATTTAGCGTAAATCTAGAATTGGTTATGAGAGTCTTTGATGTCACTTTTTTGTTGTTTAGTTGAATGTTTCCCTCTGGTGTTGGGACTAAATATAGTTTTTCTCCTTGACGTTGTAAATGTCCTCTAATTTCTCCTCCTGGACAGTCAATGGAATCCTTACAGCTAGGATCATCTTCACCTATGGCGATTTTTTTCTTATTTGGTAGTATACATAATTTTTCTTCATCTTCTGCATTATCTTCATCTTCAAATCTAATTCGCAATTTCCATTTTTTTTGTAATTTAGCAAATTTGCATAGACTCCAAATACCAGCAGCTATTAATAATAATAAAATTAAACTGGGAAACCATAGCTGTTTGAGTAAATACGAATTAACTAAACAGGTTTCTTGACCTCCGGGGGCTGGTGTACAAAATTCTTGAATTGTCGGGTTAATGTCTACTACAGATAGTTGATAATCTTTACTGAATTGTGTGAAAATGGTGAGCGATCGCTCTTGTAAAGGTAAACTCTTAATCCAATTTTGTCTCTCTTCACTCTCCGGTGATGTCGCAATTCTAAAAGGACTATCGGCAGGAGTTTCTATCCAAATTTCGGAAGTAATTCCGGGCTTAGTACCTAAGGTTGCATCCGTTATCCAAACAACAGACTGTGGTTTAATTGATTGATTTTTTGCAAGGCGATTTTGATTAATCTGCGCGACACCTTGATATACTGTTAACTCTGCTCTTTGAATATCTGTACCATAACGGTTAGGATCATAATTAAAAGGAATTTTTGCTAATACTTTATTAATATTTTCTGAATCTTTCTTGCTAAAATATATAGGTTTTCCTAATGGATTTTCTACAGAAATAACCTCATCAAAAACCACATTTTGAGCAAAGGGAACAACATAAACAGAATCTCCAGGTTTGAGACTGTCTTCAACTATCTGACGTAGGCGAATACGTCCTTGGTCATTTAAACCCACACTTTCCGTTACATCAATGGCTAACACAACATCACGTTTACCCCCACCCAAGAGGGATACTAACTGTAAGCCTTTTTTTTGTGTATCAGTCAGTGGTTGTCCAGGGGTAATTTTTGTCAAAGTCACAAACCCTATAGCCCATTAAATAATGTGTATTAGAATTATTACACAAATAGTCTTAAAGTTTCCGTCTTTACGCCCTGACGCAAAACATAATTTATACGGCTATTATGTAAAGCCTTCATATTATCAATACCTTTTCCAAATTGGAAAAAGCATTGATTATCACATCCTAATAGTAATGCGATAGCGAAGCGCGACCTAGGAATCGCTGTCCTCAATTTCATTCACTTAGCCTAGAAGAGCGATCGCTAAACAACTAGTACAAAACGGCGTAAATAAACCAACTATTCTAAATCCTCCAAAAGCCTATACTGTCTTCATTTTGACTTTTGACTTTTGACTTCCGCCTTGCGGTACTAGCTGTACAAAGTGTATTGATAGCACTTAATTGAGGCTGTTAATCCCAATCTACCAGTAAAATCACAACTCACATTTACTGTTCATATACTTCGCTCCGATGAGCGATAGCCACAACAAATACCTGCACCACTTCATCTTCTATCGAATAGATGACCCTGTAGTCGCCGATTCGGTAGCGATAGTACCCTGCATAATCTCCCTTGAGGGCTTTGATGTTAGGGTGCGACTGGGGGGGTTTGCTCTAGCTGCTGCAAACATCGGGCAATTTTCTTTGCTAGGGCTTTATCAGCATTAATATAAACCTTTTGGGCATCGGGATGGAGAACAACTTCATACATCAGAGCGAAGAGTTCTCCAGTTTGTGTAATGGGTTTTAGGTGTTGTTTGATTTTGCTTAACTCGTTCTAGCAATCCAGGAATTGCTAAAAGTTCTTGGGTTGCAGCTTCGCTTTCAACATTTGCTAAGTAAGCAGCAAAATCAGCCAGCACCTGCAATCTTTCTGGTGATAGTTGCTTGAGTAATTCATTAAGCTGATTCTGTAACTCTGTCACAGATACTAAAACCTCCGATGATCTATCTGAACCTGGGGAATTATCCATAGTACTTATTTGCTTGCTTCCACTTTCTGAAATCAAAGGTTTACCCCCATATCATACCCTTATTTAATCGCTTCATTAACGTACCCAAAAATATAGTGCGATAGCGAAACGCTCCGTAGGAATCGCTGTCCTAAATTCCATTAAATTTGTGTGGGAGAGCGATCTCGATGTAAACTCCAACCGCGAATAGGATCAACTTCATTGGACAGAATTTCTTCATCTCGCTCGGAAACATCCTTTTCTACTGAATTTCCCAAGGCTGCAATTGAAAGCAAAAAGTTTTTACTGGTTTTTTGAGATTGTTTTTCAGTTGCTTTATAGCGCAGGTAATCAACAAAATTGATGAGTTCAGTAAGTGAATCTTCAGGCAATGTCTTAATTGACTCAATAATTTGCTCTCGGTTTTTGGTTAAAGTATCCATATATTTATTTGAATGAATGCTGCTTATTTCAAACACACTATTCTATTCTGACTGAAATTACTGTCTAACATTTCTCTAGTTTGTGAAATCGGTTTTGAACTACAGTAATGCGATCGCCTTCCTAAATTCCATTAAATTTGTGTGGGAGAGCGATCGCACTTTTTGAATCTGGGCAAATCCAAGACGTTATTTAACTACAAATTGCCAGATTCTAATTTTTTCTTGATTTGATCGAGATAGGCTTTTCCATCACGAATATTAGGATATCCTGATTTAATCCATTGAATTAAAGTTTTGGTTCATAGGGCTGATCATCTATTACAAGTATCTTGACGTGCGCTCGACGAATATTTTCCTTGGCTTCTTCATCATCAGCCAAATTGTGCATAATACCGGGCGTATCATGGATTTCCCACTTATCAAGTTTTATTGAACCATTAGCTTTTATGGCTGTACCTTGAATAACATCAGTTTTGTAAACATCAGCTTTTAAGAGAGAATTTGACAAAGATGATTTAAAGGTTAAAGAAGTTCTAAAAATCCTGGAAGCAGATGGTTGGTATATAGATCGCACCAGAGGTAGTCATCGTATCCTCAAACATCAAAGCAAATCAGGTATGGTAGTTGTACCCGGAAAACCAAGTAATGACATTCCCATAGGTACACTCTCATCAATTTAGAAGCAAGCAAAATTATGAAGGAAAAAATGATTGAGTACACAGTCATCTATGAACGTGGCCAGACAAACTGGGGCGCTTATGTTCCTGATTTACCTGGTTGTGTCAGTATTGGCGATACTTTAGGAGAAGTACAGGAAAATATTAAAGAAGCGATCGCATTATACCTAGAAGTATTGAAAGAAGATGGACAACCCATACCCGAACCATCAACAGAAGTTGGTAAAGTTGCAGTGACAATATAATCACAGCTACCGGGAAACAATCCACCATACAAGGACTAGCAGTTAAGCTTATTGATTATGAGTCAATACCAGTCAACAATTGTGAGTCCCGAAACCCTGGAAAACTCCTTGATATTATGAGTAACCAAAGTTGATTGAAGTGCTATGGCTGTACCGGCAATCAAAACATCCATTTGACCGATTTGAGTTCCTTGCTGCTCCAACTCAGCCCGAATTTTAGCAGCAGCAAGAGCAGCTTCTCGATCAAACAGAACCAGGTTAACTCGGCTCAGAAGTTCTTGAAGTTGTTGAGTGCGTTTTGCGGGTGAATTGGACTTAGCAATACCAACTTGTAATTCAAAAAGAACAATCGTAGGAATACTAATTTCTTGAGCAGAGACATTAACAAGATTTTGAGCAACTCTTCCTTGACCTTTGAAATAATAAATCAGGGTATTGGTATCCAAAACGTACATCTAGAGGCTCTCCCGCAAGATGTCTTGTCCTGATTCGGTGCGAATTTCTTCTAAAGTGGGAAAGTCATCTTTCCAAGTTCCAGCAAGTGAATAAACTAATTCTGACCAAGATAACTCGTCAATATTTTTAACAGTTTGACTGTTATTTAGGTGTTTAGCACGGATAAATTCAGCAAAAGTCAGAATCTCATCAGCTTGATCTGGAGGAAGAGTTTTGACAAGTGCATAAATCTGTTCAGCAATAGTCATAATAGAGTTTTAGATAAAATCAGGTCGGTGAAATTATTTTATCGTAGATGCAACTACTGAGACAAAAATCTACCATGCAAACACTAGCCGTTACTGAAACTATCACCACCATTGCTGAAGCAGAAAAACGATTTGGTTTGAGTCGCAATGAATCTCAGGATTCTTTTACAGAATGGCATAATCAATTACCTGAAATTAATCCCAATGACCGCACCAACCTAGAAATTCTCTGGAAACGTTATCTTTATCATCGTTCAGGTGGACATTTATTAGAAAGTACAGTAATGCTATTACTCGTTTCTCCATTACTTACAGTTGCAGGTTTATATGATCCACCTTTTCGCATCAAAGCAGAAGAATCTGTACAAATAACAATAGCTGATAGCGAAGAAACTCTCCAGGGTCGAATAGATTTACTGGTATTGCAAGACCGCTTATGGGTAATCGTTTTAGAATCAAAAAAAACCATATTATCAGTTTGGTCAGCATTGCCACAAACCCTGGCTTACTTGATGGCTAGTACAAAACGGCGTAAATAAACCAACCATTCTAAATCCTCCAAAAGCCTATACTGTCTTCATTTTGACTTTTGACTTTTGACTTTTGACTTCCGCCTTGCGGTACTAGTCCCAACACTGATTTACCTAACTTTGGAATGTTAACCAATGGCGACGATATTGTGTTTGTCAAACTAGAAAATCAACACTATGCCATATCACGAGTATTTGCGCCCTTGTCTACCCAAAACGAATTAGAATCTGCCTGTGGAGTTCTGTGCAAAATTGCCGAAATAGTAAAATGATAAAAAAGTGTAAAATTAGGGAAAGAGGAAAAATACTATGCTAACCCAAACAGATTACGCCCTCTGGATTGAAGAGACAATTAATCTATTGAAAGAGCAAAATTATCATAGTGTTGACTGGGAAGACTTAATTGAGGAGATTGAAAGTTTGGGAAGGAGTCAAAAGCGAGAATTGCGAAATCGGCTCATCACAATGCTAGAACATTGTCTTAAACTTTGTTATTCAGACTACACTCAAGACTATCGTGGTTGGACAGAAACAATTAGGCGTAGTCAGCGAGAATTGAAAGGCTTATTGGAAGACTCTCCCAGCTTAAGACCGTATTGGGATGAAATATTTAGAGAATGTTATATCAGCGCCCTAAGGACTCTGCGAGAGAACTCTGATTATCAATCTTTTGATTTTCCTGATGATTGTCCTTTTCCTCAGGAAATAGATCAGATTTTGCAACAAACTTCTTGGCGGAAATAGTCAGTGTAATTGCTTGGCGAGGTCTCCGCAAAATTGCCGAAATAGTAAAATGATTAAAAAAAGCTCAGTAATACCTTCACAACTTGCGCTTTTCCTGTCAACGTAGCAAACCACGAATCACGTTATGATAGTGGATAGTCTGCTTGCAAATTATGATTGAGTGAATTATTCCGACTCCGCTAATGAAATTGACCTTGGGTCAATCTTCCCCTTTGAATTAGATCAATTCCAGAAAGAAGCGATCGCCTCCCTCAATGCTGACCGTTCAGTAGTTGTCTGTGCGCCCACAGGTTCAGGAAAGACCCTCATCGGGGAATACGCCATCTATCGCGCCTTATCTCGCGGGAAACGGGTATTTTACACCACTCCCCTCAAGGCGTTATCTAATCAAAAACTTCGAGACTTCCGCGAAAAATTTGGCTTTGATCAAGTTGGACTCCTCACTGGAGACGCTTCCATTCACAGGGATGCACCAATTTTGGTCATGACCACAGAAATTTTCCGCAATATGCTCTATGGCACACCCATAGGTCAAATCGGGATCTCCTTGACAGATGTTGAGGCTGTAGTGCTAGATGAGTGCCACTACATGAACGATCGCCAACGGGGTACAGTCTGGGAAGAATCCATCATCTACTGTCCCCGTAGTATCCAACTTGTAGCCCTTTCTGCCACCGTTGCCAACAGTGATCAACTCACCAGTTGGTTAAATCATGTTCATGGTCCCACAGACCTGATTTACTCCGATTTTCGCCCCGTTCCCTTAGAATTTAACTTTTGTAATCCCAAGGGTTTATTTCCCTTATTAAATGAAACTAATACCAAAATTAATCCCCGCTTAGTCAAAAAGGCTAAAAAAGGATATTGGGAAAAAGGCAAAGCTGGTAGACCAGAACCGCCCGGTATTATTTATACCTTGAGCCAACTCCAAGAACGGGATATGCTTCCCGCCATTTACTTTATTTTCAGTCGTCGGGGCTGTGATAAAGCCGTTGAAGAAGTTGGTGATTTATGGTTAGTTAATAATGATGAGTCGCAAATCCTCCGCCAACAAATTGACGAATTTTTACGCAAGAATCCCGATGCTGGCAGGGCTGGACAAGTCGCCCCCCTGTATCGAGGCATAGCTGCCCATCATGCCGGCATTTTACCAGCTTGGAAAGGATTCGTTGAAGAACTGTTTCAACAGGGATTAATTAAAGTCGTATTTGCCACAGAAACCTTAGCAGCGGGAATTAATATGCCCGCCCGGACAACAGTTATTTCTACCTTGTCTAAACGGACTGACAGCGGACACCGCTTACTCAATGCTTCGGAGTTCTTGCAAATGGCAGGGCGGGCTGGTCGTCGGGGCATGGATCTTCAAGGTTATGTAGTGACATTACAAACCCCCTTTGAAGGCGCAAAAGAAGCATCCTATTTAGCCACATCCAAAGCTGATCCCTTAGTTAGTCAGTTTACACCCAGTTACGGCATGGTTTTGAACCTGCTGCAAACCCACACCATCGAAAAAGCCAGAGAACTCATAGAACGCAGTTTTGGACAATATATGTCCAACTTGCACCTCCAACCAGATTTTGAAGAACTGGCACAATTTCAAGCCGAATTATCGCAAATTCAGTCACAACTGGCGGCAATTGATGAAAGTGAGTTGATGCAATACGAAAAACTGCGTCAACGCTTGAAAGTAGAACGCCAAATTTTCAAAACCTTGCAAGAACAGGCACAGGAAGATAGACAGGCACAATTAGCAATGATGCTGGATTTTGCCATCTCTGGAACTATGTTGAGTCTCAACGACAGAAACGCCATGTCACCCCTACCGATAACAGTAGTGCTGGTTGACAAAGCCGTGAGTGTGGGCGAGACATCTTACTTTGTCTGCTTGGGGCAAAATAACCGTTGGTATGTGGCAACTTCAGCAGATATATTAGATATGTATGCAGAAATGCCGCGAGTAGGAGTTCCATCTGAGCTAATACCACCTTCAGAATTGAGTTTGAAACGCGGACAATCAATTCGTGGTGATGACAGTACCATTGCGATCGCTCAAAGCATACCCAATCCTGAAGAATTTAACCATCTACCTACAGAAGTAAGAGAACAACTCAGTCGCCTAACTGCTGTCCAAGAACAGTTAGAAAACCATCCCATTTATAAATCGGGTAACATTGCCAAAATATTCAAAAATCGAGCGCGTTGTGTCGAATTAGAAGCAGAAATTGAACACCTTCAAGAACAAGTATCACTACAGTCGCAAAGATATTGGGAAGAGTTTCTCTGTTTAATTGAAATTTTGCAATTCTTTAAATGTTTAGATAACTTAGTTCCCACAAAATTAGGAGAAATTGCCGCAGCCATTCGTGGTGAAAACGAATTGTGGTTAGGTTTAGTTATAGCCAGTGGAGAATTAGATCATATTGGTCCCCATAACCTAGCCGCAGTCATAGCCGCATTAGTGACAGAAAGCCCCCGTCCAGATACTAAAGTTGATTTTCAGCTATCAGCGGAAGCGGATACAGCTTGGTTAACATTGCAACCAATTCGCCGTGCTGTGTTAAAGGTGCAGTATCGTCATGGGGTAGCCTTACCTGTAGGTTTGGAAACTCGTTTCATTGGCTTAATTGCCCTGGTAGAACAGTGGGCGCTAGGGGTAGAGTGGAAAGCATTATGTGAAAAAACCACTTTAGATGAAGGGGACGTAGTGCGAATTTTACGCCGCACTCTAGATTTATTATCCCAGATTCCTCATGTTCCTAATTTACCAGATGTATTGCGACGCAATGCTCAACGAGCGATGCAATTAATTGATAGATTCCCTGTGAATGAAGCAATGGAATAATTAGGGTTTATATAACTTATATTTGCCGTCAGATACCCAACTTCTCTAAGAAGTCGGGGATCTCAAACCCTTACGGTTTACAAATCAAAGATGAAACTTTTACCTTTTCTAATTGCTTGTAAGGCTTTGATTTGATGGGAGTAAACTTTGAATTTACATAAGTAGTCGTGCAAAATAAATTTTATATTTTGGAGGGGGAACAGGGAACAGGAAGAGAGTTTTGGGCGATTTTACTTCTTTTCACATACCTTTAAATTTTCCCCTTTAAATTTTTCGGTTCATCTACTTAGATTTGGTGATTTCTACTCCTGAAATTTCTAAGACAGTCTGCTCAATATTCATTGTTTTTATTCAATAATTCTTGAGGGTTTAAGTTAGCTATAATCATTTTTACCTGTCCTTTGTATTCTGTTCTTGGATAATCTGGTTAATTTCTGCCAAACTTAAATTTAAAACTTGTGCGATTTGTTCTCTAGTTAAACCCAATGCTATCAACCCGGGAACTGCATCTAATTTAGCTTTGCGTTCACCCTCTTCTTTTGCTTCTTGATAAAATCGGGTTTGTTTTAACTCACTTAATCCAAACATGGCTTCTATTTCCTCCCTATTCATTCTGGGAAACTTGTAAATTAAAATCGTCTCGATGATTTGTAATACTTGTTGCTGTTGAAGTTGAGAATTTATCTCTTGTTTAGTTCTGGTGATTAACTCTCTGGCTTGGGTAATGCAATTATCTACGTTAGCGATGATTAGTTTCATTGTAGCAACACCAATGGGTAAAGATGTTGTTTCTGCTAATTCATCAAGATAAATAACTCTGACTCGTTGACTGGTGAAAAATTCTTGATAATGCTGAATATCTTCCGTATCTATGCTGCGACTTGGATAGATAACTACAGCATTCCAATGATTTTTGGGTTTGTTTTGACGGATGTAAAGAAATATTTCGGTAAATAGTCTATAGTAGAGATCCTTATCTAATTGAAATTGTACTTCTAAAAAGTAGATGGGGTTATCTGTATTTTGGTTAGGTAAGAAAACTCCATCTATTCTCAAGGCTGTTTGTTTAACTTCAACTGATGAAAATTGATAAAGTTCTGCTAGTTGGGGAGAGTTACCAATCAGTTCAAAAAATATGCTGGGTATTTCTTGAAATAATCGGTAAAATATGCTGTCTGTTTTCATTGGTAATTTATTAGAAAATTATCAAATTTCTGCACGGTATTGTACTAAAAGAACTTGGTCAATCTGACAGTTGCTGCGACATTTTTTTACATCTGCAAATTCATCAGCAAACTGTTTTAAGCCAGCAGCCAGATTTTGTAAGTCAAGGGTAAGCGGTACAAGGGCGCGGGTACAAGTGGTAGAATCTGTATTGGTATTATTAAACTTTTTTCTGAGTAGAAGTTCAAAACGTTTGATATAAATTCCTAAAATAAAGATGGCTTTTTCTTTATCTTGGGGACTATTAAAGTTGAGTTGGTGGGTGCTAAAAAGTTGGGGAATAAGTTGTAAAATAGCTTTAAGTTCGCTGGTTTTAAATCTATTACTCCACAGTGCGATAGCATCGCCAATATTATTTATAGTTTCTAGGCGCAGCACAAAGTAGAAGGAAATAAGATTAATCAGATAACTGCGCCTCATCTCCATCTGCACGTAATTAGAAATATAAAGCGTTTGGTCAGTAAGTTGAGATTCAAAATACTGCTTATAGACTTGCGTACCAAGTAGCAGAGAACGTAAAACTGAGGTATCTAGAAAGTGTTGAGGAATAGATTTATCATCCATTTGCTATTATTCCTCGTCTTTATCTAAATCCAGGCTTTCATCAAGTTTGACTCCAAATGGTATGGTATCAAAGCCTAAGTTTTCTAGGGTTAAAATTGCTGCTTCAACTGATGAATTGTTGATTGTTTCTTGATTGACTATGGATGTAAGTAAATCACAAACTCCTTGATATTGACTGGCATTATAGTCAATCCAACGGTTAGAATATGCCAGTGCATCATGTAATGCCATTACCACTTCTGTATAGGGATCAAATGGTAATTTATCGCGCATAGTACGCATGGTACGCAGTAGGTTATCTGCATAGACAGATGCTATTGGTTCTCCAGAGCAAGAGGCGAGCTTTTGTAAATCTACTAAGATAGTCTTGGTAAGTTCTAATCCTGAAACTTCTAAGACATTCTGCTTAATGTTCATTGTTTTTGTTTAATAATTTTTGAGGGTTTAAGTTAGCTATTGGCTTCTATTTTAATACATATTTATTCCTATTGATAATTATTGGTGGATAGAGTATTTCTTCTCCTATAAATTCGGAGATTTCTGTTGGTTCTGGCGGATGGTGATTTGAGGGGGAATTTTCGGGAATGGGTGTGGTAGGTGGTGTCCACAGGCTTTGTAGTAATAAGCTGTAGTTGGGCGTGTTCATGGTGGTGTTTTTTGAACTTTGCCCTCATAAATCCCCCAGTGGGGGAAGATGTTAAATATAATTACTGTATTTGCTAACTTGCATGATCTCTGAAAAGGTTAGCATCTCACTAAAAAACTAACATCAACTTAATAACTCACGTAGTGATAAATGAAGATTGCACTGGATAAATACACGATGCAATTTAGCGAATCCGAGATAATATAAAAATAGAATCTAATGAAAAATACTATGCAAGCATACAAACTCAAAGGAAAAATTGATTCATCTGGTAACTTAGTAATTACCGACTCCCTGAATTTACCTCCTGGAGATGTAGAAATTGTAGTTTGGCAAGCTACTGAGACGCTTGATAATACCACAACCCCAGCGAGTGAACCAGCACCAGAAACACCAAAGAGAAAATCTAGGATAAAAGCATTTGAGGGTTTGTTTGAAAATGCCCCACCCGTTCCAGTAGACTTTGATCCAGATCAAGCTAAATATGAATATTTAAAGGAGAAATATAACCTGTGAAAATCCTGCTAGATACTAATATCATCATTGATAATGCCCTAGAAAGAGAGCCTTTTTGGAATGCAAGTGAACAAGTTTTATCACTGATTGAACAAGGGAAAATTACAGGTTATATTTCAGCCTCAACTTTTAGTGATTTGTATTATATCATCCGTAAAGCCAGAGGTCGAGATTGGACGCTTACTTATTTAAATCAGTTAGTTACTTTCTGTCAAATTGCTACGGTAAATCAGGCTGTAATTACAATGGCTTTCACAACGAATTTTAAGGATTTTGAAGATGCCATTCAATACTCCACTGCGGTAGTCAACCAATTAGATGCAATCATTACCCGTAATTCTCAAGATTTCCCCGTAGTTACACCGCGCATTCTTACTCCTGACCAATTAATTGAGGAATTAACCAACTCTCCTTGACGGACTTAAAACACTTATTTTGGATTTTAGACAGACATCAAACATCCAATCCAAAATCAAAAATTCTCCCTCAACTTCCTCCTAATTAAACCACCTGAAACAACCTACAAACACCAAGAATCACCACCAACAAATCCCTACCATCAGCACCCCTTTTCATTTTGTAGACCTTCAGCCACTTCTCCACATTATTAGCCACAAACACCAAAGGACAAGGTATTGTTGATGAAAGCGATTTTAATTTGTGTTGAGCGCAGATGAGGTAATAAAAAATGATTGCTGTAAAAGATAAGTTTCCTAAATTAACACCCGAAGAATATTTTGTCTGGGAAGAACAACAACTGCTTCGCCATGAGTATCTTAATGGTGAAATTTACGCTATGAGTGGGGGGACTCAAAATCATGGACGGATTGCTAGTAATATTATTTTCATTGTTAAAGGTCATTTACGGGGTAGTGGCTGTCAGGTTGGTAATTCCGATTGTCGTGTAAATATTTTTGAAACGAAAGATTATGTTTATCCTGATGTGAGCGTTACTTGCGACGAGCGTGATAGGACTGCAATCCAAGCAATTCAATATCCCTGTCTAATTGTCGAGGTTTTATCTCCCAGTACAGCCAGTTATGACCGAGGGGATAAATTTAGATTGTATCGTCGCAATCCTAGTTTGCAAGATTATGTTCTGGTTGATGCTGAGAAAATAGTGATTGATTTATACCGCAAAAATGATCGCGGTAATTGGGAAATTTTTAATTATCAGGTGGGGGATAATATCGAACTACGAAGTATTGATCTAAGTTTTCCTATTGAGTCTGTTTATGAGGATATTGTTTTTGAGGAATTAGGATAAATTGTTTTGAAACTCGTTCCTGACTGGGCGCTGACCCTGCGCCCCTACCTCCTGAATCTGTGACTTTTATCTGACGGAAAATGCCTCGCTAAAACGTCGAGTAATCGGTTCAATAATGAATGTTAAAACTGACTTTTTGCGAGTGACTATTTCAGCATTTGCAGCCATACCTGGATTGAATTCTACTTCTTGTCCACGCACATTCAAGGAATGTCTACTTAATTTAATTCTGGTAGGAAAAACCAAACCTAAGTCTTTATCAATTATGGCATTGGGACTGATTTGTAATACTTCACCGTCAACTACACCAAATTCTTGAAATGGGAAAGTGGCGATTTTGACCTTTGCTTTCATTCCTTGATTAATAAAACCAATATCACGGTTAAGAACTTTTACCTCTAGCAGCATTTCTTCTCCTTCCGGTAAAATTGATAATAGTTCTTCTCCAGATTGAACTGGACCTTTAGTAGCTTTAATTTTGTAAATTGTTCCAGCAACGGGGGCTTTAATAGTTTCTCCGTCTTTTTGTTGCTTGGCTTGTTCTAATTGACCGGCAACTGTAGCTAATTCTTCTTTGCGTTTATTGATTTGGGTGAGAATTTCACTTTGACGTTCTGATGTTAATCGAATATTTTGATTTTTGGCTGTTTGATAAGCCTGTTCTGCTTGATTTATTTCTTGAAATTGGGCAGCAACATCTTTTTCTAAAGAGGCAATTTTATCTTTTGCTTCTGTTAAATTATTTTGATTTTTCGTAACTTCATCGGTATTTCTAACAATATCTGCATTGGCACGATTTAATCTTTCTTTAGCATCTAAATAATCAACTCTGGTTAAAGCCCCTGGTTCAACTAAGGTACGAAGATTTTCTTCCCGTTGTTTAGCAATAGATAAATTATTATCTAACATAGAACGTAGACTTTTAACATTCTCTAAGTTTTTTTGCACATTGGTAAAACTGATTTTTGCATTGGCTAAATTTTCCTGTAAGCGACTCAAACGGACTTTGGCTTGATTGAGAATTGATTGTTGACGTTTGGCTTCTGCTGCTGCTGCTGCTTGTTTGGCTTTATAGTCTAATAACCGCGAGTTTAAAAGTTCATCTTGCAGGATTGTTCCCGCAGTTTTGCCTCCAGCACGTTCAGCTTGTAATCGTTGTAAATCATCTTCAATTAATTTACTAGATTTGGCTAGACGGTTGACATCTGTTTGTTGAAAATTGGGATCACGTTGAATGAGAATTTGATCTTTGGTAACGCGATCGCCTTCTTTCACTTTCACTGCTAAAATAGAACCATTACCCAAAGCTGTCACCGGTCTAACTTGGGTGGAAGCAATTAATTCTCCTGTGGCTGTGGCGACTTCATCAATTTCTGAAAAATGCGCCCAGGAAATTGTTCCAAAAATGATAAAACTAATTGTTCCAGCTAATAATCTTGTATAAAGTGGTGGTAATTCCTGGACTGCTTTGCCCAATTCATAGGATAATTGTTCTTCTGGTTTTGCAAATCTTTCTTTTGTTTGACGCGCTTGCACAGCATTTGCAGCTAGGGAAAATTTCATAATTTGTCAGATTTCTAGAATTATTGAACGCAGATGAACACAAATAAACGCAGATAAAGAGGGATAAATTCATGAATTTGCTGATTCTGTGTAGCCTCACATAAAGTTGGTATGACTAAATGTTTAATAGTAATCTATGCCAATATAAAATATTGTTATGTAAGTCACTGAACATATCCAGATCCCCGACTTCTTTAAGAAGTCGGGGATCTATATTAATTATTCTGGTTATTTTGATAACATGATTGTTTTTAGGAAAACTATCTGTATTTATTCCTACAGTTAGAAGCAAATTTCTCTACAATATACGTTAATAAGCTAGTAGCTTACTAGATAGGAACGTAAAAAATTAACTCTATGATCTACCATAGCAATGCGATCGCCTCTCGTAAAGAGGGAAATTTTTCAGGTGTGGGTGGGCTTGATTTGTATTACCAAAGTTGGCATCCTAGAGGTGAAATCAAGGGAATTTTAGTCATAGTTCATGGACTCGGAGGACACAGCGGACTTTACAAGACGATAGTTGACCATTTGTTACCAAAAGAATATGCTATCTATGGCTGTGATTTACGCGGTCATGGGCGTTCATCTGGTCAAAGAGGTTACATCAATACCTGGGCTGAATTTCGTGATGACTTACAAATTTTCCTCAATTTAATTCAACAACAACAACCAGAATGCCCAATTTTTCTATTAGGACATAGCATGGGAGGAGTAATTGCCTTAGATTACACTCTTCGTTATGTCCAAGGTAAATCTGAGTTATCAGGTGTAATTGCTTTTGCACCCAGCATTGGTCGAGTAGGAGTACCCCTGAGTCGCATTGTTTTAGGTAAATTACTCTCCCAGGTGTGGCCCCGTTTTTCCTTGAATATTGGCTTGGATTTCAGCGCAGGTTCACGAGATCAGAAAATTTTAGATTCCTATACTCAAGATAAATTACGCCATACTCTCGCTACTGCTAGGTTATCTACAGAGTTTTTTGCCACAGTAGATTGGATTCATAATCATGCGAAAAAATGGCAAGTACCATTGTTAATTTTACATGGTGGTGCGGATAGAATTGCCTTGCCAGCAGGAAGTGAAATATGGCTCTTTCGTCTCTTTTATGGTCACAACTAAAATTACCAAAATTTAATGCCGATAAATCTAAACCATAAAAGCCGAAAACTCTATCTCTGTAAAGGTTTGCAAACTTTTAAATACAAGAGAATCAG
>NZ_JADEVZ010000049.1 GCF_015207875.1 Dolichospermum sp. LEGE 00240
CGATTAGTCAGAGACTACGAGTTACTACCTGAAACCTCTGAGACTTTTATCTATCTAGCTATGATCCGTATCATGATCAGGCGATTGGCATAAATTTTGACTCCTCAAAACTTTTCAAACATCCTCTAAGAGATAATCGGACATATTCTTGATGTTCGGGTGCAGAAGCTGTAATCCCAATAATTTCATTGGGTTGAGAAAATTTCTGATTTTCCAATCCTAGAATATGATGAGAGCCTGTGCCAAAATGAAAGATAGTTTGATCTTGGATATTATGCTTTTGTAAATATTCAACTAATTCAAGATCACATGGACAACGTTCTGGTTGTAATTCCCAAGATGATTTTTCGCGGTAGTAATCAGCGCCAACCCATTGTGGTAAAACTGGGCGAGAAAAACTCAAAAAATAGTAAAGTCTTGCTAAGTGGCGATTTGTAAAAACTATCCCCCGAACGGTTTGTCTAATACTAGTAACCATGAATTAATCAACCTCAATAGTTGGGAAAAGATATTTTTGATATGTTGGATAAAAGACGTACCCAGTTAGGATGCTAGAAATATTCATCAGCACAACTACAATCAAGCTATATAAAGTTAGCCCAATTCAAATTTATTGAGCCAAGTAAATTGACATCCCGGATTATTTTTGTAATTGTTGTGCTTAATGGCGACAGACAAATGATTACTGATAATTTGCTTGAAGATTGAGTTATCCTAGATGGACAAAATTCATCAAAATCCCTGAAAACCTGCTCTATGTGATTACCCTAAAAAATACTGGGTGGTGAGTTTCTAGAACTTAGGCAAGTCTAACATAGGAAAAATAAAGCTAACATCAAGTACAGATGAAAGTTTAATTAACTTTTGCTATAGCGGTTATCACGCTTGATGCAATACAACGCTTCTTGTTCTGATGTACAAGAACCACTCTCCCTAATGGTATCAACTTAAGCTCAAATTCCTACCACACCTCGTTCCTAGTCTCTGACTAGGAATGCAGTTGATGAGGCTCTGCCTCTAAAAATGTAAGTTGCTAGTTAGGTAAATTGTCAGAAATGGCTAACGCCACGCTTCGCTATCAGGATGTCCAGGATTAAAGGATAAACGGGATGAAACCAGAGTTTTTATTACCAATTACCCATTACCAGCCTCAACGAGATAACTAGCAACTTGAGTTAATATCATTGAAGGCAGAGCCTTGTGGAATTCATTCCCAGTCAGAGACTGGGAATCAGATGAATCCCATATAATTGAGGGCGGGGAAACCCCATATAATTGATAATTGAGGGCGGGGAAACCCCATATAATTGATAATTGAGGGCGGGGAAACCCCGCCCCTACAGAATGTTCTCAAATTTTGCTAATTTAAGCTTCAATGACGACGCGCAAGTTACCGCGTTTTTTCGCAACTCGACAAGCGGTAGTGCTACCAACTCGTTCAAATTCTAAATCTAAAATTGTGCCACCAATACGCAAGTTATGAAAAGATAAATTATTAATTGATTCTGGTAAGGCGGGGTCAATGATTCGCAAACAATTATTCTGTGCATCTGGGACTAAATTCACCATCATTTGCAATAGTTGAAAAATGCTACCTGTAGCCCAGGCTTGGGGAGTACAAGCAACGGGATAATGGACGGGAGAATTATCACCGTTCATTTCATAGCCGCAAAATAGTTCTGGGGGGCGTTGATAGGGTTGCTGGGAGGTCATGTTGAATAACCCTTGAAATAGTTCCAGAGATTGATCTATTAAACCGAGCGATCGCAATCCCATTGCAATCATAGAATTATCATGAGGCCAAACTGAACCAGTATGATAACCCATCGGATTATAAGCAGGTGACAAACTACTTAAAGTTCTAATTCCCCAACCATTAAACATATCCGCCGCACCCAATCTTTCCGCCACACTATAGGCTTTTGCAGCGGTAAATATCCCCAAATTTAAACAATGACCAGGATTAGAACTAATACTATCTACTGGTTTACCTTCTCCATCTAAAGCCAAAGCACAAAAATCTTCATCTTCTAACCAAAAATCCTGGTTAAATTTAGCCCTGAGTTGTCTAGCTTCTTTTTGCCAAAGTTCTTCTAAATCTGGGCGTTGTTGGATTTTGGCAATTTCTGCAAGGCGGTTTTTCGCCGCATAGACATAAGCTTGCACCTCACACAGAGAAATCGGACCAATGGCTAATTCCCCTTTGCGGTTGACAATACAATCACCCGAATCTTTCCAACCTTGGTTAATTAAACCACCTTTAGATTTACGAGCATAGCTGAGATAACCCGTTTCTTGGATTTGACGATCAATCCAACCCATAGCCGCTAAAGCATTTGGCCACAGTGCTTCTAAGGTTTCTTGATCATGGGTCCAACTGTAATATTCAGCATACAACATTAACCACAGCGGCGTAGCATCCACAGTCCCATAGTAGGGTGTATGGGGAATTTCTTGACATCTCGCCATTTCTCCCAACCGCAGTTCATGTAAAATCTTACCCGGTTCTTCTTCCCGCCAAATATTATCCGTTTGACCTTGATATTCTGCCAATAGTAACAAGGTTTCTTTGGCAATTTTGGGATTCAACATCAAGGTTTGGGACGCAGTAATGATGGAATCTCGACCAAATAAAGTGGAAAACCAGGGGACACCAGCAGAAACAGTTTTATGTTTGCCAAAGGACTGAAGCAACAAATATATATCTTGTTCAGCCCGCGAAATTACGCGATTGAAAAGACTTTTATCGGAGCTAATCCGGGTAATCTGCTGCAACCAATTTTGCTCTTCCATTAATTCAGCAGCTTTTGCCTGTGCCAAAGTAGAGGCAGAACTGATAGTAGAACTAGGTTGGCTGTCAGTGAACATCTTCAGCCGATAACCTAACTTCTTAGTTTCATGAGCCGCTAATTCTATGCGCCAGACTGCCGTATAACCGTGCAACCGATTTGGTTGCAAATGCTGAAATTGAATTAGAGACTCCATAATCGAACCATCTAATCCCTGATATGCTAAAGTAAGGGATTCTTCTTTGTACGATTGAGGAGATACAGGTGCAACATGATCAGATGTTAATTCATTTAAGTGTAAAAGTCTTCCCCGTTTTTGGCGGTGATGACCTCTGACTTCAAATAAATCCACAAAATCAGCTTCAAAACTCAGACTCAATTCAAAAACAATGCTGGTAGTGTTGTAATTAGCAACTTCTATTTCTTCAAATAATGCCCCATTCAGAACCAGTTCTCGACGAATACCCACAGTATCAGCCTTGAAAAGATTGTCTAAATCAGGATTGGTACATAAAACCGAGAGGGCAAATCCTTTGTCAGCGTTGCTACTCAGTAGTATAGGCGATCGCCCTTCAATCTGTAACTCCAAACGACTCAAAAACCTTGTATCACGGCAAAACATCCCCATACTAGGAGTGCTACCATAAAGGTAACAATCGGAAATATTCCCCATCGTATCTGTCACTAGGAACAAATCATCATCTTTAACTGTAATGGTTGGCTGTGGTCTTTGACTGACAACACAAGGCCATTCGGAAATCTCTTTTTGGTCTGCGGGAGTAAAAGTTCTGTTGTCGAGGACAATTGTTTCTGGAGTCATCAATGTATCCGGTGTCATTAGCCAGAGTTACCTATACAGGTGTAAATTTGCTCAAATCAATACTGTTAAAAGAGAAAAGTAATTAAATCAAAGACAATGAATTTCTATAAATGTATACCTTATTAATTAGAAGTCAAGCCTGAAAACTGGCTGTTTTCCAATAGTTTATTCCTTCCTCAACATTGAGAGCTGCTAGGGGTAGAGAATACTTACTCAGGCATAAAATCTCATAAAAGTAGAAAGCGGTGAATAAAAAATACTTGCCACCCTTGTTTTTTTATACTGATATTGAATAAATAAGCATAAATAAGATCCCCGACTTCTTAGAGAAGTCGGGGATCTGACCACCTTAATTGTGTTTAACGAGACCATTATGTCAACAACATCAGAAATTGCCGTTGAGTTTCAAAATACCAGTTTTGCCATTAATCACCGTCCTTTGTTATCTAGCTTAAATTTGAGCATTCATCAAGGGGAAGCCTTAATTTTATTAGGACGCAGTGGCAGTGGCAAAACTACAACTTTAAAATTAATTAATCATTTACTTGTCCCCACCCAAGGACAAGTTTTAGTCCAAAATCGTCCCACAACTAACTGGGATGTCATTAAACTGAGAAGACGAATAGGTTACGTCATCCAAGAAACAGGTTTATTTCCCCATTTTACCATCGCGGAAAACGTCGGACTTGTACCATCTTTAGAAAAATGGTCATCACAGAAAATTCAAAATAGAGTCTATGAAATGTTAAACTTAGTGGGATTAGAACCAGAAAAATTTGCTCAACGTTATCCCCATCAATTATCAGGAGGTCAACGTCAGCGAGTGGGAGTTGCTAGAGCTTTAGCCGCAGATCCACCTATCCTATTAATGGATGAACCTTTTGGCGCACTTGACCCAATTACCCGTTTAGAGTTACAACAACAATTTCAATATTTACAACAACAATTAGGAAAAACCGTGATATTTGTCACCCATGATATTCAAGAGGCCTTCTTTTTAGCTACAAGAATTGGTTTAATGGCTGAAGGGAATTTAGTTGTATTAGGAACTAGAAGAGAATTTCTCCAATCTCAACATCCAGAAGCAAAAGCATTTCTAGCTTGTTTAAATGTTGGTAATAATTGGGAACAGCTTAATTAAAATTAGATAAAAATCCAAAAACTATGTTTTTCTTTCAATATGGTACAGAAATAATTTTCCACAGTGGAGAACATTTAATATTAGTCATTATATCCCTAGCGATCGCCATTTCCATTGGTCTTCCTGTCGGCATTCTGATCACTCGTCAATCAAAATTAGCTTCCCCCATTCTTGGTTTAGCAAATGCCATTCAAACCATCCCTAGTTTAGCCATCTTCGGCTTTTTAATTTCCGTACCTTTTCTGGGAGGAATTGGCAAAATTCCCGCCATAGTTGCCTTAACTCTTTATGCCTTACTTCCCATAATTCGCAATACTTATATTGGCATTAATAGCATCAGTCCCGCCATTAAAGAAGCCGGGATAGGCATGGGAATGACAGATCAACAATTACTATTCCAAGTAGAAATTCCCCTGGCTTTACCAGTCATTTTAGCAGGGGTAAGAGTAGCCACAGTTATATCCGTAGGAATTGCCACAATTGCTGCTGCTATTGGTGGTGGTGGTTTAGGAGTATTTATTTTTCGCGGTATTTCCACAGTTAATAATGAATTAATTTTAGCCGGAGCAGTCCCCGCAGCTTTGATTGCTTTGAGTGCAGATTTCGGATTAGGATTATTAGAAAAAAGACTCACTAACCAAATAGAAAAAAAGGGTAAATTTAATCGTAGAATTGCCATTGTTTTAGGAATTGTTTCTTTAATCATAGCTGGATTAATTGCCTTTAACTATCAACAAAAACCCGCAACAATTATCATCGGCTCAAAGAATTTCACAGAACAAGTTATTTTAGGGGAATTATTAGCACAACACATAGAAAATCATACGAAATTAAAAGTAGATCGTCGTTTTAATTTAGGAGGAACATTTATTGCTCATGAAGCAGTAAAAGCCGGAAAAATTGCCGGGTATGTGGAATATACAGGAACTTCATTTACGACTATTTTAAAAGAAAAACCAATTAGTGATCCTGAAATTGTTTATAAAAAAGTCAAAGCATACTATGATCAAAAATTGAAATTAGCAGTGATGAAGCCTTTAGGATTTGAGAATACCTTTGCCATGATTATCCGAGGAGAAGATGCCGAAAAATGGCAAATTAAAAGCCTTTCGGAAATTGGTAAATATAGTCTGCAAATGAAAGCAGGATTTGGGTATGAGTTTTTAGAAAGAGCAGATGGTTATCCAGGATTATCTAAAACCTACAACTTAAAATTTGCCAATATCAAACAAATGGAATTAGGATTAATGTATCAAGCATTAAAAGAAAAACAAGTAGATTTTATTGCTGCAAATTCTACAGATGGTTTAATTCCAGTATTAAACTTAGTGATTTTGGAAGATGATAAAAAATACTTTCCACCATATCAAGCTATACCTATTTTTAATCAAGAAATTCTCCAAAAATATCCAGAGTTAACAAATACCATTAATCAATTAGGAGGTAAAGTTTCGACAACGGCAATCCAAAAGATGAATTATCAAGTAGATAACCAATCTCAACCAGTGGAAAAAGTTGTCAGTGAGTGGTTAAAATCTCAACAATTATGATTTTTAAAACTTATAAAGTTTTATCAGCAATTTCCATAAATTTTTTGCTTTGTTTAAGAGGATGTTTTAAAAGTTTTTAATGTATAAATAAACCCCTCTCCAAACCTCTCCCCGACGCGGGGAGAGGCTTTAAACCTATCTTCCGCACCCTCAACTGTCACAATCGGTTTTTACTGTTTTTTATGATGAAATGAGGATGTATTATATACCGAATTTCAATGAATTAACGGATACATGATGCCGACAAGGCATAATTTGTATCCAAAAATTAAGAGAAAATCAAGTGATAATACTATGTGACACCCCAGGGTGCGGAATGTGGGTTTAAAAACCCCATTCCCTGGCAGGGAAGGGGGGCTGGGGGGTTAGGTTTTTGGAAATTACTAGTTTCATCTAATACTTTTCAAACAACCTCTAATCCCATATTCTGCAATTCATTATGTAGCATAATAAGTTACATTTTTTTTAGCAATCCCTAAATAAATTTAAGTTAACCTGTTGCAGTAACTTTTCTTAACACAAGCATGATTATTTGAATATTACTTGCAAAAACTGAACTAACCAATTGAGAGGTTTTATGACAACAGGTAATCATGTCATTTTCATGCACCCAGATGGTACTAGCCCATCTCACTTTGCATTTGCAAGATTTGTAGATAAGGGTCCTGATGGACGCTTGAATTGGGACAAAATGTCTAACGCTGGTGTGTATCTGGGTCACATGGAAGACCAGTTAGGGGGAACATCTAACGCTGGTGCTGTGACTCATGCTACAGGTGCTAAAGTTTACGCTGAATCCTTTGGCTTTGAACTGAATAATTTACCAATTACTTCTCTTTCTGGATCTAATAAAACCATTGTTGAAGAAGCCAGAGATGCAGGAAAAGTCACGGCTTTAGTGCAATCTGGAGCGATTTATGAGCCTGGTACAGCAGCTTTTGTTGCTAAGACACAAGAAATTGTTAACCCTGATGGCAGTCGCACTGTACCCCGCGCTCAAGCTGCGGCAATTGCCGAACAGGTGATCAGGTCAGGTGTTAACTTCATCATGGGTGGTGGTGAACTTAACTTATTACCAGTGGGTACTAATGGTTTCCATGGTACTGCTGCCGAACTGGATGCTATTAGCACAAATTCTTTACAACGCCCCACGCAAAACCTGATCCAACTAGCTCAAAGCTTGGGTTATGTAGTTGTTTATACAGCAGATCAACTCAAATCCCTACTTGATTTACCTACAGCCCCAACAAAAGTGTTAGGTGTATTTGCACCTGTTCACACTTTTAACGATCGCCCTGAAGAAGTTTTAGCTGTACAGGGTTTACCTCTGTATCGGCAAACAGCCCCAACTATTGCCGAAATGTTGGATGTCACCCAGAAGTTGATGGAAAAACACCCCAACTTCAAGAATGGTTCTATTGCCATTGTGGAAGAGGAAGGTACAGACAACTTCGGGAATAACAACAACGCGGCCGGAACTTTAGAAGGATTGCGCCGCACAGATGCAGCCATTGGTGTAGCAATGGAATTTATCAAAAAGCATCCTAACACCTTGATGGTTACTGCTGCTGATAGTGATGCTGGTGGTATGCAAGTAATAGACCGCACTGGTGCAACCGTAGGTAATGTTAATAATAACCCCACCACAACGAACCGCAACGTACCCTTAGATGGACAAACTGGTGCTAACACTGCGCCTTTTGTAGCTGCACCAGATGCTAGTGGTGATGTGTTCAAGTTTGGTATTGGGTGGGCTGGTACACCTGATTTTTCCGGTTCTATTGTTTCTAAAGCTCATGGTTTAAATGCAGATAAATTACCTGCAACCTTGGATAATACCAAGATCTATGAGTTGATGTATGAGACCCTATTCAATAAGGAATTGGTATCTCGGAATCCTGACCCCACACCGGCCCCCAAAGCTACCAAATCAACTGGGAATGTGATTTTTATCCATCCAGATGGTACAAGTCCTTCTCACTACATGGCAACCCGCAATGTTGATCTTGGTCCTGATGGTAGGCTCAACTGGGACAAGATGTCCAATGCAGGTGTCTATCTAGGACACATGGAAAACCAGTTAACTGGTACTTCCAATGCCGGGGCTGTCACCCATGCTAACGGTGTGAAGGTATTCAACGAGTCCTTTGGCTTGAATGAAGACCAATCTATTATTACTCCTGCTTCTGGTAAAGTTGGCTACACAATTTTAGAAGAAGCGATCGCCGCTGGTAAAGCAACCGCCCTTATTCAATCAGGTCATATTGGTGAACCGGGAACGGCCGCTTTTGCTGCTGCCACCACTAACCGCGTTGGCAACACCATCCGCGCCCGTGATAAAACCGCCGAAATTGCTGAACAGGTAATTCGTTCTGGCACTCAAATCATCATGGCCGGCGGTGAAGTTTACCTCTTACCTAAAGGTACTACTGGTTTTCACGTTACCGCCGCAATTGATGCTGCTTTCGCTGATGCCGAAGATCGTCCCACCACTAACCTGATTGATTTAGCAAAATCCTTGGGCTATACTGTGGTCTACACAGAAGCGCAAATGAACACTGCCGTAGCAAGTGCTACTGCTTCCACAAAGTTACTCGGAGTTTTTGCTGCAAACCACACCTTTGACGATCGCCGGGAAGAACAATTAGGATTAAATGGTCCTAATCCCTTACCTCTCTACCTAGACACTGCACCGACAGTAGCAGAGATGCTAGATGCGTCTTTAAAAATCCTCAACAAAGACCCTGATGGTTTCTTTGTGGTAGTGGAAGAGGAAGGTACAGACAACTTTGCTAATAACAACAATGCAGTTGGCACTATAGAAGCTGTACGCCGGGCTGATGCAGCGATCGGTGTAGCCATGAACTACATCAACACCCAAGATCCTAATACTTTGGTGATCACAGCCGCAGATAGCGATGCTGGCGGATTGCAAGTTTTCCAATTTGAGCCTTACAACCGTCCCGCTGGTAACTCTACCTCTAGCCCTACACTAGCGGATACTGAGCCTAGTGCGCCATTTATTCGTGTTAACCCCACTACAACTAATACAAATCAGGCAGTTTTAGATGGTGTTAATGGTAGTACAGGCACAGTTGCGGATCCTTGGAAACCCTTCGCAGCTAAAAGCAGCATTGATGGACCAATGGGTAACTTCGGTGTAGCTTGGGTCGGTACTCCCGATTTCCCTGGTAGCATTGTTGCTAAAGCCCATGGGATGAATGCAGATAAACTACCCAGCACCTTGGACAACACCGAAATTTACAATGTCATGTACCAAACTATGTTTGGTGTGACACCCGAATTTGCGGCATCTCAACAAGCAACTCAGGTAGTATCAGGAACACCTGGTGTTGATATATTAATTGCTGGTGCAGCTAATACTACCTTTGATGGGATTAATGATACTGTGTTCACTGGTGCTGGTAATGATGAAATTGAAGCACAAACAGTATCTTCTCCCATTGCAGGACGTAACCGCATAGACTCTGGTAGCGGTAATGACACAATTTTCGCTGGCAATAATGACGTTGTGTTTGGTAGCTCTGGCAATGATCACCTTTATGCGAGTGATGTAAGCGGCTATCGCCTCTCAGGTGGTGTGGGTGATGATACTTTCTACCTTGGTTCTAATGGTCGCGCCCTCGGCGGTGATGGTAAAGATAAATTCTACGTTAGTCTTGGTGGTGGTAACTTAATTTCCGGTGGTGCTGGCGCTGACGAATTCTGGATTGTCAATGCTGAACTACCCAAAGCTGCTAATACTGTGCTTGACTTCCAAAAAGGCACTGATGTCATCGGTGTTCTTGGTATTTCCTCTAGCAGTTTGACTCTCAATGTTCTCAATGGGAATACGGAAATCGGGTTACTTGGTCAAACTGTTGCTATTGTTAATGGCGTTACCGGTTTGGATATCAATACCAACTTTGTTTTTCAATAACCGACAAGTATTGGAATTGAATTGATCATTAACCAGAGAAGAAGATCAGAATTTCTATATTTTCTTCTCTCTGGTTCTTTTTTCACTCGGAGACTATAGTGCGATCGCTTGCTAATACTAAGTAGTAAGACAGAATTAATTACACAATGTCATTGCGTAAGCGTTGCCTGGCGTTAGCCATATGGAACGAAGTGACTCTCAAAAATATAAAATTTTCTATAAGGTTTTCTCAGCAATCTCAATAAATTTTTTGCTTTGTTCAATCAAAATTCTCACATTTTGCTCACTCAACTGAAGGGTATCATCAATACTGTAATCTCCTTGTGTTCTTTTATCTTGAGCATCAATCAGATAACAGTGAAATTCAAGGGGAACAATTCCCTTTTTAACAACTTCTCGACCGAAACATGAAATCACAGCAGAATGACTTGAAAAAGTTAACCCTTGCTGCCACAAAAGGGATTCGGCAATATAAAACATGGTATAATAAGCTCTGGAAGCAGCAAGCGTCTTCCCTCGCTTGAGAACCATATAAAATAATTGCTTCCAGTTGGTTTTGATAAAGTTTTTGCAAAGCTTGTTTAACTTCTTGTAATATCAAGTTAAGCTGTGATTTGTTCATAAGAACACCCGGTAAGTGGGAAACGAGCGCGTCTTTAGACCTGAGGGGGAAACGACACGAGCGGTTTTAACCGCTGTGGATATTAAAATTGAAACCAGATTTTTGATTGGAATCTGGAAACCACTGGAATTTTCCTTATTTACCACCACATAGTTCCTGGTTCACCTTTAAATGGTCCAACAATATCAGAAGTAATCCACCCTCCGTAAAAATCACCTGTTTGCGCTTTAACTAATTCATCATTCACATAGCAAGCATCCATTAAACTGACATAAAAACTGTAATATTCTTGAATTGAGATAAAATTAGGACTGGGCTGAATATATCGCCAAGCAGCATTATTTATATATTTATCTCCTACGGAAACATCATAATATTGACACCAACCTTTCCATTCGCACCAAGTTTTTCTAGGTGTCTCTATTAAATGTTCTAACTTAATATCTTCAGCAGGAATATAATAACCCGGAGGATGACTAGTTTCTAAAACTCTTTTTCCTTTAGTTGTTTCTGCTAAAACAATCCCATTACAAATAACTTTGAGATGTTTGTCGGTATCTTGTAAAATAGCAGGACGGGGATAGTTCCAAACTGATTCTTGTCCGAGTTTTGGAGGTATAGGATTTGGTTTCATGGTTATTTAATGGATGATTTTGGATCATTATAGTTACGTCATTATATCATTTATTTACAAACTTTCTAATATTTAATTCACTAAAAATGCTATTAATTTTACGTGAGTTCGACATAACGATAATTTGTGGAAAACTCACCCCACGTAGGAGTCTCAAGCCCTTATTCTCTCGTTCCCATTACTTATCTGTAGCCAAGGCTTTACAAACAGCTAATTTTTGAGAATTATCAAGATTTGCATTCAAAAAATTATCTATCCTTACAGGTTCTAAGCTTTACCAACTCCATCGCTAACTGGATCGCTGCTTTCATACTCGTCGCGTCAGCAATACCCTTACCCGCAATATCAAAAGCCGTTCCATGATCTGGGGAAGTCCGCACAAATGGTAAACCAATGGTGGTATTTACAGCCCGATCAAAAGCCATTAACTTCACGGGAATTAAACCTTGGTCGTGATAAAGTGCCAAGTAAGCATCAGCGGGATTTTTAACTGGAGAATTACCATACCAAGCCATTCCCGGTTTCACCCACATTGTATCTGGGGGGATGGGTCCTTCTAGCTGTAAATGGGGGCGCTTTTGGCGTTCTGACTGTAACCAGGGAATTAACCAATCTATTTCTTCTGTTCCCAGTTGTCCCATTTCGCCACTGTGGGGATTTAATCCTGCGATCGCAATTCTCCCATTTTTCATCCCCAAATCATTTTCCAAATACTCCACCAACAAATCTAATTTCTTTGTTAATAACTGTGGTGTTAAGGTGGCAGATACTTGACATAAAGGAATATGTGTGGTAGCAAGTAAAGCCCGCAGAGTCCAACCAGTAAAAGGCGATCGCCCCACAAACAACATCCCAAACCTCTCCACCCCAGCCCTTGCGGCTAAAAGTTCCGTTTGTCCTGGATAATTATAACCCGCCGCTTTCCAAGCAGATTTAGCGATCGGTCCAGTCACAATTCCATCAAACTCACCCGCCAAAGTTTGAGATATGGCATATTCCATATAAGCAAAACTCGCGGCACCACTAGCTGCATTCCCCACACCAGTAATAATTTCAGCAGCACTAGGCACATCAACTACAGACAAATCGGCAGGATTGACCAAAGCCAGGGAATTATCAATATTTTTACTGATATTTTCATAAATCTGAGTTAATAAAGTTCTATTTCCCACCACCACCACATCACAATCTTGAGTAACTTCGGGATCAGCCAAAGCCTTCAAAATTACCTCAGCACCAATACCCGCCGGATCTCCCAGTGTCAGCACCAAACGCGGACGTTTATCTTGATTAATCATCGTCGTCTATCCCCGAATATCATCCCTAAATTGGTTTAGAATTATTGATAGAGGTTTAATCTCAATAATTCTGATAGACCCAGTTTATCTGAATCCTCAAAGTTGAAAATAAGATTTGAGCCTTCAAATCAAATTCAGCGGTCTGAAAAACAGGAAACATAAATCAACAATCCACAAAGGAGCATTACAGCAAATGGGCGGCGAAATATTAAATGCAGCGATGCTATCTTTCGGTCTAATCTTCGTAGGTTGGGCGATCGGTGCTTTGTTACTCAAAATTCAAGGCGCGGAAGAGTAGAACAGCAGCAGGGGACACAGGGGAAGTAGGGGAAGTAGAGGAAGTAGAGGAAGAAAAATTAATTCTTCATCCTGACTCGGTGACTCCTGACTCGGTGACTCCTGACTCCTAACTCCTAAATCTTTTATTAAAATGATGTAAAGTTTTATTTACATAACTAATTCTGTTAAGATTCTTTTCATAAACATTAAGATATATAACCAACCCCATGACATTATTAATAGTTGGTGCAACTGGCACACTGGGAAGACAAGTAGCCCGTCGCGCAATTGATGAAGGATACAAAGTCCGCTGTCTCGTTCGGAGTCCTAAAAAAGCAGCTTTTTTGAAGGAATGGGGTGCAGAACTGGTACGAGGGAACTTGTGCAATCCGCAAACCCTGACGGAAGCATTGACGGGAGTAACAGCAGTTATTGATGCCGCTACATCCCGTGCTACAGATTCTCTAACTATTAAAGAGGTAGATTGGGATGGAAAAGTAGCATTAATTCAAGCAGCCAAAGCCGCTGGTGTAGAAAGATTTATCTTCTTTTCCATTCTCGATGCTGATAAATATCCCAATGTACCACTGATGGAAATTAAGGGATGTACAGAAGCATACTTAGCAGAATCCGGTTTAAACTACACAATTTTACGTTTAGCTGGATTTATGCAAGGATTAATTGGTCAATATGGCATACCTATTTTAGAAAAACAACCAGTATGGGTAACAGGAACATCCTCACCCATTGGCTACATGGATACTCAAGATATCGCTAAATTTGCAGTGCGGGCTTTGACAGTACCAGAAACAGAAAAGCAGGCTTTCCCAGTCGTGGGAACTCGTGCTTGGAGTGCCGAGGAAATTATTAATCTTTGCGAGCGCTTATCTGATAGAGATGCCAAAGTTACACGAATGCCCATCGGATTATTACGGGCTGTACGGAATTTACTGCGCTGCTTTCAATGGGGATGGAATGTTGCCGATAGATTAGCTTTTACAGAAGTTTTAGCCAGTGGTAAAGCTCTAAACGCAGAAAATATGGACGAAGTATATACTATTTTTGGTTTAGACAAACAGCAAACCACCACACTGGAAGTATATCTACAAGAATATTTCAGCCGGATTATGAACAAGCTGAAACAGTTAGATTACGAGAAAGCTAAAAGCAAAAAGCTCAAAAGTAAAAAGACTCCCTTTAAAGAATCTTCCAAAGCCAATAGTCAATAAATATGAGACTTATGGTTACATTAGTCCAAAATATGTAACTATGAGATACATAAAAAACAGCCCTTAAACTTGGATATTTGAGTGTGCCGAAAGCAGGCATTATCTATAACGACGTTAAACCGATAGCGAGTAGTGTCGCTATTGAACTGAAAGATAAACTTACTGCTGCTGGTTGGGATGTTTACATCACAGCTAGTATTGGTGGGATATTGGGCTATTCTCAACCAGATAGTCCAGTCTTTCACACCCCCATTGAAGGTCTTACGCCCCCTGGCTTTGACTCAGATATGAAATTTGCTGTGGTGTTAGGAGGAGATGGAACTGTATTAGCAGCATCACGCCTGGTAGCCCCCTGTGGTATCCCCATGCTGACGGTAAATACTGGTCACATGGGATTTCTGACGGAAACTTATCTCAACCAATTGCCCCAAGCCTTAGAACAGGCAATGGCGGGTGCATATCAGGTTGAGGATAGGGCGATGCTGACTGTTAAAGTTATGCGGGGAGATGCGGTGAAGTGGGAAGCCCTCTGTTTGAATGAAATGGTGCTACATCGAGAACCTTTAACTTGTATGTGCCATTTTGAAATTGCGGTGGGACGACATTCACCTGTGGATATTGCGGCTGATGGAATTATTGTTTCTACTCCCACTGGTTCAACGGCTTATTCTTTAAGTGCGGGTGGTCCAGTAATTACTCCTGGTGTGCCTGTATTGCAGTTAGTACCTATTTGTCCTCATTCTCTGGCTTCTAGGGCTTTGGTGTTTCCCGATAGTGAACCAGTCAATATCTATCCTGTGAATATTCCCCGGTTGGTGATGGTGGTAGATGGCAATGGTGGATGTTATATTCTACCGGAAGATCGGGTATATTTGGAGCGATCGCCCTATAGCGCCCGGTTTATTCGTCTCCAGTCACCGGAATTTTTCCGTATTCTGAGGGAAAAACTGGGTTGGGGTTTACCACATATTGCTAAACCTTCTTCTGTAGAATTGCCTTAGTTGTCACTTGTTCAGTTAGGTAAATGCCAACTTAGTGTAACTCGCACTTCTCCATTCGGTAAAACTGATATTTCCCATACACCATCTAGAAGTTCGTTGGCTATAGTATCCATAATTTTAGGCGATTCCTATGTTGTGGTTTGCGATCGCTTTTTCATAACATGATAATTATGGGCGATCCTAGTATTCAGATCTCTGACTTCTTAGAGAAGTCGGGGATCTATTTTACCAATATTATATTTAATACCATATAATTACTTATTTATACTGTTAAATTCGAGGGTGTTATCTACTTACTACATTCCTTTCAAAAGAAATCAAAACATGGTAGGTATTGCTACACCAAAACAAGATATAGAATTAGTTAAAAAAAGATTGAAAATCGCTCTGATATTGAAAGTCAAGCGATCGCTCTTTAGATAATAGGATAATTTTGGGCGATTACTTCGCAGTTTGCGATTCCTACGGAGCGCTTCCCCCCACCAATTTTAGACAAACTGACAACCGACAAAAAGTATGATACAATTAGTAGTTCTCTGTTCTCTAAAATGGTGCTGGGTGAAGAACGTAGAGACAAAACTCAGCACACCTACACACTCAGCACTAAAGAACTCTAGTTTATGGCATTGCCAATTGTTGCAATTATCGGTCGCCCCAATGTGGGGAAATCTACCTTTGTGAATCGTCTTGCCGGAGATCAAACGGCGATAGTCCACGATGAACCAGGGGTAACACGCGATCGCACTTACCGTCCAGCTTTTTGGAATGATCGGGAATTTGTCGTAGTGGACACAGGTGGCTTGGTTTTTAACGATGACACCGAATTTCTCCCTTTGATTCGCCAACAGGCTTTAACGGCGCTCGCAGAAGCCTCTGCTGCTATTTTCGTAGTAGATGGGCAAGCTGGTCTGATGCCCGCAGATGAAGAAATTTCCGAATGGTTACGTCAACAACCAGTTCCCGTATTACTGGCTGTGAATAAATGTGAATCTCCAGACCAAGGGGTGATTCAAGCCGCTGAATTTTGGGAATTAGGACTAGGTGAACCTTTCCCCATTTCCGCTATTCATGGTAGTGGGACAGGGGAAATCCTGGATGAGTTAATGAAGCACATTCCTTATACGGTAGAAGTAGAGGAAAATACAGAAATTAAAGTTGCCATTATTGGTAGACCAAATGTAGGCAAATCCAGCTTACTCAATGCTTTTGTCGGTGAAAATAGAGCTATTGTCAGTCCTATATCGGGAACAACAAGAGATACAATTGATACAATAGTTGAACGAGGTGGGCAAACCTATAGATTAATTGATACTGCTGGTATTCGCAAAAAGAAACATATAGAATACGGAACGGAATTTTTCAGTATTAACCGTGCGTTTAAAGCTATTCGTCGTTCTGATGTGGTTTTATTAGTGATTGATGCTTTAGATGGTGTCACTGAACAAGATCAAAAATTAGCAGGGCGCGTTTTAGAAGAAGGTCGCGCTTGTGTTGTGGTTGTGAATAAATGGGATGCTGTTGAAAAAGATTCTTACACCATCTATGACCATGAAAAAGAACTAGAATCACGCTTACATTTTACCGAATGGGCAGATACTATTTTTGTGAGCGCAAATACGGGGCTACGGGTAGAAAAGATTTTAGAATTGGTCAATCAAGCGGCTGAGGCACACAAACGCCGTGTGAGTACATCAGTCATTAATGAAGTTCTGGAAGATGCTATCAGTTGGCATTCACCACCGACTTCACGGGGCGGTCGTCAGGGTAAGATATACTACGGTACTCAAGTTAGCAGTCAGCCTCCTTCTATCGCGCTGTTTGTTAATGATAATACCCGCTTTAATGACAATTATCGCCGTTACATTGAACGCCAATTCCGTAAACAGCTTGGCTTTCAAGGTACACCGATTCGGTTATTTTGGCGCAGTAAGAAAGTTCGAGAAATGGAAATTGGCGGACCAAATCGTGCTACTCGTGTAAAATAGGAAACGTAAGGATTTAGGAGTCAGGAGTCAGTTAGGAAGCCAAAAAGGAAGCCAGGGAATAAATTCCCTGTCTAAAAGCTAAAGTCGGTTAAAACCGACTATTTTTGCCGTATTTATTCTAGAAATAAGCTGTTGTGCATTTAGTTTGTATAATTCTAGCGGGCAAGATGCCCGCACTACAAAGTTCAAGTAAATTATGGTTATCAAATTTAGCTGCGTAACAGCTTAGAATAATTGTAGATTTTGAGTTAGTTAGAGTGCGTTTTAACGCACTTTAGCTATGAGACAGGGAATTTATTCCCTGGCTGTCTAAAATCGGTTTTAACAAAGCCGTTTAACAGGCGCAAACGTCGCTAAAAACGAATTTATTCCCTAGCTGTCCACCAGCGGGGTCAAATGATTAAGCCATTTTAGTATAGTCATGAGTTATTTGCCTAAAAACTACTGACAACTGACAAAAACATGGATTTATTGCGATCGCTTCCCCTCGGACTTTACTTAGAAGAACCGCAAACTTGGTTACATAAACTCGACCCGCGAGTGAAGTTAATTTGGTTGTTGAGCTTTCTCAGTAGCTATATTATCGCTAATAACTATTGGCGGATATTACTAGTATTACTGCTAATTACTTTTACTGTATTTGCCAAAATTCCTCTGCGAGTATGGCGACAACAAATGGGCTGGTTGTTGATACTATCATTTATGGTATTAGTAATTGGCTCGATTAGTCCTGATGGATTAGGTGTAAGTTATCAGCCTCGCTTACCCGCAAATGAACAGATTCTCACTCAACCAATAACTGATAAAAAGACCCAAGTTACCCCAGTCATAGCAGATAGCAGTAAAAAGTATAGCTATGTGTTATTTCAGAAAGGATTTGTGAAAGTAAATCGCCGTTCTTTGGATTTGGCAATTAGCTTGAGTACAATAGTTTTTACATTAATCTATAGCACTAATTTATATTTACTCACAACTGCACCAGAAGAAATTACTTCGGGTATGGAAAGTTTAATGCAGCCTTTGAGAAGGTTCAATATTCCAGTTACAGAAATTACCCTGACTCTAACTTTATCCTTGCGGTTTATCCCCCTAGTTTTAGAAGAAATCCAAAACCTAGTGCGTTCGGTGATGACTAGGGCAATTAATTGGAAAAAGCTAGGATTAAAAGGAGGAGCAAAAGTTTGGTTAATTGTCACCGAGAGATTATTAGAAAATCTGCTTTTAAGGGCGGAACAAATGGCAAATGCGATGATGGTAAGGGGTTTTACTAGTCCTAACGAACATCGGGTTAAATGGCAAGAGTTAAAATTAAAAATGGGTGATTGGTTAGCGATCGCCACTTTAATGATATTTTGGGTAATCAGAATAGCCTTTGGTGCTGATAAGTAATTGGACAAAAATATTTACAGTCATTGCGAGCGAAGGGAAGCAATCATAACCCTTGCAATTGCTTCATTTCACTTCGTTTCATATGGCTAACGCCACGCAACCCTTACGCAATGACATTGTGTAATTAATTTTGTCTCACTACTTAGCGCAGCGTGACTTAAAATTCACCATCTCATCTTTTCCCTAATTTCCAATCTTCACCACCGGGTAACTGAATTAACAGTTTGACAATAGCTTTTGGTAACTCTTTGACTGAATATAGATGAGTCAATCCCAAAAATTTACCTGCGACAGAAATTACCTCGTTTCTGTTGACCATTCCCGCTAATGCAAATTCATTATGAATCCCTCCCAATACTTCCAAACTTGCATCAGCTATAGCTAATTCTATTTCCTCTTGTAACCAATTGTCCCATTCATCTTGATTGATATAATAGGATTTTTTATTTTCTTTAAGATTAATATCTTGAATTTCTAGTAATGAATTGCGAATAGAAGCAGTCCAAGAATTAGTTAATCTTTGTTCTATTTGATTTTTAATCAAATGAATTAATAACACCTTTAAAAAAGATTTAATTTGACGTAAAATAGCCTTTTTACTCATGCCCTCTAATTCATCTACAATAGCCAAAGCATCAGTGTAACGTCCTTGTAAAATACTATTTTTGAGGTCTGTTAATTCCTGTGTCATATTTTCTTACCTCAAGACAATTCACTTATACGGAGAAAAATTAAGAGTTTTGCTGTATTGCATACTGCCATATCTATATTAGATGATTATATGCGATCGCTCATAGTTTAGCAAAAATTGGGAATAAAATCTCCGAATTTTTTATTTAATTCTGTGAATAAGTTCTGATTTCTTACCAGAGGGTAAGTAATTGGACAAAAATATTTACAGTTATTGCGAGCGAAGGGAAGCAATCACAACCCTTGGAATTGCTTCATTTCACTGCGTTATATATTGGTAAGTTCTTTACTTGTCTATTTTTTTTGACAGGTTACAAGAATATAGCTGAGTTTTCGTTTCAGTTACACTTAAAACTTGATTAAACCCTAATTGGGTTGCTTTATTACATAGTTCTGAAGACGAGAGTAGACGATTCCAAGAACCTGAATTATAGTTTACCATTCCATAATACTTGGTTGACTCACAGTTATTAATGTCAGCACGCACCCCATTTAAAAGAGGAAATCCAGTCATAGCAGGAATTACAAAAGACTTGTCCCAACAATTTCTGTTCCCCTGGGGCTGCCAAAAAGCTGAAAAATCTGGTGCAATATAAATCACTAAATTTTTAGAAGTTTTTGATATACCTAGTTTTCTTAGCTCTGCTTTGACATAGCCTAATTCAGTCTTTTGTTCGAGTATTTCCATTTTGATGGCAGGTGGAAAGATTAATAATTCTAACTGACGCTTCCTTTTATTTAAACCTTTCAACTCAGTGAATGAGTCTAACTTGGAAGAAAAACTATCTAGAGAAATTACCAGGTTTCTAACAAACCCTAATCCTCTAGCCTTGTAACTACCTACTTCTGATCCACTGGATAATGAAAAGACTAGGATTAAAGTGATCAATGCCCAAATCAAGGGACGGGGTAGAGGTTCCCATAAATGATCAACGGGACTTAAAAGAGCTATTAAACCAGTTTTATGGTTTGCTTGCCAATAATCAACAAAAGCGGCTAAAGTAAAAAACAGGACAACAAAAAGAGTTGGTAGGACAAAATAACCCGCACTACCGCCGCCAATTTCTAATAAAAATCCCGGAACTTGAGATGCAAAAAACATAATTGTTAGCATCACAACTTGCGACAGCTTCGCCCGCGGTGGGTATCCCTGATGTAATTGTCCCTCTTTTCCACTCAACCAGTAGAACGAAATTATCAACCCTAGAAAGACGAGATTTTGCCAAATAAATTGATTTGTATATGTCCGTGCAAAGTGAAGGGGATAAAAGTTAATGGGTAAAGTCCCACTGAAAGCAAAAGCCAAACCCAAACACCCTAGAAAAAAGGCACAACATAAGGCTACAAAAGGCCAAATAGTTCGCCAATTAAGTTGGGTTTTTTGCAAAATTTTCGGGATAAAAGCACAGAGAACCAAAAACAAAGCCAGCATAACTCCCGATGATATCTTTGCTGTTTGACAGGACAAAACAGCTACCACTGCCATAGTTACAGCCATTGGATGAACTGTAAACCAGCGATCACTTTGACAAGCCTTAAACAACCAGGACTGACCTACTGGCAACATCGCCATAAATATAGGTAGGGAAAAAGCATAGGATTCACCTGCTAAATAAGAATCCCAAATACGAGTTCCTGACAACCACAAAGCTAAAAAAGTAAACCCACAAGCTACCAATGTTGAGACTTGAGTAGATACTAAGCAACTGAGGACTAATACTGCGGTAAAAAATAGTACAGGCAAAAAAGCTATTTGCTGACAAATAGCTAATAATAGAGGTGCTTGACCACCCAAAATATTGAGATTTGCTGCTACCCAACGATGTACCCCAACATGATATTCTAATGGCTTTACTCCGTCTAAACCTGTTGAAGGTGTATTGAATTTAGCCAGCATTTCCACAATAGCAGAGTGGAATAGTGTATCCCTATGAATAGTATTAGTATAAGCAGCAACATCAGAAAAGAGATGAGCATAGTTATAACCATTGACTACTAAAAAATAAATCAGAGCAAGAATAATTCCTGCTCCTAGCAATTGCAGGGTTTTAGATAGTAGTGAACCTTGTTGTTGAGTTGATAAATATGAGAAGATCGTAGCACCAATACCAAACAAGCCTAGAAGAGTTAAACTCCATCCCCCTAGAAAAGCCACTAAAAATGGCAATCCCATAAACAGTAGACAACTGATTGGTAATACCCAGATAACTGAGGGAACATATCTCCATGCTAAAGCTACTCCACCAAATAGCCCCGCGGGATAAACAAAAACTCCCCACACCTGCCGAGTAATATCAGTATCCCAGGATCGAAAGTGTAAAAACAGTAGTGAAGTTACCAGGATATAGATAGTAAATAGGAATGCTAATTCGCTAATTACTTTACTTTCGACAGAAATCTGTTTTATTTGCAAAGATTTTGATTGTGACATAAAAAGTATTTCAATATTTTATACTGTATAAGCTTTTTCAATAAGTACAAGTATCAAAAAAACTATTAATAGCCATGACAACAGTTTCAATCTGTGAAAGTCCCAACTCTGGAAACAGAGGTAAACGCAACAGACAATCAGAAACATGATTAGTATTGTTCATATCACCATGAACCCGTCCATAATGCTGTCCAGCGGGAGAACTATGTAAAGGTACATAATGAAATACAGAACTCATACCCTGTTCTTTGAGATAGCTTATCAGACTGGTACGGATTTGTAAACTATCTAAAAGGATATAATACATATGTCCATTATGCTGACAAGTCGGCGGAATAATAGGACGACGTAATTTACCACTTTTTTCTAGGGGTTCTAGAAGTTGATGGTAATAATCCCAGACTTGCAGGCGGGCTGCTATAATCTTCTCTGCTTCCTCTAATTGAGCATAGAGAAAAGCCGCAATTAATTCTCCGGGCAAATAACTAGATCCTTGGTTAATCCAGGTATATTTATCTACCCCCCCCCTAAAGAATTTACTGCGATTAGTGCCTTTTTCCCGGATGATTTCCGCTTGTTCTGTAAACCGGGAATTGTTGATAATTAAAGCACCACCTTCACCCGCAATAATATTTTTGGTTTCATGAAAACTGAAGCAACCTAAGTCTCCAAAACTACCAAGGGGTTGACCTTTGTAGGATGCCATAAGTGCTTGAGCAGCATCTTCAATTAACAGCAGGTGATGTTTTTGGGCAATGTTTTGTAAAGTATCCATTTCACACCCTACCCCGGCATAATGAACGGGAACAATGGCACGAGTACGGTTCGTAACTGCCGCTTCTACGAGGGTTTCGTCTAAGTTTAGGGTATCGGGTCGGATATCAACAAATACGGGAACTGCTCCCCTGAGAACAAAAGCGTTAGCTGTGGAAACGAAAGTATAACTGGGCATAATCACTTCGTCTCCCGGTTCTAAATCGGCTAAAATAGCCGACATTTCCAGGGCTGCTGTACAGGAGTGGGTGAGTAGGGCTTTGTGGCAATTCGTTTGCCCTTCTAGCCATTGATGGCATTTTTTGGTATAATTGCCGTCCCCAGCCAATTGTCCAGCGTGGTGAGCTTGGCTAATATACCAAAGCTCTTTACCTGTCATATAGGGTTTATTGAAAGGGATTTTATTCATGGGTTTTAATTTTTGGCAGGTTATTAGGATTTACGCATTGACAAGATTCCCCAAATATGTGAGGTAAATTTTATCCCTTGTAGGGTGCGTCAGACACGATATTTTGACAAAAAAACAGATTCCCTCTATCTGACGCACCCTACTCAATAAGTTATTCCCAAAGCCGAAAACGACGCAATTTCGTTCATTCATATCATGGTAAATTAGTGAGCGTGCGTAAGTCCTAGTTGTTTTAAATTGCGAAGTTAAAACTTAATAAGTTAGGTGGAGTTTTATGTAGTTTAACTTAATCATGCAAATTGTCTAACCAATTTCGTAGATCTTCCACAGTAGCGAAATCAAATATTGCTTCTGCGAGTACTTCAATTACCTCTAGATTTAAACTTTTAATCCGGGTTTCTAGTTCCATATCAATATTTCCTACTTTCCTCTTGATTTGACGGACAATTAAATCTTTCTCTTTGGTAATTGCTTCTTGACGACCTTGCTGAATACCTTGCTGAATACCTTGCTGAATACCTTGTTCAATCCCTTGTTCAATCCCTTGTTCCATCCAACTAGTAACTATCTGCATAACTTCCTCCTTTTCCGCTGGTATTAATGAACCTATTTCTGCTGCAAATTTCTCTTCTTCTATTTTATTCAGTCGCAAATATGTATCAATAAATCCTGATATCAATTGCATTTTTGCCGGATTTAATTTTAAAGTTACTAACAACCTTAAACACTCTGCTTTCACCTTTGGTCTATCCGCTGGTGCTATATTCATTTTCGACATTAAAGCAGATGCAACTGGATTTTGACTATTTAAAAAGTCTCTCCAATTTAGCTGATTTAGTTGGATGACTTGATAATTAAATTTTAGCACTTCCAAATCAGGAAAGTTGATTTGATAGTTATTTGTGGCTAAGGTTTTGGGAGAAGAATATGAAAAAATGACTATGGGATAAATTGGTAAGTCAAATTTTTCGTGTAATCTGGAAAAATAACGGAACATTCTTTGATTAAATTTCGATTTTGCTCCTGATTCGGCTTCAATGTGAACGAGAAAGTAAGAAGGTTCACCGAGAAATTTGACTTTGGCTATTAAGTCGGTTTCATATTTGTCTCCTGCAGTAACATCTGTAAATATTTCTTTGTCTAATAATGAGACTGAGTTGATATCTATGTATTTAAGAACTTCGGGAAAGAAGAGTTCTATAAATTCTATGAAAAATGTGGATATCAATTCTTTAAATAAGCGGTCATGGTCTATTCTTTCACTCATATTTTTGTCACATAAATTCTTTAATTATTGGTATATTTTAACTTAATCATGCAAATTGTCTAACCAATTTCGTAGATCTTCCACAGTAGCGAAATCAAATATTGCTTCTGCTAACACTTCAATTATCTCTAAATTTAAACTTTTAATCCGGGTTTCTAGTTCCATATCAATATTTCCTACTTTCCTCTTGATTTGACGGACAATTAAATCTTTTTCCTTGGTAATTGCTTCTTGACGACCTTGCTGAATACCTTGTTCCATCCAACTAGTAACTATCTGCATAACTTCCTCCTTTTCCGCTGGTATTAATGAACCTATTTCTGCTGCAAATTTCTCTTCTTCTATTTTATTCAGTCGCAAATATGTATCAATAAATCCTGATATCAATTGCATTTTTGCCGGATTTAATTTTAAAGTTACTAACAACCTTAAACACTCTGCTTTCACCTTTGGTCTGTCCGCTGGTGCTATATTCATTTTCGACATTAAAGCCGATGCAACTGGATTTTGACTATTTAAAAAGTCTCTCCAATTTAGCTGATTTAGTTGGATGACTTGATAATTAAATTTTAGCACTTCCAAATCAGGAAAGTTGATTTGATAGTTATTTGTGGCTAAGGTTTTGGGAGAAGAATATGAAAAAATGACTATGGGATAAATTGGTAAGTCAAATTTTTCGTGTAATCTGGAAAAATAACGGAACATTCTTTGATTAAATTTCGATTTTGCTCCTGATTCGGCTTCAATGTGAACGAGAAAGTAAGAAGGTTCACCGAGAAATTTGACTTTGGCTATTAAGTCGGTTTCATATTTGTCTCCTGCGGTAACATCTGTAAATATTTCTTTGTCTAATAATGAGACTGAGTTGATATCTATGTATTTAATAACTTCGGGAAAGAAGAGTTCTATAAATTCTATGAAAAATGTGGATATCAATTCTTTAAATAAGCGGTCATGGTCTATTCTTTCACTCATATTTTTGTCACATAGATTCTCTGGTTATTTTTTGTAAGCAATTACTAATAAAGAACCACCCCAAGGAAAGGAAAAACCTAATGTCAAAAACCAGCGTTCCATATCAAGGATTTTCTCTAAGAGGTAATTTAAAAATCCGCTAATTTTCAGTTCGCTGGTGGGGTCATAATCTTTGGAATTGGAGCGATTGTTGATGCGAGAAATTAGCATTAATGGTAATAGGAAAGAAACAAAAGATGTCACCCTAACTATTTTAAATCCCGCTTGGTGTAATTTGATCATTAGATCTTTTTTAACGTAGCGACGGACATGATGAGCATGAGTATCAGCTTGACTCCATAGCCAAGGATGTTGAGGAACGGTCAGTATTATACCCCCCCCATTTTGTGTAGCTTGATACATTTTTTCTAAAACGTCTGTATCTTGTTCTATGTGTTCAAGAACGTCAAAAGCTCCAATAATATCAAATTCTTCAGCAAAGGGGATATTCCGAGCATCCATTTGAAATAGAGTTGTTTTACATAGACGTTCTCTAGCAAATTCTAACCCTGCGGTAAATATTTCACTACCTGAACAGGTAAGATGAGAGAGATTTTTTTCAATTCCTTGGAGGACAAAACCAGTTCCGCAACCAATTTCTAGGAAGTTTTGAGCTTGGGGAAAATAATGTTTTAGTGCGTAAATTATCAGCCGATTTCGGGAACGGAACCAGAAGTTTTTGGCTTCTAATTGTGCTAATTTAGGAAAAAATTCAGCTTCAAATCCAGCACTTTCCGCAGCCAGTTCTGGTGCAAAGGTCAAGTGTCCATTTAAGGATGGGGGGGTATATCCACAAGCTGGACAATGCCAATTTTCTTGGTTAAAATGGTGGTGACATTGAGGGCAGATTTTCATGGTATTTTTATTGAACAAGGGTGGTAATTCAACTTTTGCGGATACTGTAACTTACTGAATATAGAACTCATATTTAATTCTTGAAAAAAATTAGATATTTTAGGGTGCGTCAGACTGCATAAATTCTATCAATAAACAGATTTGTAATATCTGACGCACCCTACGGATCTTTTCATAAATCAAATATTATTCCTATATCGTCTTCTGGTAAATACTGGGGATTTAAAACATTAGCACTATTAAAAGGGCAAATTTCCGGGAAAACATAAATATCTATTCCTGTTTCTTGAGAAGCAATTAATCTGGCATCATGATAACATTCATCAAATACCTCTTCCAAGTATCTCTTTAAGCTAGGACTTTTTTTTAATGACTTGTTTAAACGCAAAGAATGTTCAGTAATTGACGCTTTCCAACTATTAGAGCGTTTTTGTGGTTGATATTTCCACTTGAGTAAATGTTGAAAAACTCTGATCAGATTACTCTCTAAAGCATCTTTACGATTATTGCCTATGTCCTCAATTTCTTCGATAAGATTCTGAATATCCAACTGAGCAAACTCTCCTTTTTCTAGCAGGTTTACGGTTTGTTCTATCCACAAATTGAAATCAGATTCATAGAGAGGTTTTGTGAGTTTCATCATCTTTCAGAATGTACAGATAGTTGAGTAAAGCTAATGCTTATTGATTTTTTAACTAAGAGGGTGTTTAAAAAGTCATGATTGATGTATACTAAACACGGGTGAGATTTAAACTTTTACAGTGGAAAAAATATTATGTTCGTTTTGCTTGTATCAGATTCTACTTTGCACTAATTTGTTATTCAACTCGTTGTCCAAGTACCGCTAGAGTTGATTCCATTGTAGATAATTTTGTGGCATGGTGGGGATTTAGAATCTGTTTTACTTCCTTTTCATGAATATTGAGAGTAGATACAAGTTCAACTTTACGCATTGCTAGATATAGCGTAGATTTTAGTGCTGTCCGCGCTGGTACTAATCATCAAAAGGAAGAGCGATGGATTTTTCGACGTTGCTGATTAAGGGTATGAATTTTAGTCTCACGCAAAGGCGCAAAGACGCACTGAGGTTTGAGTTTTAAAGATTCAATTTGGGAATTTCATACCTCGATTCAGCAACGCCGATTTTTCTAAGCAGTCAGCAGCCTCGTTTTGTTCTAGAGAATCTCCGTAAAATAATTTGTCAGTTTTCATCTTTTACTACTACCAATAATAATACCTAATATGATTAAGCCTAGTCCTATGGATTTGGAAAAGTGACTGTAAAATAATTGTTAATTACTCTAAAAGCAAATGATAAATATCTGCTGGATTTCTAAATTTAAATCCTAAAGACGAGTAAAGATTTAAAACAGGAATATTAGATGCAGATATAGAACTCGTTAACTCAAGATAGCCTTTTTCAAATAATTTTTGACAAGCCAGACTCCAAAAATACTTTGCAAGTCCTTTTCCGCGATATTCTTCACTCAAAGCATGAAGTAGTATTTTATTATTTGAATAACCCCAAAAACCTGCTAGGTTATCAAAAATCATCAGTCCAAAAACTTGCTTCGACTGATGAAGTTCTCTTAACCATGAATCATATCGAATATCAGCTAGATGTTTTTTCAATTTAAAATCTCTATGAAAACGACCGTGACTGAATGCGCCATAAACACTATTACTCAAGTCTTCTATATCTACTAAATCGGAAATGTGTATTCCTTCTTTTTGATATTTAGCCAAATTTTCAGAACTACAGTAAGGTTCGATTAAAGTATCACAATAATAAAACCCAAACTCATCCAATATCTTCTTATTATTTAGCGGATTTATCTTAACTGTATAATGACCCAAGCGGGTTTCTTGAAAAATTTCTTCTAAGATTTTTTTTAGGTTGACATCAGAAGTGTATACAATCTCAAATGTATTAATTCCAAACACTCTGGAATCCCACGGCGTAGCAATAACATCCTCAAACATATAAATTAACCGATTTTTCTAGTGTATTGGAGAGGTTTTTAGTATTACCTAGATTGAATGTTGAGTTTCTGACTAAATATAGAGGTCTCTTCTTGATTTCATCAAAAGTTTTCCCCAAATAAACGCCTATAATCCCTAAAATAGAGATAATAATTCCTCCCAAAAAATATAACGAAACAATAAGACTACTCCAGCCTGTGACAGTTGAACCATAAATAAAAAATTGAACAAGTATATAGATTCCATAAGTGAAGGCAAAAGCAGAAATAATAAAACCTAGTTTAATTGATAATCTCAGGGGTTTATCAGAATAAGCTATAATTGTTTCACTGGCTAGTTTCCATAATTTAGCAAAAGTATAGGTACTTTTCCCAGCAAAGCGTTCTTCATGAAAAACATCAATACTAGCAGTAGGAAATCCCATCCAATCTACTAAACCTCCAAAAAATCTGAGTCGTTCACGCATTAGACAAAAATCTTGAGCAACTTGTCGGGAAATCATCCGAAAATTGCCAACTTCACCATCATATTGAAGTTCAGTAAAATAATTGAAAATCTGGTAAAATAGCCATGATGTCACTCGTTTCAAGGGAGAATCTTTTCGTTTTCCCCTCCTAGCTAAGACAACATCATAACCTTCTTGAGCCTTGGCATAAAGTCTGGGAATTTCTTCTGGTCTGTCTTGCAAGTCACAATCCATAACTACAACCCAGTCACCATCACAATGGTCTAAGCCTGCGGTTATACCATAATGTTGACCGAAATTCCGACTAAATTGAATTCCTTTTACCCGTGAGTCACTGTTAGCTAATTCAATAATTATATCCCAAGAGCGATCGCCCCCACAATCCTCAACTAAGATTAATTCAAAGTCTTGTGTAATCGTCTCTAATGAATCCGCAAGACGCTTATACAAAACGTACAAACAGTCTTCTGCTTTATAGACTGGGATTACCACCGAAATGTGAGGCATAATCTAAGCTAGTAGATTTACTGGAAAGTCAATAAGCAATACAATACTATACTGCCACATTGTGCTAATATAATTTTTAACATATTGTAACATTTTTACTGGGCATAGCTAAACATCCTCTTGCTAAGGAAGAGAATTTTCCGGTTTCTCCTTTTGGTAAGGGGGATTAGGGGGGATAATGTGGGAATCAGAGTTCCAGCATTAGTTTTATAAGTAGTGGGACAGAATTAATTACACAATGTCATTGCGTAAGCGAAGCGTGGCGTTAGCCATATGGAACGAAGTGAAATCAAGCAATTCCAAGGGTTGTGATTGCTTCGCTTCGCTCGCAATGACTGTAAATATTTTTGTCCAATTACTTACCTCATTTACCTGGGAGAAAATTATTTTTTGGTGCTGAAGATGGTGGTGAACATCATCAACATTCCTCCTATCAAAATAGCGATCGCTAATCCTCCAGCCACTAAATCCAAAGTATTATTATCTATGGTCATATTATTCTCATCCAAAATTAGACATTATAATTTATGAACTCTCAACCAGAAGAAGATTTACAACGTCGTCTCCAAAACCTAGCAGCAGAAATCAAATCTGCCGGTGAAAATGCTCGTCAATCAGAAACAGAGACACCTGTAACTAGAGTTGCCCAATGGAATTTATATTTAGAAAGATCCAGAAATTGGTTTAATGGCTTATCAACAATTAAAAAGCTGGTAGTGACAGGTATAGTCATGTTGATAACCGTTTGGATGTTGCAAACAGTATTTGCTCTAGTTGCTTCCGTAATTAGTCTGGCGGTTTTGGCAGTGTTAGTGTATCTTGGATACAAATTTTTTATTGCTAATGGACAAGGAAAATAAGCAATAGCCTATTTGAGTCATGCCAATGGTGGCGTAAAAAAATTACAGGTAATTACACGATGGCGAATCCAATGATCGGCAAAAGTAGTAGTCAGTCTAGCCGCCCCAAAGAACCGAAAAAAGCTAAAATTACACCATTAGCAACGAGGCGTTTTGTAGCTTGGACGGTGGAAATAACACTCCTTATTGCCAGTGGGTTAGTTCCTTATAGTTTAGGCGTATATGTAAATTCTCGTAGTGAGATTCGGCGAGTACCGCTGAATCCTGTCTTGGTAGTCACAGAAAAAGCGATCGCTAGACCACTAGCATTACCCATCAGTTATGGTATTCGCAACGTCGCCTGGCCGACCAATATCCTGTGGACATTAGCCCTATTATTGCCCACAAGCCTCTGTGGGTGGCAATTGTATTTACTGGCTAAAACAGGCAGCACCATTCCCAAACGGTGGTTTGGTGTGCGAGTAGTAAACGAAGCCGGAACAGCCCCAGGTTTAGGCGCAGTCGTAGTGAGAGAAGGATTAGGACGTTGGACAATCCCAGTTTCCGCAGCATATCTCCTCTGGCGTTACAGCTTTGTTTTCCCCAACTTGGCTCTGTTTACATCTTTAACAATGTTAATGATCTTAGCAGAATCAAAAGGCTGGCCTAACCAAAAGCATCGCCGCTCTTTCCATGATCAACTTGCAGGGACATATACAATAGATGCAACCAGCACTGTTATTCCTCATGGGGAGCATTCAACCACAACCGAAAATAATGTAGATAGTTCACAATCTCCTTCCCCTGCTTCCCCCAGAAATAATTCTAGTATCAGCCTGTTTTTAGTAGGGTTAACTAGCATGATTGCTGTGTTATCAACCTTAATAGGTACACAAATCTACATCCAAACCCAAGAAAGCCAACGGAGAAGCGAACAAACTAATAGTCAAAAGTTCCTTGAACTCATCAAAGCACTCAATCCCAATAACGGTGTTACCAACGAAGACCGCCAAAGAGTTATTTTAGCCTTGGGTAGTGTTGATGATAAACAAGCCATTAAATTATTAATTGACTTATTGGTTAAAGAAACAGACCCCAAAACCCTGGATACTATTCAACAAGCCTTAACTAATGCTGGTTTTAAAGCCATTCCTGAATTAAACCGCATGAATCAGTTTCTCGCTGGAGAACTAGCATCTGCCGGTAAAAGTCCCAATGGGGAAATTAGACAAAATCAGCTAATTCTCACCCAGCAGGTAATTAATAAAATTCTGGCTATCTATAGTGGCGAAACTAACAAGATTGACTTGAGCAATGCTCAATTGGGTTCTCAAGCATCTGGAGAAAAGCCCTTATTTAACTTGGTATTAAACAACGTTGATTTATCAGGAATTGTCTTGAAATCAGCAAATCTTAACCAAGCTAACTTCCAAGGTAGTCGTTTTCGCAGCGTGGGTGAAGATGGACGTTGGGATACTTATGATGATGCGATCGCTGATTTAAATAACACTCAACTAAAGCAAGCTAACTTAAGTAATACCAACTTGAGTCGGGCTTCCATGAGTCGTAGTGATTTAAGTCGGGCTAATCTTAACAAAGCTAACTTATCCTACACCCGTTTATTTGGGGCTAATCTCAGTAGCACCCAGTTAGTAGGTACAGATTTACGAAATGCAGTTTTGGAAAATGCCAGCCTCACAAATGCAGATTTAAGCAACGCTAACTTAACAGAAGCAAATTTATATGCCACCAATTTAGTCCGGGTTTCTGCCATTGGTACACAATTAGCCTACGCGAATTTAACTAAAACGGACTGGCAAGGTGCAGATTTATCGGAAAGCTATTTAGATTATGCTAATCTCAGTCATGCTAACTTAAGTGCTACTCGACTCACTGGCGCTAGTTTACGCTCGACTAACTTAGAAAACGCTAATTTCCGAAATGCTGATTTAAGTCGTGCAGACTTACGAGGAGCAAATGTCGCTGGAGCAGATTTTCAAGGCACAATTCTCTTTGTTAGTAAACAAAATCTAGCAGATCAGTTTGTGGAAACACCTGATCTTGGTTCACAAAATGCCTCAATTAAAGGAGTAGATTTCAGTCAAGCTAAAAATTTAGATCCCCAACAATTGGCATTTATTTGTACTCAAGGTGGACTAAATTCCCGTTGTCCATAATCACATAAAAGGATGTTTGAAAAGTATCATTCTGTGATTTTTAGCACCGCTATCACCTTCTCACATTCCTAAAAGCGATCGCCTTCCATATCCATCCCAAAAAGCGATCGCTATTTTACTCTGTACAAAAAGTTATGAAACAAGTTTTAATAATGCTTCATTAATAATTGTTTGATAACCAACTCCCTGTTTTTCTGCTTCAGATTTTGCCCAAGCAATCACTTGAGGATGTAACCTAATGGAAACAGATTGATACTTTTCCGTTTCACTTTTTGCAGGTCTTCCACGTCGAGTGTAATTAATCCCAAATTGTTCTTGAATAGCTTGTTCAGCAGCTATTACTTCTGATGGACTAATTCTTTTGGCATGAGCAAAAGGAAATTCAGCATTCTTCTTCATATTGTTGACGCTCCCATTTTGTTGCAGGTCTAGCACTGATAATTCTAGCTATATCGTTTCTCATTGTATAAACAACAACCAATAAACGATTGTTATAGGATTCTCCAATAATCCATTCTCTTTCTTCTTCTACAGAATGTTCTGGATCGGTCGCAATTAAAGCTAATGGATCAGTCCACACAGTGGCAGCTTCTTCAAAAGAAACTTTGTGTTTTTGTTGATTCCGATGTTGTTTGTTTGCATCTCATTCAAATTTCATATTTTTAGTATGTACCAAAAATATAGAATTAAAAATTAAGTTTTTTATACAGAATCCCCAGAAAGAAAAAGCGAAAACTCACGAAAGAAGTTCCTCCATCAGTTGTGCAGGAGTAACAGGCCGACATTTACCTTCTGCAAACTCTTTTTGTGCTTCCTGAACATCTTTCACTAGACTATTTCTTCGGCGATCTCGTAGTCGTTTCTGTAAAATCTGAATTAAATTTTCCTGATCTTCGGGTACTAATTTATCCGCAGCTTCTAGGATTTCTGCAAAAGTTGTTCCTGTCATCATGTTTTTACTTTTGTCTTTACTTGGTCATCTTAAATTATATTTTATCTAAAACAGTGACAAATAGCGATCGCACCTCCACATCCCCCAAACAGCGAACTGCTTGCAGCAGCACAACGCTTGCGCCCCGCCACATCCCCAAAAGCGATACCTTCGGTGCGCTTCGCTAACGCACCTCCCACATCCCAAACAGCGAACTGCTTGCAGCAGCGCTTCGCTATCGCATACTTACCAAATTGTTTTTATATGGGGATAATTTAAAATTTTGGCATCACAAGTAACAAGGGGAATTTCATAACGTCTTGCAATAGCAACTAAAATTCTGTCTGCTGGATCTTTGTGAAAATCGTCTGGTAACTGTGTACTGGCAATTGCATCTATGGGTGATAAAGGTTCTATGATTATACCTGAATGAGTTTGCGCTAACTGATACCATTCATCAATGGGTAAAGGCAAAGCTAATTTACGACACTAGATTTAACTGCTACTTCCCAAACAGAAATAGCGGAAACTAATAAGCCATTTTGAGATTCTTCACTTTCAATAGCTGCTTGTGCTACTTGCGATAGTTGACTAGGATCGTGAAGTAACCATAGCCAAATATGGGTATCTAGTAAAATCATTCCGCTAATGCTTCCCAACGTTCAGGCATAGGTTCATCAAAATCACTAGCAATGGTAATAGGTTTCCCTCTCAGTGGGTAATTCTTTGTAGTTTTTGTTTCTTGGGAAATAAGATCAATGTTTCCTGCCTTAAATTCTAAAAACTCGATAAATTTAATTACTTCATTGCGCTGTTCAAGAGGTAATTGTTTAATTTTAGCGATCGCCATTTCTAATGTGATCATTTATTTGTTTTTCCTGTAACTTTAAGTTACTTCTATTTTAGCAAATGATTTTTAGGTCGTGCTTCGTGATCGCCCTCCCATATCCCAAAAAGCGAACTGCTTGCAGCAGCGCTTCGCTATCGCTCTCCCACATCCCCAAACAGCGAACTGACAAGTTAGTGCTTGCCCTATCGTTACCTTTGCCTTCATTTCCAAAACTTAGTTAAGGATAGTAATTTGATGAGAGATTGAGTAATAATTTGTTGAAAAAGTAGTTTAATATTGATAGTTAGAAGTATACAAAATTATTATGGATGCTTTAATTGCAGAACTAAGTACAAAGTTAAGTTACTGGCAACCTGCTGTAGCAGAACAAGTTCGCCATTGTATTCTAGAAATCATCGAAATGGCAGATCAGGATGTTTTAGACATTCTCAGAACCCGTATAGTAGAGCAAGAAGTTTTGGATTTGTTAGATCAACCCTAAACTTGGTGAAATTTGGCTTGCTGATTTGGGGATGGCTGCAAAAACACGCCTAGTTATCATTGTATCCCGTGATGATCCAGATCCACCACGAGCCTTGGCGATTTATGTACCACTAACTACCCAAAATCGGGGTAGTCTTTATGAAGTTATACTACCTCGACTACAATTTCTTGAACGGGATTCCATAGCTAATGTTCAAGGTATTGCATCTATTCCAACAGTAAGACTAGAGCGAAAATTAGGCAAGTTACCAGAGGAAGTTATGCAGGAAATTCAGCAAGCGATTAAATTCGCACTTGATTTACAAGATGAAGCCGAATAATCGCTCTCAATACTGTATTAGAAATGTGATCGCACCTCCCACACCCCAAAAAGCGATCGCCCCCCCACATCCCAAAAGAGATCGCCCTCCCACATCTCCAAACAGCGAACTGCTTGCAGCAGCGCTTCGCTATCGCCCCCCACATCTCCAAACAGCGAACTGCTTGCAGCAGCGCTTCGCTATCGCCCCTCACATCTCCAAACAGCGATCGCATTTATTCTCAAACATGGAATGGGAATGAAGAGATGGCGATTACGACTATTTAGCTAACAGGGGAAAAGTTTTCGATTAAGTAGTTTTCTAAAAAGGTTTGGGTAGAAATACCCTGTTTTTGAGCTTCGGCTTCTAGTTGGTGAATTATCCAAAGCGGTAATTTTAGTTCCATTTTTTCTTTTTCTCGGTTGGGATGTCTGGCATGGAATAGGTCAAAAAATTCGCTCATATCCTCTCCGGCATCAAATTTGCGGTCAAATTCTTCGGCTTTCATAAACTTTAATCTCCTCGGTACGGGAACGACGGACAGAAACGATACGGATAATGTTGGTGCGATAGGTGATTACGGCTGTCCAGTATTTTTGATTGATAATACCGATAGCAAAAAATCTTTCTTCATCTTGGACTTTTCGGGCTGGAAACTCCAGTAGATTCGCATCTTCCCAAAGTTGTTGCGCTTTAATTAAGTCTATTCCGTGTTTTGCCAGATTGGTTTGACTTTTATTTTCATCATATTCAAAGTTACTCATGTTTTTAGATTGTGCTTGTTCAGTAATGCCTAGTTTAATCATGTACCGACTGAACAACATTAAACTAGGCATCACAGCTAAGTGTATGGTAATTTATTCTTCAAGATATCTCTACCAAATCAGCGATCGCCCTTCCCCAAACTGCTCAAAAGCGAACTGCTTGCAGCAGCGCTTCGCTATCCCACTCCCACATCCCCCAAACAGCGATCGCCCTCCCCACATCCGAAAACAGCGAACTGCTTGCAGCAGCGCCTCGCTATCGCCCTCCCACACCCCAAAAGCGATCGCACCTCCCCACATTGTAAAAAGCGAACTGCTTGCAGCAGCGCCTCGCTATTGCTCTCCCATATCCCAAAAAGTGATCGCCCTCCACATCCCAAAACAGCGATCGCCTTCGGTAAAGTTTTCAAACGCCCTCTTAGCTGGTGAAGAAATTGAAATTGTCATTGAACTAAATGGAAATTGGAGGTTTTTATGATGAAATCTGACTTAACTAATATGACTATAGCTCAGTTGCGTCATTATGTTTTGGAACATAATGATGATCAACAAGCCTTTTATCTTTTGATAGATCGCTTGAAAAATAATACTTCTGCTCAAAATTTCCCCTGCCCTAATACTCCAGAAAATATTAAAATTATGAAACAGGCAATTCAAGAGAAATTCACTAAATAGTTATTAATATTAGACTGCGATCGCCCTCACAACCCCAAAAAGCGAACTGCTTGCAGCAGCGCTTCGCTATCGCCCTCCCACACCCCAAAAGCGATCGCCCCTAACATTCTCAAAAAGCGATTCCTACATCCCTAAAAAGCGATCGCACCTCCCCACATCCCCAAAAAGCGAACTGACAAGTCAGCACTTGCGCTATCGCCCCCTCAATACCAAAACTTAGTTTAGGATAGTGATTTGATGAGAGGTTGAGTAATAATTTTTCTGTTTTTAGCTACCTGTTTTTTCCTTAAATCTTGACAAATTTCATGCAAATCATAATTAAAAGATTTAGCGTGTTCTTCTCGAATTTTGTAAATTTCTTCTAATACTTCATCTTTCCACATTGTTAATCTCCCATAAGTTCATAGGGTGTACAAATTGTTGGTAGTTCATATCCAGATTCAATACTAATTTGTGAGAGTTTTTTCTGGATTTGTGCGTTAGCGATATGTTTACAGTTCCATGTTAACAAATAATCTACTTTATAAACAGTGGCTAAGGCAATATGCAAAGCATCATCAGATGCTTTAGGAGGAAGATTGCTTTTGATCAGAAATTGCTGGGCTAATTCTTCCACTGCTTCATTGATTGCTAATAATGGTAATTCACTTATTAGCTCTAGTCTTTTAGTAGCTATTTCTTGATCTCCTCTCGCTAATTCTTCTAAAACTACTTCCGAGATATATAGAGTAAAATTTTGCCGACGAGTATCCCACCAATTTTGTGTAATTACTGAATTTGAAGCAGTAATTAGATTAGTGCTTGGTCTAATTATAAGATAGCCAATAACACTGGTATCAAGATATAAACTTTCAATCATTATTAAATACTTATAAAATGATTTATCTTTGTATTATATCATGTCTAATGTTTCCTGCTTTAAATTCTAAGAACTCGATAAATTTAATTACTTCATTGCGCTGTTCAAGAGGTAATTGTTTAATTTTAGCGATCGCCATTTCTAATGTGATCATTTATTGGTTTTTCCTGTAATTTTAAGTTACTTCTATTTTAGCAAATGATTTTTAGGTCGTGCTTCGTGATCGCCCTCCCCACATCGCCAAACAGCGATCGCACATCATCAACATCTCCCAACAGCGATCGCACTTTCCACATCCCTCAACTGGTTGCCCCTCACTCCCCAAAAAGCGAACTGCTTGCAGCAGCGCTTCGCTATCGCCCTTCCCTCATCCTCAAAACAGCGAACTGCTTGCAGCAGCGCCTCGCTATCGCCCTCCCACATCCCAAAAAAAGCGATCGCTAATTTCACAAGATGATAATTACCAAATCACGGAGCATTTGTAACTTTTAAAAACGGAGTCACGGCTAACTAATGTTGCATTTTCAATTTTGGATTGAGCTATAAGCATTCTATCAAAGGGATCTTTATGGTGCAGTGGTAAAGTTTTTAATTCCAAAATATGAGGAAGTGTTGCAGATATTAACCGGATATTATTTCGCTCCCGCTGAATCTTTAGCATAAGTTCTAGATCGTCTCTGAGAGCAAGTTTGCCTAGCTGAATTTTGATTTGCATTTCCCATAGACTGACAACGCTAATAATTACTTCATTATCAGGATCTTGAAGTAAGTGTATTGTGCTTTTAGGAATACACTCTGGATCGCTATGCCACCACATGAAAGCATGAGTATCAAGCAACAATTTCATGATTCTCCTAGCCAAAACTCATCGGGTAATGGATCGTCAAAATCAGCAGTAAATATGCAAGATCCTAAACCAAGTCCTGCTTGGCGTAGCTGTTTGGATGAGGAGTCTTGAGGCTTTTGATTAATCTTTATTTCTACCCATTGCAATAGTTGTGTAGCTAGTTGGATTTGCTCCTGAATGTCTAAATTTTTAGCTTCGTTTAAGAGTTCTTTTAATGGCATATAGTTGGCTACCTTGCAAGATACTACTGCAATCATTTTAGCGCGATCGCACCAATTTCTAAAACCAATGATCGCCCCTTACATCCCTAAAAAGCGAACTGACAAGTCAGCGCTTGCGCTATCGCCCCTCACATCCCCAAACAGCGAATTGACAAGTCAGCGTTCAGCGATCGCCCTCACATCCCAAAAACAGCGATCGCCCTCACAACCCCAAACAGCGAACTGCTTGCAGCAGCGCTTCGCTATCGCCCTCTCACACCCCAAACAGCGATCGCCCCTCCACATCCCCCAAAAAGCGATCGCCCTCCACATCCCCTAAAAGCGATCGCCCCTCACATCCCCAAACAGCGAACTGCTTGCAGCAGCGCTTCGCTATCGCCCTCCACATCCCCAACAGCGATCGCTCTCACCACATCCCCAAAAAGCGATCGCATCCCCCACATCCCAAAAAGCGATCGCCCCCCACATCCCAAAAAGCGAACTGCTTGCAGCAGCGCTTCGCTATCGCCCCCCACATCCCCAACAGCGATCGCTCTCACCACATCCCGAAAAAGAGATCGCACCCCCACATCCCAAAAAGTGATCGCCCTCCCCACATCCCCAAAAGCGATCCTGTCAAAAAATCAACCAGCTAAAGACTTCTTGAACGTTTAGCTCTAATGAAATCCCTGTAAGAACAGGCAGACGATCACTATTTTTACAGCAGTTTGCGATCAAGTCCAGTACAAAAATAGCTATCTAAATAGGGTCAAAAAACAATCCACAATGATTAAACCAATTGAGAGCATTTTCATCAGTAATAGCATTAACCGCCATAGTAATTGC
>NZ_JADEVZ010000153.1 GCF_015207875.1 Dolichospermum sp. LEGE 00240
ATTAGTCAGAGACTACGAGTTACTACCTGAAACCTCTGAGACTTTTATCTATCTAGCTATGATCCGTATCATGATCAGGCGATTGGCATAAATTTTGACTCCTCAAAACTTTTCAAACATCCTCTTATGGGTTTGCAAAAATATAAAAAATAAAATAAATACCCTCATACTTTGACAAACTAACCCCGCAGATATTAAAAAATGTATTCTGCGTTGGTTAAGTAATATTAGGAAAACTGTTGAGTTGATGTGATATGTAGGGGTAAAGCAAAAGCTTAATGGTGTCAACTTAACGCAAAATCTTCATCCCGCAAGGAACTCAAGTTCCTTGCTAATAGCGAAAGTCATCTTTTAGATGACTAAATACTAGGAAAATTCATTAGTCCGTTTTAACGGACTTGAGCTATGAGACAGGGAATTTATTCCCTGGCAGGTGTGGAAGCCAAACAAATAAGCCATCTGTAACCTAAGTTGACACCAATGAGTAGTGCTAAACCCCTACCATATATCGAAGTTAAAGTGATTCATATTGACTTCATATCACTAAAATTAATAACGTTGAAAGGTTACTGATCACTTATTTGTCAATTTGTCAATAGTAAATTTTTACTATCGCTCAAATTAGATCATTTTTAAGCAAATTTATGGCTAAAATTTTTGTAAAGTTTTGTATCAGCCTGGGAAATTAATTTCTGAAACTACTGTTAATAAAGGGTTTGAGACTAACATCTTCTGAAAAATCCAAAATTGACAATAATAGGCCAATTATGAAATTCTCTGAAATTATAGCAAATCGCTGAAAGTATAGCAACCTCGTTGATAAATAGAAAAGATTCTCAATTAATTATTAAGAAAATCTAAAGGCAAATTGCTAAAAGTTATAAATATCAAAAGTATTATTGATTTTCTATAATTTAAGCTTATCACAACATATTTGATAAATAGCATCTAGGATAAAACTAAGAGCATATTATTAGATTATGATTGTGCGATCGCAAAGTGCTGCTGCAAGCAGTTCGCTCTTTTGGCACACAAACCCTAAATCTAGCCAGATTACCAGCTTGGACAATTGAAGATGGTATCATATATTCTCGTTTTGCTGGATTACGCGCGAGGAAATAAGTGAAAGTTTTAGTTATCGGGAATGGGGGACGGGAACACGCTCTAGCGTGGAAATTGCTGCAATCTGATCAAATCGAGCAAGTTGTCTGTGTACCAGGTAATGGTGGTACTGCAACTATGCCCGGTTGTAAAAACTTGCCCTTAGCAGTGGATGATTTTGCAGGTATTAGCCAATATGCGGTAAATAATGATATTCCTCTAGTAATTGTTGGACCAGAAATACCTTTAGCTCAGGGAATTACTGATTATTTGCAAAATCAAGGCTTAATGGTATTTGGTCCAAATAAGGAAGGGGCGCAAATAGAAGCAAGTAAAGCCTGGGCTAAAGCATTAATGACAGAAGCCGGAGTTCCCACAGCTAAATCTGCGGTATTTACAGAAGTAGCCCCAGCAAAAGCTTACATTCAATCCGCAGGTGCGCCCATTGTCATTAAAGCCGATGGTTTAGCGGCTGGTAAAGGTGTCACAGTTGCTGAAACCATTGCCCAAGCTGAAGCAGCAATTGAGGCAATTTTTCAAGGGCAATTTGGATCTGCTGGTAGTTCCGTCGTCATTGAAGAATGTTTAGTCGGGCAAGAAGTATCTATTTTAGCTTTCACCGATGGTTTAACCATTCGCCCATTATTACCTGCTCAAGATCATAAGCGCGTTGGTGAAGGTGATACAGGAGATAATACCGGAGGCATGGGTGCTTATGCTCCTGCGCCAATTGCGACACCGGAGTTAATGGCACGGGTACAAACAGAAGTATTAGAAAGAACTATTCACGCCTTACAGGCTAGGGGCATTGACTACCGAGGCATTTTGTATGCGGGGTTAATGATTTCACCAGATGGGGATTTTCGGGTTTTAGAATTTAACTGTCGCTTTGGTGATCCAGAAACCCAAGTGATTTTACCAATGCTAGAAACACCTTTGGAAGACTTAATCTTGGCTTGTATAGAACAGCGGTTAGGAGATATGCCGCCGATTGCTTGGAAACAAGGGGCTGCGGCGACGGTGGTGGCTGCTTCTGGTGGTTATCCGGGAGAGTATGCCAAAGGCAAGGTAATTACTGGTCTGGCCGCAGCCGAGACCGCCGGGGCGACGGTTTTTCATGCGGGGACAAGGTTAAATGCCGTCCAGGAAGTTGTGACAGATGGCGGTAGGGTGTTAAATGTCACTGGCTTGGGTGAGGATTTTCAAGCAGCTTTAGCTCAAGCTTATGCAGGTATTGAAAATATTCAATTTGATGAAATGTATTATCGCCGAGATATTGGTTATCGGGTTTTAGGTTGATTTTTGGGTACTTGAATTAGATTTTTTGCTCTCGCAGAGGCGCAGAGGCACAGAGGAATCTTCAATAAATCCTCCCCCCTGCCCCCTGCCC
>NZ_JADEVZ010000050.1 GCF_015207875.1 Dolichospermum sp. LEGE 00240
ACCACCAGTTTTAGCTGCTGGAATTAAATGTTCTATTAGTTCCCACTGTTCTCTAGTTAAGTTGCTGGAGTATACTTTACTCATTGCTCTCTACGGTTCTGTATCTTTGTATTTACAGATTATACCCTGAGAGCTTTTTTTACTCAACTTCTAACTTTTCAAACACCCTCTTAATTCGTATGTTCGATAACATCTATTGTTCACTTTATCTTGAACCTAATTCTTGGGTAATTGAATAAATCATAACATTGATCAATAGAGCGATCGCAATCAATGATCACTCTCAATTTTTCCAGTTTATCAAAGTTTGCTGGACACAAGTTGTAAAATTAAACAAGCTTCGATTACTTAGAAAATTACTAAATAATCTAGTGTTTTAAACCCCATCTTTTGGTGTCGAGGAAGGGGTTGGTTTATTTTCCTGGGGTAATATTTGTTTGGCGGCATTATCAGCAGCTTGTTTAAACATTGGTTCTAATTTATCACGCCAATATTTAATATTCGGGAGCTTTTCTGGATGATCTCGATAAGCTAAAACTTCATCCCATTGACCATTATCAATAGCTTTATTAATATCTTTAGCTAACGCTTCGGCTTTTGCCCAATCACTCTGCCATTGATTAACAGTATCAACGGTTTCCTTAATACTAGAAATAGCATTTCCTGAAGTTGATTTTAACAGAGAAATTGCTCCTTGTAAATCTCCTGATTCAAACTTTTGTCGAGCTTTTGCCACCGTTTTTGTCTTATCTTCGATGGCTGGTGGGGATGGTTCAGGAGTGGGAGTTGCTACCGCAGATTTGGCGGAAACTTGAGGAACTGGACGAGATGTAATTAAAGGACTATCATCTACAGTTTGCATAGCCAAACCTTTATCTCGACGGCAAGAAATCCATGTTTCATTGTTAGCAATAATATCAGAATGCGCCCATGCTAAACGTCCAGATGAAAGTTTAATTTCTACCCAACCTCTATTTGTGCGTTTACCTGTCACCTCAAATTCACTGGCTGCACCCAAGGTTTTCAAAATATTATCAGAATTGATGGCACTTGGTTCAGAACGGATATTAGAATTAGCTGCAACTACAGCCAGACAATGATTTGTTAATTTGGTTTTTTCCCCTGTTAAATTACTAGTTAAATTCTTAAAATTGGGATATACATTTGTAAATAAAGCGGCTACACCACCAGCTAATAATATGCCAATTAATAAAGGTAAAGGATCTGGTTTATTAGATTCTTGGGGAATATATTGTTGAGGTGCAGGTTGCACAGGAACATGATTAGCGGGGGAAACCGCCATTGTTTTCTGTGTAAATCTGGAAGCTAGATTTTGCGGAGATTGATAAATAATTTGAGGAGATACGGAAGGTTGGGTAAATTCTGGGGTGAGATTTACCAAGTTTTGACAAGCTTGTAAGGCTTCCGTTGCTGTTTGATAACGTTCTTTGAAATGGTAACGCACCATTTTCGTTAGAATTGCGACTAAACCGGGATTCACAGGAATTAAATGTTGCCAGTTAATTTCCCCTGTATCTGGATCTTCTTGTAATTGGCTGACTGGGACTCCTGTTAATGCTTGAATGGCGATAATCCCTAAAGCGTAAATATCACTATTAGGACGGGGTTTACCTTGTCCCTGTTCTGTGGGCATATAGCCAGGTGTGCCAATGACTACGGTAGCTGTTTGCTGTCCGCCGACCATGACTAAAGGCGATGCCTGCGGCGGGCAAGGCCAACGCAATTGTTTAACTGCACCAAAATCTACTAAAACTAATTTATAATCAGCCGCACGGCGAATAATATTATCTGGCTTAATGTCGCGGTGAATCACACCTTCCTGGTGAACAAACTCTAAAATACTCAAGATTTCCAGCAGCATTTGCATGACTTGGGCTTCACTCCAAGGCTGTCCGGGGATAAGTTCTTCATTGAGAGTATGTCCGTCAATAAATTCTTGGACTAAAAAGAATTCCTTATTTTCGTCAAAATAGGCGAGAAGCCTGGGTATTTGGTCATGGTTACTCAATTTTTCTAACGTTTCTGCTTCGCTATGAAACAGGCGTTTAGCAGTCACAAAGATGTTAGGGTCAGAATTAGCTGGTTTCAGGTGTTTAACCACGCAGACGGGATTGCCTGGCCGTCTGGTATCTTGGGCAATATAGGTTTGACCAAATCCCCCTGTCGCCAAGACGCGAATGACTTGGTAGCGATGATCTAGTAATTTGCCTATCATAATTTCCCTCCCCAGCTTTACAGCTTAATTTTCCCGCTAGTAGTCAATATCTCCAAATTTCTCTTTCTGAAATCAGGTATCTTGAGAAAAGATTTAAATTGTATTAGGAGTCAGGAGTCAGGAGTCAGGACATTGGTAGGGTGCGTGAGAATGCATAAGTCCTGCCAATAAACAGATTATTGATATCTGACGCACCCTACAACTTGGATGATATACAGAATCTATAGTAAAAGCCTTATGGTAAGAGACTCTTAACTCCTGACTCCTGACTCCTTCTATATCAGTATCCCTATTGACTAGCTATGCCACCTAAGATAACTAATTCTACCTCATGGCAACAAGCTGAAATCTTGATGCAACCTGCGTTCATTCGTGTGATTGATAATCTTCGCAAGCAGTTGGATATCTCTGACTGGCAAGGGACTTATCAAGATGTGTTGACTTGGCCTGCTAACACTACTGATGAAACAAAAGCCTTGGTAACTCAGTTGGTGCAAGAAATGGAAACCGCAACACCCACACAAGCGGAGGAAATTAGACAAACTCTAGCGAGTTTACCTATGCCCCATCCAGGATATCACTTGCTTTTACAACGTCATGGGGAACAAGTCAATATAGATTTGTGGGATTTGTGTTATCAAGTATGTTTTCTGAATTATAGTCCAGAGAATACAGCGGTTGATATTGATATTAGCTTAATTGATGAATATGGTGATGTGGATTGGCAACAATTAGAAACTAAAACTCAGCAATTGGTGAAACAGGTTTTCGCTAGTTTATCAAAATTAGGCGACTAGAAGTCACTTCTACACAAACAAAGTCCGCCTACGCGGACTAATTTAAACCGGGTGTTGCTGATTAAGGGTATGAATTTTAGTCTCACGCAAAGGCGCAAAGACGCAAAGGTAAGATTTTTAAAGGTTCTATTTGGAAATTTCATACCTCGATTCACCAACGCCTTTAAACCGTAATCCTGTTAATCCTTAAATCCTGGATATCCTGATTCTGACAATATTATTTCCTATGAAATTGATTTCTCTTCTACACAAACAAAGTCCACCTGCGCGGACTAATTTAAACCGGGTGTTGCTGATTAAGGGTATGAATTTTAGTCTCACGCAAAGGCGCAAAGACGCAAAGGTAAGATTTTTAAAGGTTCTATTTGGAAATTTCATACCTCGATTCACCAACGCCTTTAAACCGTAATCCTGTTAATCCTTAAATCCTGGATATCCTGATTCTGACAATATTATTTCCTATGAAATTGATTTCTGAACCACCGATTTCTGTCAAAATTCAAAAGATGAAACAACGGGTGCGATGGCAGCATTCGAGTGTCTTACAGCAGGGAATTGACCAAACCTCTATGGTGATAGATGATGGCAACTCAGAAATTCCAGATTTTTCGTTTATGGTGATGGGTGATACTGGGACTAAATCCTATTCTGGACACCATCCCCAACGGGAAGTTGCCAAAATGATGGTAAATCATGGTGATGATTGCCGTTTTGTGCTGCACACTGGTGATGTGATTTATATGGTAGGTTCTCGTGAATATTACCCAGCTAATTTTATTGAACCTTACCGGGAATTTTTGGTGGGTGGTCATCAACCTCAAAATATTGCTTATGATCAGATGGTATTTAAACTGCCGATTTTACCAGTGCTGGGTAATCATGATTACTATGATGTGCCTTTACTCTATCGGTTATTAACTGGTTCGACTTTGCCTTTGCGGCGGATGTTGCGTTATAAAGATATTGAGATTGGTTGGCACGGTTCAAATCAAGGTGATGCCTATGCTAGAGCATTTTTAGATTATTTGGCGGCAGTTTCTCCAACTGATTTGGAAGCATATTTAAAACAGCATTACAACGCTAAAACTAGTATGGGTAAATGTTTACGTTATCAACCGGGGAATTTTACTCGTTTACCTAATCGCTACTATAATTTTTGTTACGGTGGTATTGACTTTTTTGCCTTAGATTCTAATACTTTCAATACTCCAGATCCTTTACCTCATAACCAAGCTGGGGATGATTTCCGTCGGGAATTAGTGCAACGTCGTCAGGAAATTGACCAAGAAGAATTACGGATTTTGACGGAATGTGACAAACTCAATCCTGAAAACCCTGAACAAGCGGAATTATTGGCTGAACTGGGGGCAAAATTAGACCAAATCAATGAGGTAAAAATTGATATTGAAAAGCAATTAGAGTCTCATACCAATACCAATGTTGATTTTGAACAATTAAATTGGTTAAAAGAGAGATTAATTGCATCTTGGCAGAATGACGCAGTTAGAGGACGGGTAATATTTTTCCATCATCCACCTTATGTGACAGAAGGTAGTAAATGGAATCAAGGGCAAACTTTAGCGGTTCGTCATCGGTTACGGGATGTTTTTGATGAGGTGGCAACAAGTTTAGGTAATATAACTCAGGAACGCCCAATAGTAGATATAATATTCAGCGGACACGCCCATTGTTTTGAGCATTTGCAAACTGTGAATACAGGACACGCGGATTCTTATATTAATTATATTATTGCCGGTGGTAGTGGTCGTCGTCTTCGTCGTCAACGTCAAGAGGGAGGGGAATTGCTGGAAACCTTCAACAATAATGGGGATCTTGCCATTCGCAAGGTTGCTGATTCGCTGTTGTATGTGGGACGGAGTGGGAGTGGTTTGGAGAGTAAAAAACCTTATTCTTGTGTGCGGGTGGATGTTTTGGGGGGGGTTCCTGCGAAGTTTATGATTACACCTTTAGTGACAGAGTTAGTTGCGGGTAAATGGTGCGATCGCCAATTAAAACCTTGGATAATTTATAATCAAGGAAAATAGAAGAGACGTTATTGAAAACGCCTCTAAAATAATTAAAACTCTGCGCTTTGTGGTGTACGAGGAAACGGAATCACATCCCGAATATTTCCCATACCCGTCATAAATTGCACCAATCTTTCAAACCCCAAACCGAAACCAGCGTGGGGAACAGTACCATAACGACGTAAATCTAAATACCACCACAAATCCTCTGGTTTCATACCCTGTGCTAATACCCGTTTTTCTAAAACATCAAGTCTTTCTTCCCGTTGTGAACCACCAATAATTTCGCCTATTTTTGGTGCGAGAATATCCATAGCGCGGACGGTTTTTTCATCGTCACTCAACCGCATATAAAAGGCTTTAATTTGGGCAGGATAATCTGTAACAATAACAGGCTTTTTGAACAATTGTTCAGCTAAATAGCGTTCATGTTCTGATTGTAAATCCGCACCCCAACTCACAGGATAATCAAACTTAACATCAGCTTTTTCTAAAAGTTTGACTGCTTCTGTATAAGTCAATCGTTCAAACTGATTGTTAATAATATTATTGGCAGTTTCTAAAACAGTATTATCAATCCGTTCATTAAAAAATTCCATGTCTTCGGGACAGGTTTCCATCACATATTTAAAAATGTGTTTGAGAAACTCTTCAGCTACATCCATATCAGCTTCTAAATCACAAAAAGCCATTTCTGGTTCAACCATCCAAAATTCGGCTAAGTGTCGAGAAGTATTAGAATTTTCAGCCCGGAATGTCGGACCAAAGGTGTAGACATTCGTAAAAGCCATTGCCATGATTTCGGCTTCTAATTGGCCACTGACTGTTAAATATGCAGGTTTACTAAAGAAGTCTTGGCTATAATCAATTTCTTGATTTTCTGTTTTAGGAACATTCTTTAAATTGAAATTAGTCACACTAAATAATTCACCCGCACCTTCACAATCACTGGCGGTAATAATGGGAGTATGTACCCATAAAAAGCCTCGTTCGTGAAAAAATTGGTGAATAGCGATCGCACAAGCATTCCTCACCCGGAATACTGCCCCAAAGGAGTTAGTTCGCGGACGTAAATGGGCTATGGTGCGGAGAAACTCAAAGGAATGACGTTTCTTTTGCAGAGGATAGGTATCAGGATCAGCATCTCCGTATACTTTGACTGTATCTGCTTTTAATTCTATTCTTTGTCCTTTACCTTGGGAAGCTACTAGGACTCCTGATACTTCTATAGAAGCCCCTGTATTGATTTGTTTTAATATTCCTTGATAGTCTGGTAGATCTTGATTAATGACAATTTGCAAATTACCCAAGGATGAACCATCATTAACTTCTAAAAATGCAAATCCTTTTAATTCGCGTTTTGTTCTTACCCAACCTTGGACTACTAAAGTTTCATCTGGTTTACCACTTCTTAATATTTCTGCAATACGAGGATTTAGCATTTTCTACAATTTGTTAAAGGAAAGGATTCAGATCCCCGACTTCTTTGAGAAGTCGGGGATCTTTTCAACCAACCCAAGATTTTAATAACCAACCTATAATAACACCTAACCCACCAAAACGAATAGCTTGCCAAAAAGGTCTTTTCAGACTTACCCAAGAAAACAACTGGCTTTCTAGGTTGATTTCTAATACTTCTAATTGTTTTTGAAGGCGATTTAACTCGGCTTTAATTTCGGGAGTCTGCTGTCTATTTTGCTTTAAATTTTTTAATTCTTGTTGCCATTGTGCCTTTTGTTGTTGATCTTTTTGCACTTGAGCATATCTATCTTTTAAGAATCGTAGTGAAGCTTCTAATTCCTCCAATTCCTGTGCAAAATTTGGCTGGGGATTTTCCTCTGAATTGGTCATTGGTGATTGTTCATTAGCTATGATGATTAAATCATAACTTTTACCCTTGACTCGGCACTTGGTCTTATGTCGCAAACTAGCCAACTCAATCAAATTAGCACTCTAGAACTAGCACAGGCGCTTATGGAACGGCTGAGTATTTCTCCTGATGATTGGCATCGGCTCAAGTCTAACCGCAATGCCCGCGCTAGTGAACAAGCAGCCGCCGCAATGGTGTTTTTGGTCAAAAATGAACCCCAAGAAGCACAGGCTAGGCTAGAACAAGCTGTAGGCTGGCTAAATAAGTCAATTTCCGCCCCTCCTTGCCCCACGCATGGACATCAGCGCGAGGTAATAAAGAAATAACCTGTCCCCGTGGCGTAGCACCTGTTCCCTCTTATCTTCGCAAAGATAATAAACGCCGGCTTTCTACTTGTTTACAAAGCGTAAGTTCTGTACCTTTGCCATTCCATTTTACTTGATCAAAAATTTGATGCAGTAAGGACATACCCCGCCCACTTTCTGCTTCGTCTGGTGGTAAATAGTCGTTGGGATCACTATGATCTTCTAGGGAGGGAGTGAAACCGCTACCCTGATCTGAGATAATCCACCAATACTGATTATCTATTAGTGAGAACCTAACTACGACTAATTTACCGGGATCAAGATTATTCCCGTGTTTAGCTGCATTTACTAGGGCTTCTTGAAGTCCTAGTCGTAGTTCTGATTGTAATTTTACGGGAATATCAGTCAAGAGTAAATCTAGGATTGGACAAAGATAGAGGGTGGAGGCAAAACTAATTGTCCCCCAATAACGCCCAACTGGACGAAGAGAAATGGTAATCACAAGAGAAACCCCGTAGCTTTTATTTAGCTAGACATCAGGAAAGCTTTTTCAGGCATTCTGATAAAAATTAGGTGGTCATGCTGCCTTCAAACTTGAGTCTGTAAAACTAAATTTATAAAAATGCTCTCGGCTGATAACTGGGAATGAGAATTCATATTGTTGATGTACAATTTTCCAAGGTTAATCTGTTCACTTACTAGATGAATAAGAATGGCTATTTTTGAACAGAATGGGCAGGACGCTCTTGTTAACTGCTAGTTTGTATTTAACACAATTTAATCTCTTCCTTCAGATTCTATACAGCTTCGATTTTTTTAAAACAAAATGAGTTTCTATTTTTATGTAATTCCATTTTAGCATTATGAGTATCCACTAGAGTACAAATTTCTGATTTTTATTTTTGGAAAGAATTAACTATTCTGATCATTGTCCGACAGGACTAGAAAAGCAGCGGCTTCTACATGGGCGGTTTGCGGGAAAAAGTCGGCAGGTTGCACCTTGGTGAGTTTATATAGCCCAGCTTCGCAAAGCAACTTGAGGTCACGGGCGAGGGTGGCTACTTTACAACTGACGTAAACAATTCGAGATGGTTTCAGGTTTCTTAATGTTTTAATAACGTTAGCTTCACATCCTTTGCGGGGTGGATCAAGTAAGACGACATCTGGGATAATTTCCAAATTCTGGAGAATTTTTTCTACTGCGCCTACTTGGAATGTGACGTTATTGATGCCATTTTTTTGGGCATTGACAGTTGCTTGTTGTACTGCTGTTGATTGCAGTTCTAAACCTGTGATGTGCCGTGCTTGTTTGGCTAGGGGTAAAGTCAATGTCCCTACACCACAGTAGGCATCAATGAGGATTTCATGCCCTTGTAGGTTCAGTTCTGACTGAATTACGGCTAGGAGTGCCTCGGCTGTTTCTGTGTACACTTGGAAAAATGTATCTGGTCCGATTTGAAAATCCAGTCCGGCGAATTTTTCTTGAATGTGGGGAGTTCCAGCTAGACAACGGGTTTCTGATCCAAATATAGCATTTGTGCGATCGCTATTGCGGTTAAGTGACACACCAACTAACTCAGGATAACGCTGTAACCATTGCTGGGCTTGGGTTTCAATCCCTGGTAAATTCCAATCTTTGACGACCAAAGTTAGCAGCATTTCTCCTGTGCGACGACCAATGCGTAAACCCAAGTGGCGAATTAAGCCTTTATGTCGGGTTTCGTCATAAATTGACCAACCTTGCTGTTCAATATCCAATTTTACTTCAGCTAATAGGGGATTTAATCGCTGGTCTTGGACGGGGCATTGATTCAAGTTGATTAATTTATGAGTACCTTTGTGATAATATCCAGCTTGGACGTGACCTGTGGCTGACCTACCGATAGGATAGGTGACTTTGTTGCGATAGTCAAAGGATGCAGCAGTTACCAGGACTGGATCTATGGGTGGATTCACAAAACCGCCAATTCTTTCTAAGGCTTGAGTTACTTGATTGTGTTTGGCGATTAATTGGTAGTCATAATTGATATGTTGCCACTGACAACCACCACATTTATCAGCGACAATACAACTGGGACGCACCCGTTGAGGCGAGGCTTGCAATAATTCCTGCACCTGACCATAGGCATATTTTGGCTTAACATTGAATAGTTTGACAAGTAGGCGATCGCCCAGAACAGTATCAGCAACAAAAACCACCCGCTGTTCAAAGCGTCCCACACCATCCCCAGTGTCGCTTAAATCAGTAATTTCCAGTTCAATAATTTCATCTTGTCGCCACATTATATTAGTCATTAGTCAGTTGCTAGAGAACAGGGAACTTTCTCACTGGGAAGCGGAAGTTCCCCAATGTCGAATGTAAATTCATTTATCTCTATCTTCCCATACACTTCCCGAATGTCCCTCTAAGTCGGTAAACTAGCAGATATAAATATTTCAGTTCATTTAGATAATCATGACTGTAATTAGCCAAGTTATTCTCCAAGCCGACGACGAACTGCGTTACCCTAGCAGTGGCGAACTCAAAAACATCCAAGCATTTTTGGAGACAGGTGTGCAGCGCACAAGAATCGCCGCCACCCTTTCGGAAAACGAGAAAAAGATCGTTCAAGAAGCCACCAAAAAACTTTGGCAAAAACGCCCTGACTTTATCGCCCCCGGTGGTAATGCTTACGGTGACAAACAACGGGCTTTGTGTATTCGGGACTTTGGCTGGTACTTACGCCTAATCACCTACGGTGTACTTGCTGGTGACAAAGAACCCATTGAAAAAATTGGTTTGGTTGGTGTGCGCGAAATGTACAACTCTCTAGGCGTTCCTGTCCCTGGAATGGTAGAAGCGATCGCCTCTCTCAAACAAGCGTCCTTAGATCTATTAAATGCCGAAGACGCTGGAGAAACAGCACCCTACTTTGATTACATCATTCAAGCGATGTCATAATCAAACCTCTAGACGATAGCAGAGAACAGAGTTAAAAGTCCTTAATTCCCCACAATTGTTAGTAGCTATGGCAAATATTTGTCAGGTTATTAACTAGTTGTGGGGATATGTTATACTGATCACAAGTTATGATCTTAGTAACAACAAAAAACGACAAACTAATAGTAGGCTGTCGGCAGTTAGGAATGTGAATTAAATAAGGTGCAAAAGTAGGGTGTGTTAGCGACAGCGTAACGCACCATTCCAGGTTACATCAGAATTGCAGGTTATTAAATTTGCGTTCCTTAGTGTCTTCCCTATTAACGACTCAGCTAGAGTTTTCACCAATGACCAATCACCAGAAACTAGACGTTATCAGGTAGAAGGAAATAAATCTTTCATGTCAATCATTATAGCAGAAAAACTCAATAAATTCTATCCTGTATCCACAAAACAACCAGGTATTCAGGGAACAATTAACCATTTTTTCCGCCGCACCTATCGCTCAATTCCTGCCGTTCAGGATATCACCTTCACCATTGAAACCGGAGAAATAGTGGGATTTTTAGGTCCTAATGGTGCTGGCAAAACTACCACCCTAAAAATGCTGACAGGATTAATTCATCCTTCTAAAGGTACGGTTAAAGTCGGTGGATTTATTCCCTTTAATCGTCAAGAAGCATTTTTGCAAAAAATCACCTTAGTGATGGGACAAAAACAGCAATTAATTTGGGATTTACCGGCATTAGATTCTCTCAGAATTAATGCCGCAGTTTATAATATTTCTGATAAAGAATTTCAACGTCGAGTTGGAGAACTAACAGAAATGCTGGCTTTGGAAGGTAAATTAACCCAACCCGTCCGCAAATTATCATTAGGTGAACGGATGAAAGCTGAACTGTTAGCAGCACTTTTACACCGTCCCCAAGTTTTATTTTTAGATGAACCGACTTTAGGATTAGATGTTAATGCTCAAGCAGGAGTGCGTAACTTTTTAAAAGAATATAATCAGCTATATCAAGCTACAATATTATTAACAAGTCATTACATGGCTGATATTACCGCTTTGTGTGAACGGGTGTTATTAATTCATCAAGGAAAACTCATGTATGATGGTAGATTAGATGGATTATTAGAAAATTTTGCTCCTTATCGAGAAATTTATGTCGAATTAGCGCAAGCATTACCACTAGAAAAACTTATATCCTATGGTGATGTGCAAATGCTAGAAGGAAGAAGGGTGAGATTTATTGTCCAACAAGAAGCCATGACTCGCACTGTTTCTCGGATTTTAGCCGATTTAGAAGTGATAGATTTAACAGTGACAGAACCACCAGTAGAAGAGGTAATTGGTAGGGTTTTTCAAAAAGGATTTAACCATTGATAACTATGAAAAAAATTGTTAAAAAATCCTTAACTTTGCTATCAGTATATTATGCTAATCTGCTGGAATATAGATCGGAATTAATCTTCTGGGTTTTAGCTGGTTCTTTACCAATTATCATGATGGGTATTTGGATGCAAGCTGCTGGTAGTGGTCAATTTGCTTTTAAATCTGTAGACTTCGCTCGATATTTTTTCGCAGTTTTTCTGGCTAGGCAAATCACCGTTGTCTGGGTAATTTATGATTTTGAAAAAGAAGTATTAGAAGGTAAACTTTCGCCAAAATTATTACAGCCTTTAGATCCAGTTTGGCACCATGTTGCCAACCATCTGGCGGAAAGAGTCGCTAGAATGCCTTTTGTATTGCTTTTAGCAGCACTCTTTTTTGTTCTCTATCCCCAAGCCTTTTGGTTGCCAAGTATAACTAACTTATTTCTATTTATCTTAGCAGCAATTATGGTTTTTGCTTTAAGATTTATCATTCAATATACCTTTGCTATGTTTGCATTTTGGACAGAAAGGGCGGCAGCCTTAGAAAATTTATGGTTGTTGTTTTTTGTATTTTTATCAGGTTTGATAGCACCTTTAGATGTTTTTCCAGAAAATATTAGAAACATAGTCATGTTTACACCTTTTCCCTATATGATTAATTTTCCAGCTAGTATTTTAGTAGGACTACCTGTAGATTTAACCAGAGGATTTCTATCAATCTCCGGTTGGTTTCTTATATTTTTTGGTGTCAATCGTTTTTTATGGCGCAGAGGAATGAAAAAATATTCAGGTATGGGGGCTTAATAATAATATTGAAAATATAATTTATTAACTTTGCTGGGAAACACTAACTACGATAAATTAGTCTGTTAATTAACAGCCACAAAAAATTTGTTTATCAACCTATGACTATCATGCGTAACCCTATTAATCCAGAGAACAAATTGTCAGGTTTTAGTATTATCAACCATGCCAAAATGTTTATAGGCATAATTGCTGCTGTACCCATTGCTTTAAACTCATCAGCAAAGGCTTTAGAAGTACAGGTATTACCGAAAAATCCTCAATTAGGAGATACAATTTCTGTTGTCATTGAGGCAAATACCTCAGAAAAAATCAGCAATCCTACTGTAACAGTGGGCGAAAAAATATATCCAGCTTTTGAAATTGCACCTCGTAAATATCGTTCTTTTGTGCCTACAACTCCCTTAGAACAAGCTGGAGTGAGGACAATTAAAGTTTTCGAAAATGGACAAGAACAAAATTTATCAGTAAAGGTACGCGATCGCAAATTTCCCGTCCAACGGATCACTCTACCACCGGGAAAAGCTGGAGTTAATGCTACCAAGTATGAACTCAAGCGCGTAAAAGAATTGAAAGCCCTACAAACACCAGAAAAATATTGGAATGGTGCTTTTCTTACCCCCAATGCTGGGAGAACATCCACTAAATATGGTGTCCGTCGTTACTACAATGGTAAATTTGCTAAAGACTACTACCATCGTGGACAAGACTATGCAGGTGCAGAAGGTTCAACCGTAATTACCCCAGCGGCTGGACGAGTTGCTTTAGTGGGTAAAGTATCCCAAGGGTTCCGAGTTCATGGTAATTTAGTAGGCATTGATCACGGTCAGGGAGTTATCAGTATTTTCATGCACCTAAGTCGTATTGATGTCAAAGAGGGTGATTTTGTGCAAGCAGGGCAAAAAATTGGTGCAGTGGGTTCAACTGGTGCATCTACTGGACCGCATCTACACTGGGGTTTGTATGTGAACGGACAATCTGTTGATCCATTACCGTGGAAATCTCAGAAAATTGATTAAGTTACGCTTTGACTTCCGCCTTGCGGTACTAGTCTATAATCTGACTTGGTTACTTACTTTTACTTGGTCAAAATAACCATATACTACCTGAGAAACTTGACGAATAAAATCTTTTCCTCTAGGATCATTATTTGGTCTTTGCACAAAAACTCCTGCTAAATAACGCTTACCTGATGGCGTTTCAATAATACCTGCATCTCCTAATATAAACCTGAGTGTTCCTGTTTTGTGCGCTATCTTAGCACCAGAACCTAAACCAGAAGGTAATAAACTTCTATTATGACAACCATTCATAATACCTATTACTTGTGATTGACTTGTATTGGAAAGTAACTGATTATTTTCCATTAAAGCTGATAGTTTGACCAAATCTTTAGCACTGGTTTTATTAGTTCCTTGAAAATCTCCCAGACGATTTCGCATCACAGTATTTTGCAATCCCCAACTGCGAAATTTTTGATTTAATTGAGTAATTCCGCCCAAACGATCTATGATCATATTTGTGGCGGTATTATCGCTAATAGTCATCATCCTAGTTGCAGTTTCTAAAAGACTAAACTTACTTCCTACCCGCGCATACTGCATATTTCCCGAACCACCAACAATATGCTTTTTCCCCATAACCAATGTTTCATCTAGTTGAATTTTTCCAGCATCTACTTGCTGAAATAAAGCAACCAAAATTGGATATTTAATGGTACTAGCAGCCGCAAAAGATTTATCGCCATTAATGCTTACATAATCTCCGGTGTTCAAGTCCATAAAAAAGATGCCAGGAGAAAGAAATTTGTAGCGAGCCATTAATGTTTTAATGGGAGCTTGTAGTTCTGAGATTTCTCTTCCTAAAGAAAATATATCAGTGAAATTACGAGTATCTGTTGGACTAATATTGCTGACAGCATCTGGAGGAATAAATTTAATTTCCGGCAATTGTACACTTGATTTATTTTGACTCCAGCTACTTGGGTTCTCAAGCTGGTTGTTATCAGGATTTGCTTTAACTGGTAGAGATAATAAAAGAGTAGTCGCGATACTAAATAAGATCAATGAAGGTAATTTCATGGAGTTGTATGATGAGAGTATTGAATTAACTTACAGCTATTTTCTAAATAAGTAAATGGAATGAGGATTAATTGATTTAGATGTTGTTTTCAGAGGTCATTTGAATTACTTTTTTTTATAAGTAATCAGACGGAATTAATTGCTCAATTGATTTTTCAGTTTTCTGTTCCCTAGCAACAATTGTTGTTTAATTTCGCCTACTTATCTAGTGCGGGAATCTTTGCTAAAATACCTTTTTTTAAAGGTTCTGGACGTTCTGACCAAGGCAATACACCATCATATTTTGTATAATACTAACTTGCACATTCTAGTACCGCAGATGGACTACTATCTACTGGTAAATCACCAAAGAGATAGGTTGATTTTCCTTCTGCTACAAAAGCAATCACGCAGGAATGACTGCAAGCGCTCATACATTCAACCCCCTGAATGCAGAATTGATTGTGCAATTCACTATCTTGAGCAAGTTCTTGAAGTTGTTTTAGTAGTTGTTCACCTTGACTTTCACCAACCCGCTTACCATCTTGCCACTTACTACCACAAGTAGTACAGACAAATAGATTATGTTTTTGATTGAGCATTGATTTAGAAATGTTGAGGAATAATTCGGAAACGCAGACATAAGAGTCTTTACAATATGGCTACGTAAAATGTGTAAAGAAGCATGATTAACCCCAGCCAAAGATGGACAAGATTCACTTGCTGTCATCTTTTCTATTCTTGTCAAAATATATCTAACGAAGATAGCAATAAGTCTCACCTATAAAAGCTTCCCACTTTCTTGAGTGCAGGATTGCAAATAATTAAATTGACGGTTAATAATCTCAGAACAGTACACAATTTGTAGGGTTTCTCTGGAGGTCTAAACTGATTAATTCCTATGGAAACATTCATGGTCTGAATCATCTGTACCACGCAGATGGATGTGAGTTTTTTTGCTTTCGGCGGGCATTCTGACTTAGAGAATAAATCTCCTTACAGCTGCGGGACAGTGCCGGATTTACACCAGACTTTCCCCCTTGCGTTTAATGACTGCTTCCCATTAAAACCGATTCAGTTGCGAGAATACTATATTTTTTATGTCTTGTCAATAGACAAGGGAGGATAATTCTGTTGATTGTTTTATCCACGGGTATTAAAAAATGTCTAAGCAGTGAATATTCCTAAATCTAGGATGGACATTTTTGGCTCAATGTCAAAAGACAGTCTGTCAAACATTTTTTATGCTGTTGAAAAGATAAAAAAGGGATTATTTGCAGTAAATTAGTTAATTAAAATCCGTTCCACTAAGTCATTCATATGCTCAGAAAAATTAGGACTTCACTGGGCTTGATGTTAATTGTTAGGGGTCTCTCTACCTTGCCTATTCTTGATAGAGAGGATTACTATCTCTCCATGCAAGTTGTCCAAGTTGGTGTTACCTTGGTTAGTCACAATTCTAGGCAAGGAATGTGAATTAAATAAGGTGCAAAAGTAGGGTGTTTTAGCGACAGCGTAACGCACCATTCCAGATTACATCAGAATTGCAGGTTATTAAATTTGCGTTCCCAACTGTTTGATGATGATTAGCACTAATTTGTAGTAAATTAGTTAATTAAACTCTCTGTGGAAATTCGATATGCAGCTTCAAGAAGCCTCTAACGTTGCGGTCATTGTTGGTGAAAATGCGGTTACTGTTGCTCAATTACCTAGTGTGTGGCAGGATATTGCTAAGGGCAGGGCAAATGTCAGATTTAGTAATCCACAAATCTATGTGGAAATGGCACAGTTGTTTCAATATAAACTGCAATATGGTGATGTTGATTTATTTAATGACCGCCCCCAGTTATTTCGTCTAATACCTTCATTCTCTGAGTTATTTGGGCAACTGGCAGGGGAAACTCTGGAGTTTTATGGTCATGACTTTATGATTCACAACTATCCAAACTTTGAGGCAGTTTTGCATAATTGTGAGTCAAAAGGTTCTGAGGACAATAATGAGGTCAAGGTAGCTCGCATTGGTTTGGAACTGTTTGATGAATTTGGATATGATTTACCAGCTAGTTTCTATCATGTACATTTAGCTCCAATTTATCGAGATCATGTGTTTGAAGAACGGGCTTTAAGATTTGATCCCAGAGATATAGAACATAAGCGTTCGTGGGATGCTATTCTACACGCAGGTAAGGTATTTGCAATGCAAATGAAGGTGCAAAGTATAGCATCTAAATATGGTTTTACTTATCAACATGGCTGTGGTTGTAACTCCCATTTATCTTCTATTGATGAATCCTCTGGCGCATTTGAGTATGAATTAAGTTTGGAGAAGCGTCAACGCTGGATTCGGAGTTTTATCTGGACAGCTTGGTATGAATATGCCATGTTTCCCATTGTGCCGAATACTAGTTATCTTGTCTAAGTAGGGTTTGCTGAAACAGTTATCTGTGAAGGCAGGGAAAAGGGAACAGGGAATAGGAAACAGTTTCCACTAAGTAGGCAAGCAAAATTAATTATACAAAAGATTTGGATTTAATATAGGAGTAGCGCTCCCGTACCTACCCCGTGATTTGGGGGAACCACGGGGGGTTCCTAGCAAATTTAGATGAGGCTTGTTATGACATATACTCTGATATATCATATTCAGGCACACGATGTTTAATCAAGGAACAATCAAAACTGGACAGGGAGAAAGGTTGATTACCCGCGTAGTAACGCTATCAGTTGCGCCTTCATCCGTCAATCCTATGCCTCGACAGCCCATGATAATTAAACTGGCTTCAACTTCATCAGCAACATCACAAATAGTAAAAGCTGGTTTACCTTGTCTTTCTAGTAATTCGGCTACGATTCCTTGTTCAGAAAATAAAGCCTGGGCATTTTCTAGGAGTTTGGCAACTGCTTTTGGAGATACCATAGGACTGGTAGCTGGTGCTTCTGAGTCTGGCTCTTCAACGACTGACAACAGAATTAAGCGGCTGCGATAGGTTTGCACAATATTGGCAACTATATCAGCGGCCTCTCTGGCTTCTCGACTTTGATCAATGGGAAATAGAACTGTTTTAAACATATCTCACCTCTGCGCCCCTCACTCCGGTAAAATTTTGATGGTCATATTTTGAAGACAATAACAAAAAAGTAATCAGGAGAGTCGTACTGTGTCTAAAAAAAGTTTAGCAAGTTTATCTGCGGCTGATATATCTGGAAAACGCGCTTTAGTACGGGTTGATTTTAATGTGCCTGTGGATGATCAAGGCAACATTACTGATGATACTCGGATTCGGGCGGCGCTACCAACTATCCAAGATTTGACCCAAAAGGGTGCTAAGGTAATTTTAACAAGCCATTTCGGTCGTCCCAAGGGTGTAGATGAAAAATTGCGTTTAACTCCCGTCGCTAAACGTCTTTCTGAGTTGTTAGGACAAGAAGTTGTCAAAACTGATGACTGTATTGGCGATGATGTGGCGGCTAAGGTTGGCGCATTGGCAAATGGTCAAGTGCTGTTGTTGGAAAATGTCCGCTTTTACAAGGAAGAAGAAAAGAACGACCCCGAATTTGCTCAAAAATTGGCAGCAAACGCTGATTTTTATGTAAATGATGCTTTTGGTACTGCACACCGCGCCCATGCTTCTACTGAGGGTGTAACTAAGTTTTTAAGCCCTTCTGTTGCTGGTTATTTGGTTGAAAAAGAATTGCAATATTTACAAGGTGCAATTGAAGAACCTAAGCGTCCTTTAGCCGCTATTATCGGTGGTTCTAAGGTTTCTAGCAAAATTGGTGTGATTGAAACTTTGTTAGAAAAGTGCGATAAGTTGATTATTGGTGGGGGAATGATTTTCACCTTCTATAAAGCACGTGGTTTAAGTGTTGGTAAGTCTTTGGTGGAAGAAGATAAGTTAGAGTTGGCGAAGTCTTTGGAAGCTAAGGCTAAAGAACGTGGTGTAGCTTTGCTATTACCCACCGATGTGGTGTTAGCAGATAACTTTGCTGCTGATGCTAACTCTCAAACCGTCACCATTGAAGCAATCCCTGATGGTTGGATGGGTTTGGATATTGGTCCTGATTCTGTGAAGGTTTTCCAAGCAGCTTTAGCGGATTGTAAGACTGTGATTTGGAATGGTCCAATGGGTGTGTTTGAGTTTGATAAATTTGCTGCGGGTACAGAAGCGATCGCTCATACTCTAGCAGAAATCGGTAAAACCGGCACAACTACCATTATCGGTGGTGGTGACTCTGTAGCGGCTGTGGAAAAGGTCGGTTTAGCTGACCAAATGAGCCACATTTCTACTGGTGGTGGTGCTAGTTTGGAGTTGCTAGAAGGTAAAGTATTACCTGGTATTGCAGCTTTGGATGAAGCGTAATTAACGTCAGATCCCCGACTTCTTTAAGAAGTCGGGGATCTAGATATTCGAGTTATACAAATAATAGTTCCTCAAGCAAAAATGGGAGTAGTTGCCTATGGGGATTATTGTGATGCCCAGACAACTTATGTAACCAAGGTTTTAGATTTAACTGAGAATTATCAACTGATTAGTAATTTCATTAAAGAAGTGAAGAAAACTGATGGTGGAGATTTTCCTGAAGCAGTTGAGGAGCGGTAGAATGTGCTAAACGACTTTATGTTTTACTTCCAGAAGATGCAGAATGTTGTGATATTTATGCAGAGGTTCTTCAGGCTTTAGCGATCGCATTGGCGGAAACGGATACCGCAGAAAATTTAACACAGGCAAAAGAATATTTAACAACCGCGTTAGAAGTAGTTAAATCGGCAGAGATTAAGAATCAAATTACAGCTAATTTGGAATTGTTAAAGTCTCGTACAGGTACATCAGGAGGGCGTGAAAGAGAGGAAGGTGAAACCCAAACAATCAAAATTACAACTGAGAGAGCTTTGCAAATGCTACGCGGTGGTGAAGCAGGAATTAAAGCTTGGAATCAGTTTAGGAAGGTGGAAAGCTATATTCCTAGTCTTGAGGGAATTGATTTGAGTAGTCGAGATTTAAGGAATGCTAACTTATCAGGAGCAAATTTAAAAAATTCCAAGTTTGTAAAAGCTATGCTTGGTCTCGTTAATTTTAGTAATTCAAATCTTACTGAATGCGATTTTACTGGGACTGAGTTCACTGATGCTAATTTTAATAATGCGGATATTGAATCAGCAAACTTAACATCAGTATTCTGCTACCACTCAACTTTCGTAAATGCAAATCTTCAGAACGCAATCTTAAACAAAAGTAGATGGTTTCTGAAGTTTGAATCTGGACGCTTTATAACTGATTTTCAAGGAGCAGATTTATCGGATGCATCTGTTATTGGCGCAAGTTTATGGGGATGTAAACTAGAAGGAGCAAACTTAACCAGAACTAACTTTAGTAATGCTGATTTAAGTGAAGCTAATCTTAAAAATACAATTATTGCCGATACCGATTTTAGAGGAACTGATTTAAGAAAAGCTGATTTAACGGGAGCTAATGCCTATTACTTTGCTTATCATGATGAAAATACCAAAATAAATGAAACAAACGGAATTGATTAATGCGAAATAAACAAAATAGTGCGGTCTGTTTCGCAGTGCCTTCGGCAACGTCTTCTTATTGATTAAACTTTAAAAACGCAATGTCTTTGGGGAAGTGTTAAAATGCAAGAGAGGCGATCGCACAAAGAATCATGAACAATAATGTATAGCGATCGCAACGTTTGGTCAAATCTAATTTTGGAGCTTTTTTCTAACATTCAACACTGGTGAAAAATTATTAATCATGTCCAGACGAGACGATTTACACTTATCATTACGTCATACCCTAGAAAAGGATGGTTGGACAATTACCGATGATCCCTTAGTTTTAACACTAGAAAAAACACTACTCAAAGCTGATTTAGGAGCAGAGAAGTTTTTTAGTGCTGAAAAAGAAGATCGTAAAATTGCCGTTGAAATTAAAGACTTTGATGCACCTTCAGTCATCAGTGAATTAGAGAAAACCATAGGACAACTTCAATTATACAAATGGGCTTTAGAATTACAAGAACCTGAACGACAGCTTTTCCTCGGAATTAGTCAGGCTGTTTATTTAAAACACTTTCAAAAGCCTATTTTTCAAATGGTTATTAAACGAAACAAAATCAATTTAATTGTTTATGATCCTAAAAAAGAGGTAATTCTACAATGGATAACACACTAAGGTATGCTGATATTTTAACCCAAGTTTTAAGAAAAGAATCTAGCCTACAACCCCGATTACAAAAACTTAAAATTAGTCCAGTTTGTGACAAAGAATCAGGCCAGTTTTTGATTATTATGACAGGTTGGGAAAAGGAAAATTGGACTAATACTATTTTATTTCATGCTCGTTTATTAGAGGGTAAAATTGTTATCGAAGATGATAATTTTGAGGAAGGATTAACCCCTGTTTTGATTCAAGCTGGAATCCCTCCAGAAGATATTATTAATGGACTTATTCTGGAATCTGCTTGATTAAACTTTAAAAATGCGATCGCCTTTATTCTTTGTTATAATTAAGCCAAATTATTCAAATTTAAAATCTATGAAACATTTTTTAAATTGGAACTAATTCAACTGGTGATCAAAGTCCAAAACATCAAATTAATTGTTTATAATCCAAATAAAGAGGAGATAGAACAATGGATAAACTAAATCAATATCGTCAAGTCATTAAAAATATCATCAAAGAATATACCAAAGATGACTACAAAAGAAATGATGTTGACCGCGAATTAATATTTGATACGGAAAACGATCATTACCAAATTGTGAATGTTGGCTGGGAAAATGACCATCGAGTTTATGGTTGTGTGCTGCATTTTGATATTAAACAAGGTAAAATCTGGCTACAATACAACGGTACAGAAATTGATTTTGCTGAAGAATTGGTAAAGAAAGGAGTACCCAATCAAGATATTATCATTGGTTTTCATTCTCCATTTATGCGCCAGTTCACGGAATATGCTATAAATTAATTCTATGGATTAAAACTGCATAATTACATACCCACTCCACAAGCGATCGCTCATACTCTAGCAGAAATTGGCAAGACTGGCACAACTACCATTATCGGTGGTGGTGCTAGTTCTAAGTTGTTGGCAATTAACTAAATTAAGGAAAATAATATGCAAGTAGAAACTCGTAAGCATAGTTATACATCTGAAGAATATTTAGAGTTAGAAGAAAAAGCACTTTATAAAAGCGAATATCGTGATGGAGAAATAATTCCCATGACTGGGGGAAGTGGTAATCATAATAAAATCACACTAGCGATCGCGGCGATTTTACTATATGCCATGAGACGCAAAAACAATGAAGTTTTTATGGGAGATATGCGTTTATGGATACCACAACTAAGACAATATACATATCCTGATGTAATTGTAACTGATGGTCAAGCTAGTTATACAAGTAAAAATAATACTACTGTGACTAATCCTTTGTTAATTGTTGAGGTTTTATCCAAGTCTACAAAAAATTATGATCAAGGGGATAAATTTACTTTTTATCGTTCTATTCCCCAATTTAAAGAATATGTTTTAGTAGAACAAAATCAATATCAGGTAATGCACTACAGCAAAACTAATGAGGGAGAATGGATTTTTCGAGAATATAAATCTGAAGATGATATTGTTAAGTTGCAATATCTTGATTTTGAACTTAGTTTAGTTGACATTTATCAAGATGTTAATTTTGAAGATAGGGAATAAATAATGATATCTATTCAAAAAAATGTTTAATGGAGAATTATGAAAATCGAAAGTATCCATCTAAAAAACTTTAAAGCTTTCAAAGATGTAGAAATTAAAAAAATTCCTAAAATGTGCGTTTTTGTCGGTGCAAATGGTACGGGTAAAACCACGATTTTTAATGTATTCAGTTTTTTAAAAGATGCTTTAACTGATAACGTTCATGTTGCTCTCACGAAATTAGGAGGAGGTAAAGGATTCCAGGAAGTAAGAAGCCGCAACTCAACTGGACCGATAGAAATTGAATTGAAATTTCGTATTCCTCAAGGTGAAAAATCTCCATTAGTTACCTATTCTTTAACAATTAACGAAGAAGATGGTCGTCCTATCATAGAAAGAGAAATTCTTCAATACCGAAGAGGGAGTAAAGGTCAGCCTTGGCGGTTTATTGATTTTTCTAAAGGTAAAGGACAAGCTGTGATTAATGAACCTGATCAGGTTATAGATGAAAAAGAATTAAAACGAGAAGACCACGAGTTAAAATCTCCAGATATTCTGGCTTTAAAAGGTTTAGCACAATTTGAAAAATTCCCTGCAAGTAAAGCAATTGGTGATTTACTTGAAAATTGGCATATTTCGGATTTTCATATTCAACAAGCGCGACCAGAGAGAGAATCTAGTTATGCCGAACATCTTTCCAAAGAGGGTGAAAACTTAGCAATGGTAACGGAATTTCTCTATAGAAGACACCCTGATATTTTTCAGAAAATCACTGAAAAACTAAAACAGCGAGTTCCTGGTATCAGCGCAGTTGATTCTAAAATTACTGAAGAAGGACGGGTATTGCTGAGGTTTAAAGATGGCGATTTTCATGATCCTTTTTTAGCCCGATATGTTTCTGATGGAACTATCAAAATGTTTGCTTATTTAGTGCTTTTGTATGACCCAAAACCTCATCCTTTGCTATGTGTGGAAGAACCAGAAAATCAACTTTATCCTAAACTTCTTTATGAACTTGCAGAAGAATTTCGAGAATATGCACGCAAGGGTGGTCAAGTTTTTGTATCCACTCATTCCCCTGATTTTTTAAATGGTTGCGAACTAGAAGAGGTATTTTGGTTACAAAAAGAAAGAGGTTATACAATAGTTAAACGAGCGAGTGATGATGAACAAATCACAACTTACATGAATGAAGGTGATCAACTTGGTTATTTATGGAGACAGGGGTTTTTTGAGGGAGCAGACCCGCTATGATAGAGCTTGTTTTCTTACTAGAAGAACCATCTGCAAAAGCAATGATTGAAGGGATTTTGCCGCAGCTAATATTAGAATCAGATATAGTTATTAGGTATATTGTTTTTGAAGGTAAACAAGATTTAGAAAAACAGATAACACGAAAACTTCAAGGATATAATAATCCTCATGCAAAATTCATTATTTTGCGTGATCAAGATTCTGGTGATTGTCAAGTTATTAAAACAAATCTTCAACAAAAATGCGAAGCAGCAAATAAATTTCAATCTATTGTGCGTATTGCTTGCCGTGAAATTGAAAGCTGGTATATTGCTGATTTGGAAGCGGTAGAAAAGGCTTATAATAAAACCAATCTTTCATCACAGCAAAATAAAAATAAGTTCCGCAATCCTGATAATCTTGAAAGTCCATCAAAAGAACTGAAATCACTTGTACCTGAATACCAAAAGATAAACGGATCAAGAATGATAGCACCTTATTTAAATCTGGAAAATACACGCTCTCGCAGTTTTTATCATTTTATTAGTTCAATTAAAAAAGTTATTCAGGAATATAAATCTGAAGATGATATTGTTAAGTTGCAATATCTTGATTTTGAAATTAGTTTAGTTGACATTTATCAAGATGTGAATTTTGACGATGAAGAATAATATTAAGTTCGGATAATTACTTACGATATAAAAGGTCAAATCATGGAAACCCAAGAATTAAAAGCATTGATTAAAGAGATGGTTCGAGAAGCATTGCAAGAACAAAGACTAACACTTTATAAAACCCTGTTCTCATATAGGAATAATACAGAAAATGAAGAATGGAATCAATTTTCTCTTGAACAGGCTATGAGAGGTTTAGAAAATGATCATCTTCCCGAATACACAGAAGCGGATATCATAGAAAAATGGCAATAGTTGGTCAAAAATATGAAGGATGAAGTTTTTGGCTTTGTCCTTCATTCCATCAAAGTTTAACTATAGATTTACCGTCCAATCTTCCATTTTTAAGTCAGGAACTTTGTTGAGAAAAAGTCACAATATTAGTATCAAGAATATATCTGCTCACGCTGTTTTATTATCCTCTAAAGAAGATTCATAAGCAGCTATTTCTGCATCTAATTCACGGCGATTTTTAGCCATTTCTTCTAAAAATTCATCAAAAAGCGGATCGTCTTTGAAAATACCATCAAACTGAACAAAAGGATTAGATTTTTCAATATCTTCGGATAAAATGTGTATGTTTTGAACAATCTCAGTTTGTTCTATTTTGTGATCTTGATCAAGATTAATCTGATTAATTTTTTCATCAACAATTCTATTAATCAAGGATTCTAAATCCTGTAAAGTCAGTTCGGTAATAGCCTGATTATTTAGCATTTATGATTTACCTCCAGTGGTAATATCAGGTTTGTTTTAACTACAGTTTATATAATATCAAAATTGTCTGTTAACTAAACTGGTTTAATTCTAGCATACTTGCTTACTGGGGAAAAAATCAGTCAATTGTCAATTTAAGTATATTTCGTGTATATTAGTAGATATTTAATCATAAACGTATCTACTACTACACAACCATGAATCAGATATGTTGTCTCAACCCGGAATGTAATAATCCCTCAGTTCCCGAACAAACTCCCTCAGTTCCCGAACAAACTCAATTATGTCCTAACTGCAACGTTGCTATAGTCATATTGAAAAACCGCTATCGTCCGATTAAATCATTAGGTAGTGGCGGATTTGGCAAAACCTATTTAGCGGAAGACATTGACAAACTTAACACCCAGTGCGTAATTAAACAATTTGCACCGCAGATTACCGGTACAAACGCCTTCCAAAAGGCCAAAGAATTATTTTTACAAGAAGCACAGCAACTACAACAACTCGGTGAACATTCACAAATTCCCACTCTGTTAGCTTATTTTGAAGAAAATAGCCGTCTGTATTTAGTACAACAATTCATTGACGGTGAAAATTTATTACAAGAATTAGAAAACCAGGGAATATTCTCAGAATCAAAAATCCGCGCCTTATTACAAGATTTATTAACAACCTTGGAGGTAGTTCACTATTATAAAATAATTCATCGAGATATTAAACCAGAAAATATTATGCGTCGTCGTAGTGATGGCAAATTAATATTAATTGATTTTGGGGCATCAAAACAACTCCAGGGAACAGTTAAAACAGGAACATCAATTGGTACTTTTGGTTATGCTTCCCTAGAACAAATGCAGGATGGGAAAGTATATCCTGCTAGTGATTTATATAGTTTGGGTGCAAGTTGTTTTCACTTATTCACAGGAGTTCATCCTTGGCAACTGTGGCAAGAAGATGGCTATGGATGGGTGAAAAATTGGCGTAGTCATTTACAAAAACCTATAAACTCTGACTTGGGGAGAATTTTAGATAAATTATTACAAAAAGATTATCAACAGCGTTATCAATCTGCTCAAGAAGTCTTACAAGATTTAAATCGTCCTCAAATACCGCCTACAGTACCTTATCAGCATCCACAAGTATCGTCACCCAAAAAGCAAACACCACCCCTAGCATCAACACCAAAATCTTCACGAAGGGGTTTTTTACAAGTTGCAGGGTTTGGTGCGGGAGGATTTGTTTTAGCTATAGTGGGGCAAAGTATATTTAGGGATAATTCAACCCCAAAACTAGAAACTACGCCAACATCAAAACCCATATCACAACCTACCCCAACACCAACATCAAAACCCACATCATCACAACCTACCCCAACACCAGAAGAGAGACTAAGATCATCTGTAGGCATAGACTATACGAAACTAAAAAATTTACTCGCTGCGGGAAATTGGAAAGAAGCGGACGAAGAAACACAGAGGGTAATATTAGCAGTTGCAAAGCGGGAAAAAGAAGGTTGGTTAAATCTTGAAAGTATTGACAAATTCCCATGTAAGGAACTCCGCACCATTGACCAGTTTTGGCTGGAATATAGCAATGGACACTTTGGTTTCTCTGTACAGAAGCAAATTTATCAAAACTTGGGGGGAAGAAAAGAGTATAGTAGAGAAATTTGGGAAGCCTTTGGGGATAGGATAGGATGGAGAAAACAAGGGGTCTGGTTGTACTACGAAGATATTACTTTTGATATAACAGCACTAAAAGGTCATCTTCCAATTACGAAAGAGGTATTTGGAGGGAGAAGTCAGTACTGGCCTTATAGTAATGGTAGAAAAGAGGGAGATCCATTTCTTTATCATAAGGACGATGCAGATGACTATTGGACTCGGTGTGTGCCTCTTACCTCTAACGTCTATGAATACTCTTGTTTCAAGAGAATTACAAATGCTCTCTTCCCTCGTGTTGGGATTTGTAAACTGTGAAATCTAAAAGTTAGTAGGGTGCGTAATTTATCGGTATGGTTGGGGTTTATAGCGCTGACGCACTCCAAGTTGAGATAAAAGTGCTGATTTTTTTATTCAACTTTCTAATTCAAGCATAATTGTAGAATGTAAAAATAGTCTCATGTCTCTTGATACAAGTAAATATTTCCATCCTCAAGGAATTGGAGAACTTTGTGCGATCGCTCATACTTAAATCCAATCTTTTATCAGTTGAATATTTTGTATTTTTGGATAAATAGCATTGTACAATTTTGCATCAGCAGTGATAAATTTACAGTTTTCTCTAATGCTTAAAGCTAGGTAAAGACTATCGTAGACAGTTCTTTGATAATTCACTGCAAACTGATAGGCATCTTTTAATAATTCATCGGCAGGGAATATTTTTAATTGTATTTGCTGAAATAAATCAAGTATCATCTCAGCTTCGTGATTAGTTAAACCTTGAAATCGCTGTATTTTCCAAACAATATTACCAATTTCTGCATAAATTAAGTCTGGAGCAATCAAGGTAATTTGTTGTGATTGATAAGCATCAAGAATTTTATTTGCCTCTAATGAATAATCTTGAGCAATAAACCATTTAATGGCTACACTACTATCAATGACGACTTTATCTGTGATCATCTGTCTCTATCTTCTCGCAATAATTCTGTCAAATCAGAAAATTCACCATATTTTTGCTTTAAGCTTTCTTGAAAAATATGTATGTTTTTAACAAGTTCAGACTGTTCTATTTTGTTATGTTTAGCGAGACTTATTTGATTAATTTTTTCATCAACAATTCTATTAATTAAGGATTCTAAATCCTGTAAACTCATTCCGGTAATAGACTGGTTTAGCATTTTGATCTACCTCCAGTAGTAATCTCAGTTTCTTTTAAGCTATAGTTTAACTAAACTGAGCTTTATTATAGTATACATTCGTATTAGGAAAAATTCATAAAACTTTTGGTATGTCACCAATAACCGTTCAGATACTTCCAGATAACGCAGCAGTTCTGGATCTAGTGTTCCTAGTGGGTGAGCATCTGGATCACCCACACGAACTATATCTATTGCTGGGTTAAGACGCAAAACAGCAAACTTTAGCTTTGGTGACAAGTTTTCATCGAGCAAGAAACGGATTTTCATACAAGATTTAACCGCTCCTGTTCTCGTTGCGCTTTGATTGCTCTCAAACGCTGTATCATTGGAGAGGGATTAGCAGCAGCTTCTTGATAACGCTGTTCCCTCCACCTAGCCAACCGCAACATATAAGCATCTATTTCCCCACGATTATGGAGATAGTAGGTAATAGTAGCGTGAATCTTTTCTAAATCTAGCGATGGCAAATCTTCCAGAATTTGTTCAGGTGTGTATCCTTGTAAGTAATAATCAATCACATCATCAATACCGATTCTATGAACCTTAATGCGGATATCGTCTGGATCTAAAAATTCAAAATAATCTTCTAGCTGCATATTTTTACCTTTATACAGTCCTTTGATTTTATCTTACTTGACAAAGGCTTCTTCGTGGGAGCTTAATTTCTGAATTTTATGTGTTGTGATTGTGCTTGCTGCGGATACGGAAGCGAACTGATAAGTCAGAGCTTGCGATATCGCCCATACTCTAGCAGAAATTGGTAAAATTTGGACAACAACCGTTATCCTTAGTGGTGTATCTGTCGTTGATAGCGTTATCAGCGCTATGCTAGAAATAGCAAACTTCAAGGAGAGAGCAAATCATGGAAGAATTACTAGAACTCAGAGAATTAGTGGTTTCTGGCAACCTAGAAGCGGCTCTATCTTTAATTGATGAATTAGAAGAAATGAGTAAAGAAGATAAAATCAATAAAATTTATAGTTATTGTGTAGTGCTTTTAGTCCATTTAATTAAACAACAGGCAGAAAAAAGGACAACTCATGCTTGGGATGTTTCCATTCGCAATGCTATTGACGCAATTGATCGGATCAACAACCGCAGAAAGTCTGGAGGATATTACATGGAAAAAAAAGAAATAGAAGAAATTTTACCAGGAGCTTATAATCGAGCTTTAGATAATGCTTCTTTAGAAGCTTTTGGCGGAATTTATGATGAATTAACCTTGAGAAATATGGTAGATCAAGAATTAATTATTAAACAGGCATTAAATTTTATTTTTAATTAAATAAAGCGCGAAGTTGATTAATGAAAAAATTCTTTTCCTATTAACTATCTACAATTAATAAACCAAATTAAGGAAAACAATATGCAAGTATCGCAAACATATTTACACCCCTAAAGAATATTTAGAACTAGAATAAAAAGCAGCAAGTAACTCCAACCTGGATCAGATTATCATTAGAACAAAGATTATAGATGAAAAATGGATACAAATTGCGATCGCTGATAATGGTAACGGAATCCCAGAAAATGTGAAGAATCGCATCTTTGATCTATTTTTTACTACCAAATAAATAAGTAAAGGTACGGACATGGGTATGGCTATTAGCTATCGAATTATCACAGAAAAACATCATGGTAAATTAGAATGTTTCTCTGATATTGGCAAAGGAACTGAATTTATTATCCAAATCCCTGTCAAACAAGCAGCTAATAACACCGCATATTCGGATTAGTATTTCTCAATCAGCTAAATTATCACCATTGCTAATACAAACAAATTTATTATTGCATATATATTATTGAATATTGCTTATATGAAAAACATAAACTACAAATCAAAGCTTTGCTAAATTCAGCTAGGATGTTGAAAATAAAACTTAATTTCCTGCCACCTTCTCCGTCAAAACACTAATATAAAATTACACATCTCGAAATATTGAACAAAAATAGGCAAAATCTTTGCAGAAAAGAAATCTATCTAAGGAAACATTTCAATAATTTATGGTATATAGGTTAAGTGTTTGTAGTCCATAATCAAACAAGTTTTCATTAAAAGCATGATTACATCTATATTTTGACCAAAATCCCCACAACGCAAAAACCATGAATTAATTCACCAAAAATCCATCTGGTTATTGGTTGGATGATTCTGAATCTCTACTCTCTCAAATAGAGAGAACTTTGCTAGTGACGAATTTTTATTTCCCAAGATATATGAAGCACTGATTCAGTTATGAAAAAATTAGAGGCTGCTAATTAATCATAAAAATCACTGATTTATCAAGACTCATTTTTAACAAATTAGAAACCTGATCATCATGGAAAATTAACTATCAAAAATGTTCTCAGCATTAACCAAGACTTAAAAAATTACTTTCAACATTTCTTCTACTCTTGCTAAAATCACGAATCTCGTTCCATGATGATTTCACAATTTATCAAGAAAGAGTATTTATAAAGAATCACAAATTTGCTATTCTTAACTGCAATATTAACCTGTGTCACAATTTCCCCCCCATCCTACTGATAGCAATAGCAGCGCCACAGATGTCACTCCTGTAGTGGCACTCAAGGAACTTGTGTCCAGGCTGCATCGAGAACAAAATAAAATTCAAGACTTGCTGAGTTCTTTAGGATTTGCCCTCAGAAGCTTTAATAATTTAAATCAGTTTTTGGAACTGATTCCCCTCATGGCTACCAGAGTCACAGATGCAGAAGGTAGCGCACTTTTTCTTTATAAACCCAACGGACAAATTAGATTAGAACAATTACATTGGCAAGATACTCAGCAAAGAAAAAATATTAGAAAAGCCTTAGAAACTGCTAGTAGTCAAATTACTCTTTTAGCTAACTCAGGTGCTGCTGCTATTTCCACAGGGATTCTAGATGACCAAATGCACGCTGTTTTAGGTCCAGATGTACAAATCTTTGGCACAGCTATTTTAGTCAAGCATACAGAACGAGGTTGGCTATATGTTTTGAGTCGAGATCCTGAATATAGTTGGACAGAAACTAGACAAAAATTAGTGCGGTTAGTAGCAGACCAAACAGCAGTGGCAATTGACAATGATGAACTATCTGTAGAATTAAGAAAAAAAGAACGTTTAGACCAAGAGTTAGAAATTGGTGCAGAAATTCAACGCCGACTTTTACCGCGTCAATGTCCCAATATTCCTGGGTTATCAATAGCTGCCCGTTGTAAACCAGCTAATCAAGTTGGTGGTGATTACTATGATTTTATTCCCACTAATCAAAACCAGTTATACCCCAAACAACCAGCATCTCCAGAAAATGCTAGTTGGGGTTTGGTAATTGGGGATGTCATGGGTAAAGGCGTTCCTGCAGGTTTAATTATGACGATGTTGCGGGGAATGTTGCGGGGTGAAGTCTTACATGGTAACTCCCCAGCCGGAATTTTACAAAATTTGAATCGGGTTATGTATGCGGATTTGGAAAATTCCCACCGCTTTGTGACTATGTTTTATTCCGAATATGACCCGAAAACGCGGATTTTATCCTATAGTAATGCTGCCCATAATCCGCCCTTGTGGTGGCACGCAGCCACAAAAACCGTGAGTCAATTGGATACATTGGGGATGTTAATTGGTTTAGATGCCAATAGCGAATATGAAAATGCACAGGCACAGTTAGAAGTTGGAGATACAGTAATTTATTATACTGATGGCTTAACTGATGCAGCGGCGGCTGGAGGCGATCGCTTTGATGAAGATAATTTTGTTACATCCTTCAGAACAGCCTGTAAGTATTGCAATAGTCCCCAGGAAATTGTCGAATATCTCTTTGACCAAGTTGAACAATTTATTGGTTCTGATAGACGAAATACCGATGATATGACATTAGTTGTCATGCAAATTGTCTGATAAGTAGTCACCGAGTCACCGAGTCAGGAGGAGATCAGAATAGTCTCAAATTTCAGAAAGTGATAGGTTTTTAATGGGGGTATGAAAGTCGAAAATTCTATCTCTCAAAATCTTACTCTCTGCGCCTGGAGCGTCTCTGCGTGAAATAAAATCATACTTTTACTCAGCAACGCCGAAAAATGCAACTGTTTTGAGAATGCATTTTCCAAAACTTTGCGATCGCTCTTAAAAATGGGTAGCCCGGGATTCGAACCCGGAACAAATCGGTTAAAAGCCGAGTACTCTACCGTTGAGTTAGCCACCCTTTTGCTGTTTTTCCAACTTTATCAATATACCATCAACAGCCATGGTTTTGTCAAGGGGTCTCTAGAAAAAACTTGCCGTTAACCGAAAAGCAGCAGTACAACTAGCTCCCGGTGCTAACACAGTCAGGTTTTCACCAGTATTGAAAGCATTGCGGGTGGCGCTCCAAGGTTCTAAACAGTAGAAATCTTTGCCCTTGACAGTCCAAAACACTAGCCAGGTAGTGAAATCATCGTAATCTAGGGTTAGCTTCAACTTACGGCTGTTATCTGTGACTGTGGCTGATTTACTGGTTAGTCCGCCAAAAGCAAAATCAATTTCATCTTGGTTAAAATCAAATTTGCCGTCAAAGGCGTGAAATTCCTTGGTTTTGTTATCTTGATATCGTGTAGAAGGAAGTTCTACTTCTAGCTGATTTTTGTCACCACAGAGAAAATAAGGGTGGAAACCAGCGGAAAATGGCATGGGTGTAGATGAGAGATTTTTATATTCCTGACGCACTACTAAGGTATTACCTTGGAGTTCGTAGGTAAAAGCCAATTCAAAATCAAAAGGATAAACTGCCTTTGTTTCCTCGTTGCTGCTGAGAACTACAGTTAGACTAGCGTTACCTTGAGTATTTTGCGCTGTTGCTGTCCAAGGCAATTCCCGTGCAAAGCCATGTTGTTTAATAGTATACGGTTTTCCCTCAACGCTGTAAGTATTATCAGGTAAGTTACCGCAAAGAGGAAACAAAATGGGATTACCACCTCTAACGCTCAAATCAGGATGGGTAAAGCGATCGCTGTCCATATAGAAGATTTCTTGACCTTGCACCAGCCAACGGGTAATGATACCACCTCTTTCGGGGACGACTTCTATTTGTGTACCAGCGGTTTTATCAGACAGGATGTAGGTTTTGTATTGTTGTTCTTGAATGTCAATGGTAAACATAATAGCCAGTAGATTGGTGTGGAAGTTTGTGCTTATGAACAGGCAAGAGGAAACAGGCAATACATATTGCGATTTTTCTACCTTTCTCCCCAATTGTAGGTTGTCATGCCCACAAATTCCACCATGATCATTTGTATGGGATTTTGATAAAAAAGAACTTTCTCAATAAACAGGGGTCTATTCTCATGATTATTGAGAATATTATCAATAATCAAACGAGTTTTGGTGATTTCAGCTTGGGGGCTTGACAGTGTTCTGAGTTTTGGGTATGCTAATGGTACGAGTGGAAAAGTGTGCGCCCATATATATAGGGTTTTTATTTATCAAGATAATTATTTCCCAAATCAATCCCAGAAGTAGGGGAAATAAGAAAATAATATTTGTCCTCATCACCAAAATGCCAAGACGATTTTCAGAATGTTATTGAATGATGTTTGGTGGGGTGTTGGTGATTTTTATTTTGTCAGAATCAGGATTTCCAGGATTTGAGGATTCACAGGATGTTGTGGGATGATTTTTGGTGGGGATTTGAAGGTTTAACTCTCATGTTTTCAATTTTAAAATTGATGATTACATATTCAATAAATATTCTTTAATAACTTATAAATTTAAAAGATCATATTGTAAATCAAACATTTCAAAATAATATCCTGTAAATCCTTTAATCCTGGTTATCCTGATGCTGACAAATACAACTTTCATCACCAACAAACCATCTAAAAATTACCATCCTGTACATCCTTTAATCCTGGATATCCTGATTCTGACAATTGAGAATTTCAGATACCCGACAACTTTTAACCATCTTCTTATTTATCACATTAATTATCACAGAAGTCGGGGATAGTAGTTTCCATCCCCTTGCGGGGAAGTTGGTTTGGAAAGGTTATCTGGTCCCGGAACAATAGCGTCATTGTAATGTTTCCATCCCCTTGCGGGGAAGTTGGTTTGGAAAGAGCTCACTTCTGGAAAGCTTACTGGGCAAGGGTTTCAGATACCCATTTCGACACACCTCAGAAAAATGGAAAAATTTTCTCACAAAGTGGCAGATTTTGTCGGCTGAAACCTTTGGTGCGTAAGGCTTCGACACACCTCAACGAAATTATAGGGTTTTCAAGGTTCAGGGGAGGTGCGTCGAAAAAATTCAACTTACCAGTTATATTTTAATACTTAGCAACTAAAATAGTCAACAACTTTTTTGTATAAATTTAATTTATAGCGGTTATTGCACTTGATACAATACAATCTAGGGCGGGGAAACCCCGCCCTACGGGATTTGCTGACTGGATCTCACAAAGAGCGCGTACCCCTATGCTCAAACTCTTACTCTCTGCGCCTGGAGCGCCTCTGCGTGAGAAAAAAATCATACTTTCCCTGATTACCCAATCCCCAGTCCCCAGTTTAAACGTCTTCCGCAAAAATAAAGCGATATAACTCGCTAGGATCTGGTTCAGGACTACTTTCTGCAAATCTCACAGCTTCATCAATCACAGCCTGAATTTTCTTTTCCACATCTTTCAATTCTGCTTCTGTGGCGAGATTTTGTTCCAGCAAATAACCAGCTAACTTTTTAATCGGGTCACGCGCAAACCAAAATTCCTTTTCTTCCTTGCTGCGGAGTTCATCTGGGTCAGCGAGAGAGTGTCCCCGGAAGCGATAGGTCATGGCTTCGATTAAGGTTGGACCTTCACCAGCACGGGCGCGGGCTACGGCTTCTTGTGCCACTTGACGCACGGCTAAAACATCCATTCCATCTACTTCCACACCCACCATGTTAAACACACTGGCTTTTTTGTATATCTCTGGTTGGGAAGTTGCTCTTTCATGAGCCATACCGATCGCCCATTTATTATTTTCTACCACAAAAAGAATCGGCAATTTCCATAAAGCTGCCATATTCAATGTCTCGAAAAATTGACCGTTGTTAGCAGCACCGTCACCAAAGAAGCAAGCGGTTACTTGGTCGGCGGTTTTGTCTCCCAACACTTCCCGACGATATTTAGATTGGAAAGCCGCACCAGCAGCTACAGGGATACCTTCGGCTACGAAAGCATAACCACCTAGTAAACGGTGTTCCGCAGAAAACATATGCATTGAACCACCGCGCCCTTTACTGCACCCTGTGGCTTTACCAAATAATTCTGCCATAACTTCGCGGGCGGGGACTCCGGCGCTCAAAGCATGAACGTGGTCACGGTAGGTACTGGAAACGAAGTCTTCACCGGGACGCATTGCACCTTTAATAATGCCGCTACAAACTGCTTCTTGTCCGTTGTACAGGTGGACAAATCCAAACATTTTTCCTCTATAATACATTTCGGCACATTTATCTTCAAATAAACGCCCTAATGTCATATCTTCATATAAGCCCAATCCTTCTTCTTTGGTGATTTGGACTGTGGCGGTATTAAATGTGGGTAATGTACGCTCTTGAGCCATGCTGGTGAAATATTCCTATTGTAAAAGTTAAAGTTAAGTTTGTCTTTGTTTACGTTAGCTATAAATTAGCTGGCGTTGACAAAATTAATTTATCAAAACCTATTTTATATGGTAACAATCAGGATAACTGTCTTTCTGCATAGGGATTAACAATTGAGTGAATGAAACTGCATGAAATAAGATTTTAAGAATAATTGAACGCAGATGAACGCGGATAAACGCAGATATGATAATTATGTGCAGCAACCAACAACGAACAACTGACCACTGACAACTGACAACTGACAATTATTTCCCTGTGAGTTTCACCAGTCCAATGCCACCAAAGTATAGTCCTAAAACTGCACCTGCTAAAAGACTTTGGGTGAGAGGGTCGGTGGAAGGTGTGAGAATTGCTCCCAATACTACTGCTGTCATGATGACATAACGCCAGCCTTTTAACATGATTTTTGAGGAAACGATTCCCAAGGTGGCCAGCAAGATTTGAATGACGGGAACTTGAAATGCTAGTCCTGTGGTGAATAATAATAACAGCACAAAATCAAAATATTTGTCAATTGACCAAAGTTGCTCTACGACATCAGCACCATAGTTAATGAAGAATTGCAATGCGGCAGGGATGAGTGCAGTGTAGGCGAAAATTAAGCCACATACAAATAATATGCTTGAACCTAGCACTACGGGAATGACTAACCGCCGTTCGCGCACGGTGAGACCAGGAAGTACAAATTGAATGATTTGATAAAGAATGAAGGGTGTGGTCAGGATTAAACCACCATAAGCGGCAACTTTCATGGAGACAAAGAAAAATTCTCCGGGGGCTAATTGCAGAAATTTTACGCCGTGAGCAGGAATTTCTAGTAGCTGGACTAGGGGTTTAACTACGATAAAACAACCGATAATACCCACTACCACGACTATCAGGGAATAGAAAATTCTTTGTCGCAACTCTTCCAGGTGGTCAAAAATGGACATTTCTACTTCACCTGGTAATTCATCTAGGGGGTTAATAGATGGTTCTGGGTCTGAGTTAGGGGATTTGATTGTATCTACGTCTTGTGAAGAGGTCATGAGTAAGAGGAGTGGGAATCTGTTAGGCAATCTTTGTTCACTATTCTATAGGGAATAGGTCTGAAAACTCTTGAAGTTGTCAGTGAGTCAGGAAAATGACTATATTTATTCTTGGTAATATTTATATCTTTAATTTTATTTTTGTATTTATAATTATTTTCTTTAGAAGTATTAATTATTACAATAATTTTTCCGAGCATGATCAAACCATTACTACTTAATAAATAAGTAACAATTGATAACTCAGTATGAGCCAGGAAAATATTAACTAGCTATATGGCTTGTGATGATTGATTTTTTCATGATTACGAAGAAATAATCTCCCCTGGTGAGTAGATGCAACTGTGTTTTAGATTAGGTTTTTATTTAATGACGGATAATATTTATTTTTGTTTCTGGTCAAAAAAAGATTTTTTTGTCCGGCTTTTTCTCAGAGAATTTGTATAGATAGAAAGAACGTTATCTTGTGGCTAAATTAACTCTACCAGGGGGGTAGGAGTTAATCTAGCAGTCATGGATCTAAATCTGGATTTGTGAATTAATTAGGAAAACAACTTGTTTATTCATTCTGAGATAAATCAAAGATGTAGTTTGGCAAAGTCCAAGACTAGTCTAGATTAATCTTTGTCATAAATAGACAGAATATGCTAATGCTCTTTAAGTTTGCATTGTTTGTGGTGTCTTGTTTGATGCTACGGGCAGGTTTTTTATGGCAATTTTAAGAACCATTAGCTGATTCATAAGTTTTCACAATTGATCAAGATGATGTTGTTGATTACGCAATAGCATTCTGAATTGAATTTTGATATGAAAACAACAATTAGTTTAGGACTAATGGTATTGTCGGTCTATCTGTACAATTCCAGTGCTTGTTTTGCAGGGAACAAGCTGTCCATGGAAAATGTAGGGGCAAGAGTCGGAAATTATACTCAATCACAGTTAGTGGCGGATATGTCTGCTAGAGATGAGCAATTAGGTGATTGTATTCGTAGGGGTAGATGCAGGGATTAATATGCGAGGAATTTAAACTTACCGGATATTTCTGTAATAATTGCAATTGAAGCTACGTAATTAGGGTTTGACTAGATTTGTCAGAACATCAAGTTTTTTACCAACTTTGAATATTCTGTTTTGGGTAGCTTCTGTAGAGGGAGTGATTTAATTGTTGTGGCGGTTATCAGTTGGATGCAATGCAATTCAGGGTGGGGAAACCCCGCCCCTGCTTTTTTATGTTATCAGTGTAAATTTTGATGCAGTTAAATTGTTCTGAGGACCGGGTTGGATATTCCTGTAAAGGAAAAGATAAAATTAGTTGTGTTTCTATACCAAGTTATTGCGGATATGTCTGGTCTTCCGTTGTAAAAGAGATTGTGACAGATGATGTTGTGACTATTACAGCGTGAATTGGGTTTTTTATGCTTTTTAATTTAGAAAGATTTTATCAGGCTTGTAATCCTTCTCGTCCGTTGATGATTGAGAATGTAGACGACCGGATGTATTATATTGATTTCACTTCAGTCCGGGGTGGAAAGATCATTGAAGCTCTGCTGCGGACTATTACTAAGATCTCTCCAAATACGCCAACCTGTCAGTTATTTACAGGACATTTGGGCTGTGGAAAATCTACGGAATTATTAAGACTCAAGGCTGATTTGGAAGCGCAGGATTTTCATGTTGTCTATTTTGAGTCTACCCATGTTTTAGAAATGGTAGATATAGATGTTACAGATATTCTGTTAGCGATCGCTGGTTTGGTGAGTCAAAACTTGGAAGCGATGAAGCTGCGTGTCCAACCTAGTTACTTTACTAAGTTGTTTGGGGAGTTGGTAGATTTTCTGCAAACGCCTTTAGAATTGGGAGTAGAAGCCGAATTATCTGTAGGAATTGCCAAAATTACGGCGAAAACTAAGGAAAGTCCTCAGTTACGCAGACGGTTAAGAGACTATCTAGAACCACGCACAGAGAATATCTTACAATCAATTAATAAAGAACTGTTAGACCGGGCTAATTTGGAGCTAAAAGCCAGGGGTAAGAAGGGATTGGTGGTGATTGTGGATAACTTGGATAGGGTGGCGGTTCGTCCTTTACCTTCTGGGCGATCGCTCCCCGAATACTTATTCATTGATCGAGGAGAACAATTAAGAAGATTAAATTGTCATATAGTTTACACAATTCCCTTGGCTCTGACATTTTCCAATGATAGCGCCCAACTACAGCATCGTTTAGGAGGCGGAGTCGCACCAAAAGTATTACCGATGATTCCCGTACGTCAACGTTGTGGAGAAATTAATAGCGTAGGACTGGGATTAATGCGCCAAATGGTATTAGCCAGAGCCTTTCCTGATATCTTACCAGGCGATCGCTTAAATTTAGCTACTCAATTATTTGATAATTTGGCAACTCTGGATCGTTTATGTCTGATTAGTGGTGGTCATGTCCGCGACTTATTAGGATTACTCTTTGACTGTTTGCGGGAACAAGATCCACCTTTTGATCACAAATGTGTAGAATTAGTGTAACCGTTCAGGGGGTACAAAGAAAACGAAAAACAACCCCCAAAATCCAGCAATAAAATTAAGCAGCTTTCAACAAGTCAGAATCATCAGAATCAGCAGTAACTTGTGGAAGCAAAGAAGGCACAG
>NZ_JADEVZ010000005.1 GCF_015207875.1 Dolichospermum sp. LEGE 00240
GGGGTTAGGGGTGGGGTCTTATTTTCAAGTCAGATTAGCATTGTCAATCGTCGTTATGGCAAGGCAAGAGGCAAGAGTGAAGAGGCAAGAGTGAAGAGGATTTGAGCGATTTTACTTTTCTTTACACAGATTAGTTTGGTTGTGTTCACCTACTTAGAACTTAAACAAGCACTAATGGGGATTAAGTGAAATTGAAATTTCGTAGGGGTTTACGGCGTAAACCCTCCCTCATGGGTAGTTTCAATCCCCAACAGGGAGTAAATGAAATTGCAATTTTAGATATGGGCAATTACGCCCCATTTAGTTATGGTTTCAATCCCTAATAGGGAGTAAATGAAATTGCAATATCTACCTAAGTTTAACTTAGTATAGGACTTTCAAACTTCGATAAATGAGATATAATGAAGATCCAAATTGCCGACCAAGGAAAATTACATTATGAATACCCAATTAGTTGAATCTATCACTCAAATCATCCTCTCTTTATCCCCAGAAGAAAGGCAGCTTTTAGAAAGCAAAATTAATAATGTCAAATTATCTTCACCATTAGCAAATTCAACACAACAAGATATTTCAGATTTAGAACAAAAATTAAAGAATTTTGAGACAAAATATCAAATGTCTTCTAGTGACTTCTATCAAGAATTTCAAGCAGGTAAATTAGGAGATGAAATAGATTTTTTTGAATGGAGCGTATTTTATGAAATGTGGACTAATGCTCAAAATACTATTCAGATAAATACGAATTTAATAGCTAGTTAAACAATGGAAATACAAGATTATATTAATACAGTAAAAATTAAATTAGCTACTAGCCGCATTATTATTAAAATCGCTATTGTGGAAGAAAGAATTTTATTGAATCGTGGTTATTTCCGTGCTAGATTAACTTTAGTAAATAATGATTTCTTAGAAATAGCAGAGTCCTTTACTATTATTGAGGGACATTTTGTAACCCTTGGTTATCGTTATCAGTGGATGGATGAACAAAAGGAAAATTTAAGAAAACGTTGGGATAATGTGCAGCATTTTCCAAAATTACCTAATTTTCCCCATCATGTCCATATAATTGAAGAATCTAATGTAGAACCTAGCCAATCTCGTAGTATTCTGGAATTAATTGAACTCATTGAAAAAGAATTAATGTGAATTTATAAAGTGCTTAAGTCCTAAATAAGAATTATTCCAATAAGAATAACGCATTCATGTTTCAACCCCTAATAGGGAGTAAGTGAAATTGCAATGGATTCCTATTAATGTTCCTTTGGGATAGTGGAGGTTTCAATCCCTAATAGGGAGTAAGTGAAATTGCAATTACACTTTGAACACATTTTACATCCCCAATAGGTTGTTTCAATCCCTAATAGGGAGTAAGTGAAATTGCAATCAATAGAAACAGAATCAGGTATTGTAGATATCTTTGTTTCAATCCCTAATAGGGAGTAAGTGAAATTGCAATTAGCTCTGAAATCAGCAGTATTCCAAGATAAGGTTTCAATCCCTAATAGGGAGTAAGTGAAATTGCAATATGCTTAATGGAATTAGGGATAGATTGGGAAGAATTGTTTCAATCCCTAATAGGGAGTAAGTGAAATTGCAATTAAGTTCCTTCATTGTTCCTTTCCTTAACTTACTTTTTGTTTCAATCCCTAATAGGGAGTAAGTGAAATTGCAATCTGATGACGCGATCGCATCTGCATGGGAATTACGAAGTTTCAATCCCTAATAGGGAGTAAGTGAAATTGCAATTCTTAGCAGTGGGGTCAAAGTCCCCTATGTTCAGCTTTGGTTTCAATCCCTAATAGGGAGTAAGTGAAATTGCAATGATAATGTTTTTTCACTAGTGCATTTATATAGAAGTTTCAATCCCTAATAGGGAGTAAGTGAAATTGCAATCAGGATGTTTATCAAGATATTTTACAGCGTCTCGTGTTTCAATCCCTAATAGGGAGTAAGTGAAATTGCAATTACCCTTCTGTAAAATAGGAAAATTATGGCTACCAGAAGTTTCAATCCCTAATAGGGAGTAAGTGAAATTGCAATAATCCACACCACAACTAAACCTGATCCCATCATGCAACTTGTTTCAATCCCTAATAGGGAGTAAGTGAAATTGCAATTAGCTCCTGCTTAGTATTACTTCCCAATGAGCTAGTTTCAATCCCTAATAGGGAGTAAGTGAAATTGCAATAGGATAAAGATATCACACCTGAGTTATATCAGTATGTTTCAATCCCTAATAGGGAGTAAGTGAAATTGCAATCAACCATTTCTATCAAAAGTCTCTGTTAAAATCTGGTTTCAATCCCTAATAGGGAGTAAGTGAAATTGCAATCCGCACCATTGAGATCCCGGTATCGTCTGAGAATCCGGTGTTTCAATCCCTAATAGGGAGTAAGTGAAATTGCAATCTGTCCCCCTTCTCCCAACTCCTAAGAGTAGAATGTTTCAATCCCTAATAGGGAGTAAGTGAAATTGCAATTCTTTGTTTTTCTCGTTTTCAGTTGCTTGTAGAATTGTCGTGTTTCAATCCCTAATAGGGAGTAAGTGAAATTGCATATGTTTTTGTTAATGGTTCTATCGCTTCTTGTGGTGTTTCAATCCCTAATAGGGAGTAAGTGAAATTGCAATTTAATATTAAATGAAGATGTGGAAATAATGCGTCGTTTCAATCCCTAATAGGGAGTAAGTGAAATTGCAATTCAAAAAATATTGTCAGAGTCTAAGTCTCAGAGATTGCAGTTTCAATCCCTAATAGGGAGTAAGTGAAATTGCAATTTTCTTTCTCCCATCTGACTTAGGAATAGCGAAATAATCTTGATGTTTCAATCCCTAATAGGGAGTAAGTGAAATTGCAATTGGGTACGTTATCAGTTAGGTTCCAACGGCTGTCTTTGTTTGTTTCAATCCCTAATAGGGAGTAAGTGAAATTGCAATTTTACCTTAAATGTCAAGCAGGATGGAGAGAAAAAGTTTCAATCCCTAATAGGGAGTAAGTGAAATTGCAATTTGATGCCCAATCCTGGCAGGAGAGAAAATCAACTAGTCCCGTTTATAGTTTCAATCCCTAATAGGGAGTAAGTGAAATTGCAATCTTCAGGTGTTGGCTGCTTTTCTTTTTTATACTTGTTTCAATCCCTAATAGGGAGTAAGTGAAATTGCAATTAATTTCTCGCGGCTGAACCCTATCTTTCCCAGGATGTTTCAATCCCTAATAGGGAGTAAGTGAAATTGCAATGATACATACCAAAAGCTGGTGAAACTAGCAAAATCCCGTTTCAATCCCTAATAGGGAGTAAGTGAAATTGCAATTAAGAATAATATAAACTAGCATTCTGGCTATATCTAGTTTCAATCCCTAATAGGGAGTAAGTGAAATTGCAATAAGCAGGATGGAGAGAAAAAGACAAAGCTGAAGAGTTTCAATCCCTAATAGGGAGTAAGTGAAATTGCAATTTGCTAATTTTTCTAATGGGATCAATCAGTGTATTGTTTCAATCCCTAATAGGGAGTAAGTGAAATTGCAATATGATATAGTCATCACCATTAACATCTTGAATTTTGTTTCAATCCCTAATAGGGAGTAAGTGAAATTGCAATGCTATGAACATGACTAGGGATAAAGCAGAACGATGTTTCAATCCCTAATAGGGAGTAAGTGAAATTGCAATCTCGTCCACGCTTTGCTTATTTTTGATGGTACCAAGTTTCAATCCCTAATAGGGAGTAAGTGAAATTGCAATGCATTGTAAAAGTTGGCTTTGGTGAGCCAGCGCAAAATGTTTCAATCCCTAATAGGGAGTAAGTGAAATTGCAATAGCGGGGTGCTGAAAGCCTATATATATGTAGTTTTCAAGGTTCAGTTGCGCGGATGTTCTTATGATAATCCATTTCAAGAAAAGTGTCAAGGAGTAAAATAGCTGAAACTCCTGCTGTGCAAGGTGCGCGGATGGGTGAACTCCATGAACTGCATGAAAAGCTTGTGTAGACATGATTTCAGGCATTTTTTGAGCAATTGAATTTTTTACACCCACCCCCTCGCGCATTAAGCGAAGAAAATTGTCTCATCACGGGGTTGTTCACCACCGATTCTTTCCACCTTACCAAAACAGCAAGCACAAAGGAAGTAAAAGCGAATGCTGTCGGTCTCAGGTTTTATGAGTTTATGAAGACGCGATCTTAACTTAGCATATTGAGTATCAGTTAACTGACATTCAAAAATACTATACTGCACCCATTGACCATAGGATTTGAGAATACTATGGATTTTAGTCCGGCGTTTATCCTCAGAAATATCGTAAGAAACAACAACATTCATAAACTGGTAATGGGTAATGGGTAATGGGTAATTGGTAATTGGTAATAGGTAATTGGTAAAAACTCTTTTCTGTAACCTGTAACCTGTAACCTGTCACCTGTAACCTGTAACCTGTAACCTGTAACCTGTCACCTGTAACCTGTAACCTGTCACCTGTAACCTGTCACCTGTAACCTGTAACCTGTCACCTGTAACCTGTAACCTGTCACCTGTAACCTGTCACCTGTAACCTGTCACCTGTAACCTGTCACCTGTAACCTGTAACCTGTAACCTGTCACCTGTAACCTGTCACCTGTAACCTGTAACCTGTCACCTGTAACCTGTCACCTGTAACCTGTCACCTGTAACCTGTCACCTGTCACCTGTAACCTGTCACCTGTAACCTGTCACCTGTAACCTGTAACCTGTAACCTGTCACCTGTAACCTGTCACCTGTAACCTGTAACCTGTCACCTGTAACCTGTCACCTGTAACCTGTAACCTGTAACCTGTAACCTGTAACCTGTAACCTGTAACCTGTAACCTGTCACCTGTAACCTGTCACCTGTCACCTGTAACCTGTCACCTAAATAGCTACTTCAAGACCAAAGGGGGATATTTATCAATTGTTCCCATTAAATACTTAGCCAGTAATCTCGCTTGCAATTCAAAAGCCTCTCGATAACTACATTTACGCCCCATTACTGGATGTTTAAACTCCGATATTTTTTTCTTTTCGTACAAAGTTAAAAAAGTTTTCCGTCCTTCTGGAGTCAGAGAAACAGCACCACTTAACGGTTCAGTTACGAAATCGGCTGGAGTTAATAATTGCTTGTTCAAACTAGATAAAACCACCGCATCTACTACTAAAGGGCGAAACTCTTCCATTAAATCTAAAGCTAAAGAAGGACGATTATAGCGATCAAAATGTAGGTATCCTAAATATGGATCAAAACCGACAATATTCACAGCACTTTGCAGATCATGACGCAATAAAGAATAACCAAAACTTAACAATGAATTTACTGGATCTGTAGGTGGACGACGGACACGCTTAGTAAAAGAAAATTGAGAATTACGAATCAGACTATCAAAACAACCAAAATAAGCAGCACTACCAGAACCTTCTAAACCCCGCAAAGAATTGATACTTTCAGTTGAATTAATTGCAGCAATTACCTGTTCAATGCGAGGAATACTTTTAGATAGATCAATATCATTAAATTCACGCTGATAACGCATCAAAGTTTGACGATAATTTTTTAATTTTCCCCTAACAAACCCTTGCACCAGATGAATAGATTGGGGGGTTTCTCCTGCTGCTTGCCATTGTGCCTTGCGAATGAAAATATTACCAGACATTTCCGGTTGTAATTGTCCTAAATAATGTCCCATTTCATCAATAAACGATAAAGGAATATGACGATTAATCAACTCATAAACAACAGCAGGAGAAAGTGTAGAACGACCTAAAACAACCACACCATCTAACTTAATAAATGGTACATCCATGATAATTTTCTTATCAAATTTGACATTAATTCTTTCATCAACTTTACCAATAAAAGAATCTGCCTGTGAAATGTAAAGAGTACCCATGATTAAATCCTCAAAATAGGTGACAGTTTTTAGGTGACAGGGAACAGGTGACAGGTGACAGTTTTTAGGTGACAGGTAACAGGTGACAGGTGACAGGTAACAGGTGACAGTTTTTAGGTGACAGGTAACAGGTGACAGGTGACAGGTGACAGGTAACAGGTGACAGTAAATAATTAATTTACCAATTACCAATTACCAATTACCAATTACCAATAATTAATTTGCTTCTTGATAACGCCCCACCTTATCAGCAAGTTGTGGCAAACATCGAGAATAAAGACTACAACCATCACAGCGTTTTGTTTTTACAGCTTTTGGCATAGCACCTGTAAACAGTAACGTTTGGATAGCTTCAATAGTCGCAATGGTACTACTTCGTAATTCTGGCGTAATTTCTACTAATTTCCGTTGATGAGTTTGAGCATAATAGATATAGCCAGTATTGATATTTTTTCCTGTCATTTCCTCCAAACACAAAGCTTGAGCGCAAACTTGCAATTCATCATTATCCCATTCTCCTCTGCGTCCACGTTTATATTCAATAGGGTAAAATTCACCATTTTCAAATTCAATCAAATCAGATTTACCAATAAGTTTATATTGCTCTGATTTCAAATAAATAGCGCGTATCTGCCAAATTTCCTCACGATTTTGTTCTCCAACTGTGTGGACTCGTTCATGTAAACTTGTACCTTCAATTGTGTATTGATTATCAATAAATTCCCCTGCACAATGAATCAACCAACAACGATGAGGACAATAGGAATATTGATTTAATGAGGCAATATTAACGTAATCATCATCAGAGGTGACAGGTGATTGGTAATAGGTGACAGGTGACAGGTTACAGGTGACAGTAGGAAGAGAGTTAGTTTGATTTTGTTTAGTCATAGTTAATTAAAAAAGTTGATAAGCTGTTACGCAGCTAAATTTGATAACCATAATTTACTTGAACTTTATAGTGCGGGCATCTTGCCCGCTAGAATTATACAAACTAAATGTTTCCATTAATGAACCCTTAGCTATGAATAAAAAATGTGCAAAATCGTTTTTAGTTGTTCCTCTTGCATGACCTTCGGCAATATTGGCTGGAACAGATGCAGCAGCGCGAGTAATTTGTGAAGTAAGACGATAAATTTCTGTATTTGGAAATGCAGATGCTAATTGATAGATATTCACTACCATATCCATTGATTTTTGCCACACAATTAAATCTCGATGTGATTCAATCTTCATAAATAACTCCTCTTCCCTTATTTACTTTTGCCTCTAACCTATTAACTCTCCCTCTTACCTTCTTTCCTCTTTCCTGTCACCTGTCACCTGTTCCCTGTCACCTGTCACCTTATTACTGTCACCTGTAACCTGTTCCCTGTTCCCTGTCACCTGTCACCTGTCACCTGTTCCCTGTCACCTTCTCCTCACCATTCCCATTCCCATTGTTGTTTTTCTGCCAATACCAGCATATAAAGCAAAGTCAGCTAAGGCGTTAATTTGTTTAATTGTCGTTGTTTCTACATTGCCAAGAATGCGATAACTAATTTCACCTAAACAGCCAATAAATTTGTTGTCATAGTTGCTAATAACTTCAGTTTTGATATTAAAAGCACTAGCATAAATTGATTCAAAAGAAATATTGGTTAATTCAATATCGCTATATTTATGCCACCGATTTACCAGACTATTGAATACAGATTCCCTTGTTGGTAAAACATTATCAAATGCACCTTGACGAAAAGCTACAGGTGTAGAAAAAATGAAATTAAGATTGCGTTCTGTTTCGCTTGCTTGTTGATAAAGTTGATTATAACTACAAGCATTAGCCCAAGGTTGTTTAAATTGGGGTGTACCTTGAATGCTAGTAATATATAGATTAGCTGAACCTAAATGCCAAGGTTGTTTGGGGTTTATATTTAACCATAAAGGTGTAAGTTGATTAAATAAATTGTCATTTAATAAAGAAATACGCCACCAACAAGAAGTACCAGCAGGAATAGGATTTTGATGGGCATATTGCAAAGTATAAGATTGGGTTTTATGTTTGTTTTGTACCTGCAATGGTGAAAGAGTAAAGGCTTTATCGGCGTTTGATTCGTGTAAGTAGTCTCCTAATTTTCTATCAACAGAACTCACTAGGTTAAGAAATAAGGCGTGGTAATGTCTACCTGTGAGAAAATTGGGGTAAATTGGAGATTGGGGGATGATGTTGAGGATGAGACTATGGGGCATAATTTTTGCAGTGTGGCACAATTTGTAAATAGATAATGAAAACTAGAAAGATTCAGACTATAGAACGTATAAAGTAATTAACATTGAATAAAGAGTAAGACAAATGACAGTTGATAATTCTCGTGAAGCAACGGCACTCACTAAAAAGTTAGAAGCCAGTTTACCAATTAAAGTCAAGGCAGCAAAAGAGTTATTAAAAATGCTGAAGACAAGAGGAGACATAATAAATGCAGATAAAGAATTTGAAGTTGATTGGGTAGCTTATTCTGGGGATGAAGGCGGGATTATGTGCCGATTAGTCAGCAAAAACGATAATCCCGAAGATGAAGACAAAGCACAATATGTAGTGTCTATTACCCATCTAAAAATAGATCCAGATCATCCCCATGCAGAAGAAATAGAAACATATCAAAGGGTGAGAAATCGCAAGTTAATGTTACAAAATCGTGGTAGCCTTTTGACTGAATTAATGCCTTCACGCCCTCCTAAAACAAAGAAGAGCAGTAAAGGTTTTGGTAAGTAATTAATTCCGAAAGCGGTATTGCATTTGTTTGGGGAGTTTTATATTTTTGACATCATCAAAATAGTAATATTCCCCTTGTATTTGCACGTTTTGAATGAGGCTAACTGGTGGCATATTTACCACTAAATGAGAGATTGAACTAGAATCCGCATCAATGGGTCTAAGTCATCAGGAACGCGATAACTGTCAAGTCCTTGAATGAGATGTTTATTAGGGCGATCAAGTTGAGCAAATTCCCATATTTTGCCAGTAGTAACTGAACCGATAAGGTGAGTTTGTTGTGGATTTTCTTGCCATTTATCTAGGGCAATTAGTTCTGCAAAAAGTTGTGTCATTCCATAATCTAAATCCTCTTTTTTTGCTTCAATTACTAGGAGATTATTGCGATTTTTAATTAGATAATCAAAGTAACCTTGTAGTTGTTCACTGACTTTAATTTGATATTCAATTCTCACCTCAGATTTAGTGTAGTGAACTAAGTCTAAAATTATGGGAGAAATTAATACTTCTCTGCGACTTGTTTCATTTGCTAAATCAAAGTATGGGAGAATTTCATCAAGTCTTTCTTGCAGTTCTGTTAATCGGTCTAGATTTTCTTGATATTGGGGTAAACTCAAACGTTTTCGAGTGAAAGTATAGCCAAATTCTTCAGCAAAATCTTGAGGAGAAATGTGCATCTCAAAATATTTGCTAAAAGTATAAGACTGATTAGGATCAAGAATGGTCATGATCTAATTTTCCTCAGTTTCAATTTCGGTAATTTCATCAGGTTCATCCTGCTTAATTTTTTTGATTTCTGTAATACTTGGGTTTTTGTTCTGTATTGTATGATTCTCACAAATTTTCTATTGATTTTATGTAGCTTATAACTGCTGAAGTTTTTTTCTCTTTTTCATCAACTTTATACTGTAACCTTTCTTCAAATCCTTGTGTTCTCCATCTTTGAAAAATGCCTGGTAATTCTACAAAGCCTAATTCTTCATCATAATGATATGGAAGTTTTCCATCACACATAGATGCTTCATTATTTTCAGGGCTGATTTTGACAAAAATATCTTTTTTATATGCACAACCCCAACGTAAATCTCTTGTTGTATATCTAGTTTCTTCTTGATTATAATACCGTTCATAGACGTAAGTATTAGCATATTGATTAATTGAACTACCTTCCTCATCTTTTTTGATAATTAATCTATCAATTGGTACAGTAATATGCGGAATTTTAGATAATTTATTCATCCAATCTTCTCCATGTTTACCGTCGTCATAAACTAAAGTTACAGATGGTGTCCAACTACGAGTTACTACTAAACCCTTTTCATGAGTTGGTTGACAAGTTAAATCCGCATTATAAACATATTCGTGCAGCATTGAAAAAAGCTCAACTACGCGATAATCATCAATATGATGAGGACGTGATATACAATCGCCTATTTTCTGAGGATCAAATGTTGATAATGATGATAAAGTTTCTTGATATTTCTTCCAGCCTGACTCATCTAAACTTTCTGCATAGAATGGAATTTGCTCACCTTCTATTTTGCCTACAACAATTACTTTAGCATCTGGTATATTACCTTTACGGTTACAACGTCCTGCACGTTGAATTAAATTTTCTGGTAAACAAATTTGTGAAATTAATACTTCACTATTTAAATCACAACCGACTTCTATCGCACTGGTTGTAATTAAAATATAAGGCTGGTTATTATCATCACGGTTTTTGAGATTTTGATAAACTTTTTCACGTTGTTCACTACTTAACCGCCCATGATATAGTAGTAATTGATTTGTGTCTAAAGATGATTTTAATTTCTTGTATATTGCTACTGCCTCTTTGACAGTTTCTACAACTGTAATAATTCTCCGTTCAGTTTTTCTTTGCAATTCTGTTTTGATAATTTCAACAATCCGATTTTGAAAAACCTCTGTTTGTTGAGAATTGATCACAATATTGTTGATCCATTCAAAATCTCTATGCTGATTTCTGTTTTGATGTTTTTCTAATTCTAATCGTTTTTCCGGATTTTCCACATAGTCAATAACATCCAAATAATTGAATCTCTGAACATATTCTTTTGGCATTGTTGCAGTCATTAATATGATAGAACGACCAGCTTCGTAAAGTGAAGTGACCAAACCATGAAAATTAGTAAAAGAAATTTCATCATAACTATGTGCTTCATCAAAACAGATAATTGTCTTATCTTTGTGAATCCTTAACGGGAATATAAATGATTTCTGCTTATCTCCAAAAGCAAAATAACGATACATGAATTTATCTAGGGTCGTTAAAATCACATCTCCTTTATAAAGATGTCTTCTAGGGTTAATGGTTCTTTCTTCTTCTTTTCCATTAACATACACCCAACGTCTCATTTGAGAACCTGTATCTATAACTAAAGAAATTTGACGTTGAGGATAAATTAGGGAAAATCTTTTTAGATATTGTTCTAAACGTTGTTTTTGGTCTTCAATTAAACTACGAGTAGGTAATGGTAAAATCAAACGATGTTGTTTTACTAAAGCAGGAAATAAAACAGTTTCAAACTTTCCTGAACCTGTGGGAGCTTTAATTAAATAATCCGCTGCTTCTGAAGTAATTATTTTTTGATATACTTCTCTCTGTAGAGGATTTGGTGAAAAATTAGCTAATTGTTGATACCAAAAATCACAATCTTTATTATCATAATCACCATCTAATACAAAAGGTTTGAGTTTGATTGTGATGCTTTGATCAATTTTTGGTTTTTCTGGTTGTTCATTCCACCATTTTTTAGCTAGTTTATCTAACGTTCTTCCGATTAACTGATAAGCTTGCTTATCACCTTGGCACTTTCTCAATTCATTTTTATCATCCTCTGATAAATTATAAGCCCAGTATGTAAAATCTAGTTCAATTTCATCTGTCTTAAAAATCCAAGGGTCTATTCTATATAAATATTTTTCTTGTTTGTCCTCCTCAATTGTATATTCCATAAAAGTACGATATTCAGCTTGTTTTGTGTCATCAATAACTCTACAAGCTAATTCTGCTTCAATTTGATCACACATTTCTAAAATGTATAATTCTTGAGCATAAGCTAAGGGATTTTTTAACAGAATTTCTGCAAACTCTGGATATTTTTTTAATTGGTAAGCATCTCGACTAATATCACCTACTGAATAATCATGATGTCCTCTGGCTAAACTTTGTATCCAAGGGTTTTTATGTTCTGCTAAATATCTATGTCCCCTAAAGGAGTAAATATATTTTTTGAAAACCTTTTTTTTATTTTCTTCAACTCCTAAGTTAAATTTTTGCGGTTTTCCTGAATCATGAATTTTTGCTGCTTCTATAACTCTATCTAATGATGATTCACAAGGAAAATCGTCTTCATGCCAAAATTTGACTAATCTAACTACATTCCCAACGTGATTACCAAGAGGTTGAAAATAAATCTTATTAGGTACTGCTGGTTCAGGATTTTCTGTTTCTGGAAAAAAGACTCTACCAAATATATAAGGACGTTGACGTTTTGTTTTAGACATTGACTTCACCTTTTAACAAATTTACCAAAGATACAGGAATATAAATTTCTTTGTTAGTGTAGTAATCAAGAGTTGGGACTAAATTTCCTGCTTGGGGATAGTAACCAGTAACGAAAGGAATAAAACCTTCTACTTGGGTTGGTTGATTATCTAAAAATCCTTCTCTAATAGAAGAATTGTTAGACTTTATTTCCCAGTTATAGCGATAAAGATTGTAAATATCGCAACTTCCTACGAATTGATTACTTTGTAGAATTGCCTCCATTGGTACAATGGTTGAAGGAAAAGCAGCTAGTGTATCTAGTATTAAGTGAATTGGTTCAGATACTTCTTGTAATACTGCAAAACCTTCTTTTCCTAACTTGCATCCATAACTTTCTAATTGCTTAAATTGTGCTAAACCTTCTAAGGATTCACTGACAACATAACCTATAAGTTCCTCAGTTATGAAATATTCCCAGGTATGCAATTGAAAATTTGCTTTATCTTTTTCCACATATAACTTAGAAAAGCTATAGTGGTTAAATTCTCGCATCCCTTTACGATAGGTTTTATGTACTGTACTGAATGAATTTGCAGAAGGATAAGCACCTAAAGCAATATAAAGAGGTGGTAAGGCGTAAACAGGAGGATTATCTTTATTAATGGCAGTTTCAGGAATGTCTAAACCCACACTTAACATTCCTAACCTTCGCAAAAATCCTGATAATGTTGTGGGTGGAACAAAAGGATAAGTGGCAATGTTCAAGATAGAACCTGGCAGAATGCGAAATGTCATTGCTGCCATAGGTATAATTTTCAATTTGAGGCAATACATGATTATGCCTAATGGTGTTTGTAAATTTATGCTTGTAGAACTGTTTTCACGAAATTAGCAGAGTATTCTTGCAATTTTTCTAATGCTTTATCTCCTATCCATCTATCAAAATAATCATCATGGATATGGTCAATGTTATTATGTGGATATTGAGCAAGTCGCATAAAGTCGTTAATTGCAATTTCCGGGTCAATAATAGCAGGAGATATTACCGGACGTTTACCCTTGGGTACTAAATATCTATCCACTACTAAAAGGGGTATTTGCTGCTCATTTTCAGCAATAGAAATACCTTTGGGATTACCAGAACCAATGCGAGGTAAAGCATCTAAAAAAGCATAGGCAACAGATGAAAATTCTTTATCAGTTACACTCAACGCATGGTTAGAAACTGGGTAGAGAATACCAGGTTGATTATATTGGCGTTTGAATGGTATTGGTGTTTCATCTTTTTGGTTGACTAACCGTGAAGGGTGCATTGCACGTTGTTTATCTACTGGGTACAAATCTTGAACTGCAACACCACCACCATGAGTTACACGACCTATTAAAGTGCTTTTACCTGGGTCAAGTGCGCCATAGAGAGCGCAAATAGGACAATCTTGTTTAGCGCAGGTTTTAGGAATACCACATTTTTGTTTATCTCCTAATAGTTCACCAGTTTTCACTGGAGACCATAATAAACAACGTCTTTCTACACCTCTGCGTTTAGTAGGTGAAAGATAGCATTTTTCCAGAGATTGACCATCTTTTGTGGTTAATTTTACTGTTTCTACAACGTTGACGTTTACTTGTACTTCATCCCCAAAATATAGTTCTTGTGAACCTTCTAAAATTGCATAAATATCAAAATGAAAGCGGGGATTTTTGGAGTCAGTTGCATTTAATCCAGTTGTCATGATTATTTATCACCTGTTGTTTTAAGTTTGCGTACTAATTCAGGAAAGCGGGTGTATAGGGAAAGTTTTAGGTTATAGGTCAATTCATTCCATTCTCGGTCTTGACCATAACCATTTTCAGCAAAATAAGTATATGCTTTAATCACATCATCAGCGTAAAAAGTTAGCCAAGTTTGTTTTTTAACTTCGTCCTTTTCTTGTCTGTCTGAAATTTGTAATTTGGTTTCCAAAAAATCTTTAGCTTGGTCATAAATAAAGTAGTTATCATTGTTGCGATAAAGTCTGGCTTGTACAGTTTTCTTTTCTTGGTCGCCAAGAGTGGCGTAATAGCAAAAAGCAACTGCATCACCTACTTGTTCTATGATTTTGCTCATTTCTCTTTCAGCATCTTCTGTTTTCATAGATTTCTTAGTTGTGCTTTCTAGAGATTGAACAAAAGCATAAGTTAAGCCTGTTAATGCTGCGACATCTCGATATAATTGCGCTCTTTTAGAAAGCTGTTTGGATGAGTTCATATCCCCTTCAAGTATTTTACAATAAAGTTCTCGAATTTTTTCAAGCTGTAGTTTATTACTAACGTTTGCTGATTTAACTAGAGAATAATCAGCTAAAAATGGTAAATCTTGTTCTACATAACGGACTGCTTCTCCTAAATCATAATTGATATCTTTGCCAGAGATAATAATTGATTGTCCATAACATTCCATTAATCCTTTTATTAAAACTAAATGTCTGTTAGCTAACTTGATCTCTTTACTTCCTTGAGGAATGAGATAAAATTCAAAATCTGTTAATACTTCTGTGGGGAAAATAGAAGCAACTTTGGCTAGTGCATATTGCACTTGTCCTAATTTATCAGATGCTATATCACCACTAGCAGTTTTATCAGATGATAAGAGTAGATACTGACCAGAACTTAAATTTAATTCTTTAGTAGTCAGCATTCTAATGTACTGCTTTAATTGAAAATTAACAGATTCATTATTTTGATTAACATTTTTTAGTTTCAAAATAATGCTTTCATCTGTTACTTTCAGGGGGGAAGCAAAAGCAAGGGTAGAACAGGAAGCACAAATACAAGGACGGTCTTCACTTGATGAAGATTGACGACGCTGGGAAGGTCGTTCAAACATATATCTAGCAACTTTCCATTTAGCAGTTTTCGGATCAAGTTTAACTCCACAAGAGTAACAAAATTCTTTACCATCATCTCCTGGTGATCTTACCTCCATTTTGATTGGGGTTTCACTTAATAAAGGTTCTGGTTTAGGATCATAAGGTTGCTGTTTTTCTAGTAAGCGATACATTTCTAAAACACATTTGGCAAAAATATCGCCACGAGTAGAATTTATTTGATCTGTAGCTCTTTTATTAAACCTTGTAACAACATCAACAATATCTTTGAATTGTTCAGGATTATTTTTACGGTCTAATCGAATAAACTCAAATGGATTACCATTAGATATTTGAAGCAATGAGAGTTTTTGATGTACAGAATCCTTGCTAAATATTATCTGGGAAGATAGCTTTTCCTTTTGCTTGTTTAACTTATTAATTTGTGGCTTAGTTAAACTGTCTGTATTCAATTGATGTTTGATATCTTCTAATTCTTTCCAGATTGATTCTTGTTTTTTTAAAATAGAATCAAAGGATTTTTGAAAGTCTTCACTATATTTTTTTGCTTCCTCGTCTTGTTTTTCTTTTAATTGTTCTAGTTTCTTATCCGTAGTAGGCTTATTTTGCAAGCCATCTATTTTTCTTTGACGCTCAACTTGACGCTCTTGAACTTGATAAATAACTGCTAGGTAACAAGCAGCTAAAATATCAGTTTGTTCCTTACATATAATTGGAATTTCTAAGGTACTAAAACCCCGATCAGCTAAAGTAACACTATTCAGCAAAAGAATAAATGTCTGTGTTAAATCTTTTAACTGATACTTACTAAACCCATTTTTTGAAAAAGCTACCTCTTTTAAAAATTCATCCCAAAGTAAACTAAAATTTATTAATTTTTTTCTCTTGGGTGAAAAAACAATTACATGAGAGTCACTTTCATCTAATACAACTATATAATGTACTTTTTGTAAATATTCCAAAAATCTATCAATTGCACTTTCAATAGCTAATCTTGCTTGTAATTCTCCTGGTAATGGTTTCTTGTACAATGTTTGAATTTTACCAAGTTCTTGATTTTCCCAAGTCACAATATTGTTAGCTTGGAAATTTAGTATTGGTAATTGATCATTGGTTACATTGCGCTTTATCTTTATGTTTAATTGTCTGACTAATTTAGAATCACCAAATGATCTTGCAATTTCTAAGCTATTACCGTAATTTGCTAAAGTTCCTAGTAATTGAGAATTTATCTGATAATTAATAACATTTGCAGATAAAGCACTGAGGTATATTTTTAAAGTGTTATTTTGATTGGTAATTATTATTTCAGCCATTTTCTTCTTCCAACTTGATTAAATAAGAGTTGATTTGTCTAACATAAAGTGGATATTTATATATTTGTCATACTCCCCACCTTTGTAAAAAGTTCTCAATGTTTTCTAATTTAGTTTCTTCAATCTTTTTAATTTCTGTATTACTCAATAAAACTCTTTGTTGAAATTTATCAAACTCATCTCCTGGTTCTTCATATAATACCTTTCCATCACGAGCTACAAAATGTGCTATGAGTTTTGAACAATGATTAAGTTCTACAATATCAATTTTGTCAGAATTGATTTTGAATATTTCTCCTAAAATTCCAGGTATTGCAAATGCAGCTAATGGATTATTTTGAATGTATAAATTATATTTTTCTTCATCATATAAAACAGCAAAATCCCAGTCACTATTGGCGTTAATGTTACCTGTTGCTCTAGAACCAAACAGAACTAACATTTTTAAGTAAGGTATTTTTTTAAGAAGTCGTAAAGAAAGTTCTCGAAGTTCTGCAATTGTTGGAATTTTATCTTGCATTTTATCATTATCCATTTTTGTGATTAAAAATTACAATAAAGGTTCAACTCGTTCATGACCTACTAACCTCCGTGCATAAATTAAACAGGCTTGCACATCTTCCCTTTCTAACCAGGGATAAGCTTCTAACAAAGTTTCAATGGTATCTTCTGCGGCTAACATTCCTAAAATATGTTCAACAGCTAGACGACGACCACGAATGATTGGTTTACCTCCAAAGATTTGGGGGTTAAATGTGATTCTTTCTAGTAATGTTTGTTCGTTCATGGTTTACCTATTTAGCGAAAAATTCGTGATTTGTATCAATGGAATTTCGATAAAGTAAATTATCGGTCATAGTTTTTGACCTCACTAACTACTATTTTCAAGAAATGGGAGTAGGAGAAACTACCCCCAGTATGTCAGAAATTCTTTTTAAGCGTTGCCTATAGTGAGCAAAGCGATCGCTTTTGACTCAATTACCAGTCTATACTCATGCTGTTGTCCTTGAATACGGCGCTTATCAAATTGATAACCACGTTTCTTGAGGACGTGCATAGTTGCAGAAAAACGATGACTCACCTTTTCTACTAACTCATCTGTAGAATGCCAGCAAGCATCTGACATTACTTCCAGCATACGATCAGCTAAGTTTTCTTTCATAAGAACAAGTATCTCAATCAAATTACCCCAAAAAGTTATCTATTCACCTGGTATACAGATACAATAACTGTAAATAAGCAATATGTCAATAATGTAATTACATTTTGTAGATGTCCAGGAAAAAAGAAACAATTACACTGTCAATTCCCTCTGGTACAAAGGAACAACTGGAAGAAATCGCCCAAAAACTAGGTATTTTTTGGGGTAAGTCTCCCAGTATATCTGGACTATTGGTAGCGATCGCCCAACAAACACCAGAGACCAAAAAACTGTTCTCCCTCAACTCTGAACAAGTTAACGCCCTAGATCAAGCCTTCAAAGTTCTGGTTGATATAGGTAAAATTGCGGAATCTCAAACTCTGATCAATTTATTATTGGATTATGGCAATCTTGAAGCACCTTTACAACAGTCACTTATCCGGTTAGTTAACCAACCTAGTGATGCTTGGCGATTGCAAATAGATGAACTTTCTCAAAAAAAGCAGCCCTTTCAAATACTCTATGGCAACACTCAAGGCATAGACCTATCATTTACAGTTCGTTATGCGGAAATCACTTTTGAAGAAAAGCGTTTTTACTTAAATATTTGGTGTGATGAGACTCAAGATATCGCCAATACTGACTTTCCAGAACTCATACACAATCGCTGTTTACGTCTGGATAACATCAAAGGTGTTGTCCCAGTGAATGGACAATGGCGGCATGAAGGACTAGATTCCCTAAATGTATACTTACACTTTTATAGAGGTATGGTGAAAGCATATCAACCAAAATTCAATGATATCAGTAATGAAGAGATTGGGGAGGTACGTCAAGTGGTGAGAAAAGTATCAAACCCTTTTTGGTTATTGCGAGAAGTGATGGTTTATGGAAATGACTGTGAAATAGTTTCACCTGAAAACGTGCGATCGCTCATTCAAAAAAAACTCATTAACATGAGTCAAAATTATGACTTAACTGTATCACTCACCAGTTAATATCATTGCATAGCCAAGGATTGAGAAATACCTTACACCACAGCGAAAACCTAGATACGCAATCCAGTAGGGGCGGGGTCTCCCCGCCCTCAATTAGATTACATCCAAACAATAACCGCTATAGTGTAGTGTGTGGAGATTCCTATTCCTGTTACAATAATCTCTATTAGGGATTGACACTAACTGATCCTCACTACTAGCAAAATCTCTATTGGAGATTAAAAAACGTAATGTTGAACATCACAAACGCCAAGTTGAGCTTTTCTGGCAATAATGCTCTTAGTGAAAACGAAGCGATGAGAGAAATTGCTTACAGCATGGACTTATTAATTCCTGGATTATACTTATGGCTACCAGGAATACATATTCGCATTGGTGGTGATGTTCCTGATGATCAACCTTATAAATATCCAGGTAAGATTCATAGCAGAATAGGTATTGCTTTAGTATTGCCAGGGTACAAGATTTTTACATCTTACCAGGGAACTTATGACTCATTTGGAGAGGAGTTAAGAAAAGGATAGGTTAGTAACGTAAAAGATATTTAAATTGGATTGAATCCAATATGAGTTATTGCTTTACAAGTTATGAAAAGTATAGGGTAGTAAGATAAAAGATATTCATAATTTACCAGACTACCCATGACCCTCAACAAGCATCAAATACAGGGACTACCAAAGTTAAAATGTCAAACTTTAAGCGCAACTCAATTTGAGCAACTAATGATTGATGCTGGTTACTCAATATCAGGAACTGCGGCAGCCCAAGGTAATTTTGAACTTATTTTACTTTCATTATTTGTCTGATTTAACCTCCAGATTTTAAAGCATCCACAGCTAAATTTAACTTTAAAACATTGACTCCAGGTTCTCCAAAAATACCAAGAAAACGCCCATCAATATTCTGATTAATTAAACTTTCCAGTTTTTGTTCTTGAACTCCCCTGGCTTTTGCAACTCTGGCAATTTGCGCCCTAGCACCTGCTAAACTAATATGAGGATCAAGACTAGAAGCAGAAGTATAAACCAAATCTGCTGTCGGTTTTATTCCTGCTGTCTGTAAACCCTGAAAACCATCATTTCCCTTAATCCGTTCTATTAATGCTTTATTACTGGGAGCTAAATTACTAGCACCAGATATACCTGTTTTCAAAATTCCACTTTCATCCTTCTTTGGATCTGCTGTACTGTAATTAGTGGTACTGGGACGACCATTAAAATAGTGTTCAGAACTGAAAGGTTGACCAATTAAACCAGAACCAATAACTTGTTTTTGGTTATTAGTAATTAAACTCCCATTAGCTTGAGCAGGAAATACAATTTGACCAACAACAATCATAATCAATGGATAAATTAAGCCACCAATTATCCAAGTAATTAAAGTAGCCCGAATAGCCTGGTTTGCATCTCTAGTAAAACTCATTAAAATTTCTCCGGTTGAAACATTACAAAAAACAAATAAATAGACAGACTGAAAATTCCTACTCCTAATAATCCTAAAGCCCAAGCTTGTGAACGAGAAAATTGTTCAGATGTAGCTGCATAAACCATTGGAGCAATAATTAAATTACTGCTTATTCCTAAAAATAAATAAATCGGCAGTTGATGTTTGTGCATAATTTCTGATATTGCTATACTTCTCTTTATCGTCATCTAATGTAAAGGGAGAATCACATCAATTAATTTAATGGCAATAAAAGGCGCAATAATACCCCCAACACCATAAATAAAGATGTTGCGTTTTAATAATTGATCGGCGGTGAGAGGTAGAAACTTTACACCCTTGAGTGCAATAGGAATCAGTGCTGGAATAATTAAAGCGTTATAAATTAGAGCCGAAACTATTGCTGATTGGGCGCTTTTTAAGCCCATAATATTTAAAGCACCAATCCCAGCAGCACCAAAAATAGTGGGAATGATAGCGAAATATTTAGCAATGTCATTAGCAATAGAAAACGTAGTTAACGCCCCACGAGTAATTAGTAACTGTTTACCAATAGTCACCAAATCAATTAATTTGGTAGGATCAGAATCTAAATCCACCATATTAGCAGCTTCCTTTGCCGCTTGTGTTCCCGAATTCATAGCTACACCCACATTTGCTTGAGCTAAAGCTGGTGCATCATTAGTCCCATCTCCCGTCATTGCCACTAATTTACCTTGAGATTGTTCAGCCCGAATGACACTAATTTTATCTTCTGGAGTAGCTTCAGCAATAAAATCATCAACTCCTGCTTCCCTGGCAATAACACTAGCTGTAATGCGATTATCACCAGTGAGCATAATAGTTTTTACCCCCATTCTTCGCAGTTGATCAAATCTTTCTTTCAGACCAGGTTTAACAATATCTTTGAGATAAATTACCCCATAAATTTGGTCATTTAAACAAACAGCTAAAGGTGTACCTCCCAATAAAGAAACCTGTTCATAAGCCGCATCTAATTCTGGAGGAGCTTGAGTACCACGAGAACGGACAAAACCTTTAATTGCATCTACCGCACCTTTTCTAATTTCACTACCATCAGCTAAATTAATCCCACTCATACGGGTTTTAGCTGAAAATTCTACACCTTCAGCATGATCAACATCAACATCTGTAACTACCTGATATTTTTCTGCTAACTTGACAATTGATTTACCTTCCGGTGTTTCATCAAATAGACTTGCGATTCTGGCAATTCTGGCTACATCTTCTACAGAGTAATTATTCACAGGAATAAATTCATCAGCCATGCGATTGCCTAAAGTAATAGTTCCTGTTTTATCTAAAACTAAAGTATTAATATCGCCACAAGCTTCTACCGCTCTCCCAGAAGTAGCAATCACATTAAATTGAGCGACTCTATCCATACCGGCTATACCAATAGCACTCAATAAACCGCCAATAGTTGTGGGAATTAAAGCCACTAACAGAGAAATTAGAATGGCAATACTGGCACCATTGCGTAAATTATTCCCTGCTTCTTCCCCAAACACCACACTAATAAAATTAGCGATATAACCAGTAAAAGGAGGAAGAGTAGAAACCACAATTAAAAACACCTGGGTAAGAACTGCCAACAGCACAGTTAAAGCAATTTCATTAGGTGTTTTACTCCGTTCCGCACCTTCTACCAGAGAAATCATTCTATCAATAAAACCTTGACCAGGATCAGCAGTAATCCGAATAGTCAATTCATCGGAAAGTAAGCGTGTACCACCTGTAACTGAACTAGCAATATCCGTCCCCGGTTGTTTAAGTACAGGGGCAGATTCTCCCGTAATGGCTGACTCATCAACAGAACCCATACCTTGAGTAACTTCTCCATCAGCGGGAATCATATCACCTGCAATGATTTTCACTGAATCTCCCTTACGTAATTCCGTAGAGTTAGTAGTTTCAATCACCCCATTAGGTAAAATTTTCCGAGCCATAGTATCGGAACGGGTAGCTCTAAGAGTATCAGCTTGCGCTTTACCCCTTCCTTCCGCCACAGCTTCCGCAAAATTGGCAAACAAAACAGTGAAAAATAAAATCAGGGTAATTATCCCATTTAACAGTCGTTGTTGGTTAATATCAGCCTTGACAGTACCAAATAAATTAGGATCAAGAGTGACTAAAAAAACCACTATTGTCCCCACCCAAACAATAAACATCACCGGGTTTTTGACAGAAATGCGGGGGTCAAGCTTGATAAATGACTCACGAATAGCTCTTTGATACAATCCCTGCATATTTGCTTTCGGTGTATGCTTGCGGGAGTCACGAGTTCCATGAGGAAGACGAAGATTATTTGTCATATCTTTATTCTTTCTATCTTTGCGCCTTTGCGCCTTTGCGTGAGACTTTAACTTATAATCCTTTAGCGATCCAAAATGCTTCCCCGATAGGACCAAAAGCCAAAACCGGAAAAAACGTCAATGCACCCAAAATCAAAATTACTCCAGCAGTGACACTGGTAAATAATCCCGTATCAGTCCGTAAAGTCCCTGTCGTCAAGGGTACGCTTGGTTTACGAGACATATTATCTGCTAGTAACAATAAGCCTGTAATGGGGACAAAACGCCCTGCAAGAAGACTAAAACTGGCACTGAGGTTCCACCATAAAGCGGTGATAGTGGGTTTTGCTCCCATAGCTATGGCTAAAGGTGATGGTTGGGAGTCTCCTAAACCTTCGAGTCCAGAACCGTTGTTTGCTGCGGCTGAGGTATATTCATACAGCACTTGAGCAAAACCATGAAAACCGGGGTTACTGATTCCTGCTAGTTGGTCGGGAAAAGCTAGGGTGATTCCGGCTGGTATCATGATGGCAATGGGATGTACTAAAAGAATCAAAAAACTGGCCAGGACAACTTCGCGTTTTTCGATTTTTCTGCCTAAAAATTCTGGTGTTCTGCCTACCATTAAGCCTGTAGCAAAGACGGTTAATATGAGGTAGGTAAATAAATAAGCTGTTCCTGTTCCTTGTCCGCCCCAAATGATTTGGAGAAACATATTGGCAAAGGTAACAAAACCACCGTTGGGCATAAATGAATCAATTAAACTATTAATTGCTCCACACATTGTGGCAGTTGTCGCAACTATAAATAGGGAAGATTGCGCCCAACCAAATCTGATTTCTTTGCCTTCTAAGTTGGGTTGTGTACTTCCTAAAATGGTATTGATGGCTGGGTTGCCGTGATATTCTCCTATGGCGGTAATGATTATAAAGATGATGAAAATTATGCCTACCATGCTGTAAACTAACCAGGCTTGTTTGCTGTTGTTGGCAAATATTCCGTAGGTGTAAATTAGGGATGTGGGAATTAACAACATGGCGATAATTTCTATGAGGTTAGAAAATCCGTTGGGGTTTTCATACGGATGAGCAGAATTAATGGCAAAAAATCCGCCGCCGTTTTCTCCTAGTTGTTTGATAATTTCTAAATGGGCAACTGGTCCGCGAGCGATCGCCTGACTAATGCTAGGATTTTCTAAGGTGGGAAATACTGCTGGTCCGGCTAATGTTTCTGGTACTCCCGCTATTATTAGGAATATTGCTCCTACTATACTTATGGGTAACAATATTCGCGTCATTGAACGAATTAAATCTACATAAAAATTGCCTAACGGTCTGCCTGTTAATCCTCTAATAAATGCTATACCTACCGTTAGTCCTGTGGCGGCGGAGGTAAACATTAAATAGCCAATTCCCCAAATTTGACTACCATAACTGAGATAAGTTTCTCCTGAATAATGTTGTTGATCTGTGTTGGTCAGAAATGATATGGTTGTATGTAAAGCTGTATCCCAGGTCATCCCACCAATTTGTGTGGGGTTGAGAGGTAGCCATGCTTGATTTATGAGGATGAAAAATATTAAACATCCCATAACTAAGTTGCTGTAAAATATGGCTGCTGCATATTGCCAAGCGGTCATATCTTGTTTACTATGAACACCAATGAGCAGGTAAATTAATCTTTCAAGTTTGTCAAATATAGGGTCGAGAATTGTCCTCTGTTCTTGGTAAATACGCGCCATATATTTTCCCAAGGTAGGTGTAATGCCTACTACTATGAGTAGAGTTAATGCTATTTGTATCCATCCTTGAATCATAATTTTAGACTAAGAATATAGTCTGATTGAATAACCAATTTCTATAATTCATTGCTTTGTAACTAAAAACAAGATTCGCAAGGTATATTTTGTGTTTAGCTGGATGTTTATTTTTTCTATATCTGGCGTTTATGGTGTTTAGTTTTTTCTAAACGAACAAAAAGATCCCCGACTTCTTAAAGAAGTCGGGGATCTGAAACCTTATTCTATTAGTTATTTACAAATCATGAAATTCCCTATTCTTATGACTTATTTATCAATGAAATTTTTAACTATTTTTATGCTTTTTTTGATAATTATAGTTATGGAGTTTTCTACACCAAATGATTATGTATTTGGATATCTCTACACTGGGGCGATTTTATTAGCTAGTTTCTGGTTTGGGCGAATTGCTACTATCCAAACAACTTTTATGTCTGTGTTTTTAACGATTTTGAATCTGGGTTTACCTGGCAGCGAGGAGATTCATTTTTATACAATTGCTAATCGAGCGATCGCTATTGTAGCACTAATCATCACTGGCTTTTTAAGCGATAGATTACGTCTTTCCCAAGATGCAATTATTCAACAACAATCAAAGTTACAATCACAAGAACAATTAGCCAGAATCAGAGAAGATTTTGTTTCTACTCTTACCCATGATTTAAAAACTCCACTTTTAGGAGCCATAGAAACTATTAAGGCTTTTCAACAAGAAAAATTTGGTGCAGTTTCCCTCCGTCAACAAACTGTTTTAGCCACAATGGCACGTAGTCATTCAACTTCCTTGCAATTAGTAGAAACCTTGTTAGATGTTTATCGCAATGATACAGAAGGTATTAAATTAAATTTAGCTCCTGTGGATTTGACTATTTTAGCGGAAGATGTTACTTCCACTCTCAGAGAATTAGCCGTAAATCGTCGTGTTTATTTCTCATTTAATTATGGTGATTCTGATTGGAAAAAATCCTTATGGGTAAATGGTGATGCTTTACAATTACAACGAGTTTTTAGTAATCTGATAGTTAATGCTATTAATCATTCTCGTCGTGGTGAGCGGATTGAAATTATTTTACAAACAACATCTTCCTATCAAGTCGTAAAAATTGTAGATAGGGGTGCTGGTATTCAATCAGAGGAGTTTGTTCACTTATTTACCAGATTTTATCAAGGAATTAGTCAAGGAAAAGGTTCTGGTTTAGGTCTTTACCTATCTCGACAAATTATTGAAGCTCATGATGGTACAATTTGGGCAGAAAATAGATTACCTCATGGTGCTATTTTTGCCTTTAAGCTGCCTATTCTTCCTAATTAATTATTCTTAATCATCTGAAATGCTATCTACCTCTATCAAAATTCTTTTAGTCGAAGATGATGAACTTTTTCGCTTGGGTTTGCACGTGCGACTACAACAAGAAACAGGATTAGAAGTTATTGCTGAAGCTGAAGATGGTGAAACCGCTATTGAATTGGTTAAACAACATCCTGTAGATGTGGTACTTTTAGACGTAGGACTACCTGGAATTGGCGGTATTGAGGCTTGTCAGCAAATAAAGTTACAGTATCCCAAATTACCAGTTTTAATTCTTACTTCCCATTCTCAAAAATCCTTGATTTCTCAGTTAATTGCCGTTGGCGCTCAAGGTTATTGTCTTAAAGGTATCGCTGCGGAAAAATTAGTTTTAGCTTTGCGTTCAGTTACCGCCGGTGCTTCCTGGTGGGATGAAACCGCAACTCAAGAAATTCGTTCTGGTTATCTTGGAGAACAGTCTCATGGGGATAATACATCTTATTATCCCCATCCTCTCACTCATCGGGAGTTAGAAATTCTCTCTTTGATCGCCACAGGGAAAACCAATCAAGAAATCGCTGATTTATTATATATTACATCGGGAACAGTCAGAGTTCATGTTCATACTATTTTACATAAGTTAGATGTTAGCCATCGAACTCAAGCTGTAATGGTAGCTTTGGACAAAGGTTTAATTAAAGGTTGCTGAAAAAGTCTTTTGATTAGGGCTAGGAGGTAGGGGCGCAGGGCCTGCGCCCAACCAGGATTAATACGCCACGCTACGCTATCAGCAAACCATATTTAAGGTTTTACAAAGTAGCCGTCTGAATGGCTTCTTCTGGTCCAACTAAAGACAGATAAGGTGCTTGTAAATATTTACGAGCGGCGGTAATTGCTTCAGTTGCAGTCACATTATTAATTAATTCGGGAAACTTTTGATCAAATTCAATTCCTAAACCTAAAATTTCATACCAGCCATATATTTGAGCAATATGTCCATTAGTTTGTTTACCTAACGCATATTGACCGATAATTTTGTTTTTAGCAGTTTGTAACGCTTCCGCTGATAGTTCGGTGGTACATAATAATTCTACTTCTTGGCGGAGTCCATTAAAAGCAATTTTGGTATTTTCCGGTGCAGTGCCAATATAAACGACAAAGGCAGCGGGAAAAAGTCGAGTTGAATAAATAGCAGATACGTCATAAGCTAAACCTTGCTTTTCTCGTAATTCTACAAATAAACGACTAGAAAGACCATTACCTAAATAGGTAGCAAGTAACTTGAGAGCCGCATATTCTGGGTTAGTTACTGATGGTCCTAAATAACCCAACATGATAATTGATTGTTGTGTATTTAGGGGTTGAAGACAGGGTTTGGGTGATGCGGTAATTGACGGTAAATTAAGAGTCGGTTGAGCGGAATCTGGTATTTCCCAATCACCAAAAATTGTTGTGACTAATTTCTCAGCTTGTTCTGCTGTAATGCGTCCAGCAATACTAATGACAATATTATCAGGACGGAAATGAGTTTGATGATATTCTACTAAGTCAGCCCGGGTAATGCTACTCATGGTTGTTTCATCACCTAAAACTGACAGCGAGTAGGGATGATTTGGGTACATTACCTGACGCAGTTGTTCAAAAGCCAGGTTAAAAGGCTGCTCCTTTTGGGAACGAATATCTTGGATTGCTAACCGTTTTTCTAGTTCTACTTGATTTTCGGGAAAAGTAGGCGATCGCAATAATTGTCCGGCTAATGTTAAAATATCAATAAAATCAGCAGTTACAGTTTTCAAAGATAGCACAAAATAATCTGTAGCCGCATCTGTCCCTAAACTAGCCCCCACAGATTCGACTTTTTCAGCAATTTCTAAACTTGATAAACCATCACATCCCTTTGTCATTACCGCTGATAACAAATGCGCTAACCCAGCTTTTTCTCGCTGTTCATAACAACTACCAGCGCGAATAAAAATCCGCCCCGCAATAATATCAGCAGCCTGATTTTCTGATACTAATAAAACAATGCCATTACTTAATACAGTGCGATGAATTAGAGAGCGACTATTAATAGTTTGCATTTTTAATTTCACAGGTTAATAACTAACAAGGTTGGAGAATTGTCACGGCATAATTAGCTGGTGAAAGATACTGTTGAGCTAATTTTTGCAGTTCTTGAGGATGGAAAGACTGGATTTCTTGAGGATAGGTAACAGCTAATTCAGCGTTAGCAATGGTATGATAATAACCATAGAAATTAGTTAGCTGATTTGGCGTTTCTGTAGAAAAAGCATAATCATTACATAAAAACCTTTGAATACGATTTAGTTCTGACGTGCTAATTTCTTGATTTTGTAATGCTTGTAAATGGTCACAAATCAACTCTTCAACTCGTTCCAGATATTCTGATTCTAACCAAGCTGTAATTGTCAATAAACTTGATTCTTGTTGTAGAGAAAAATTACAGCAAATGTCCTGCACAAGTTGCTTTTCTTCCCGCAAATCAGATACTAGCCGAGAAATTCTCCCTGATCCTAACAGCACTGATAATAATTCTAAACCATGAACAGCCCGCAATTGTTCTGCTCCTGGAACTTTCCAACCCATCATTAACCGCGCTTGTTCCAGTCTGGGTAAAATTAACTCATGACGACGAATGCCCTTAATTGTCGGCACTGTAACTTTAGTAACTTGGGGACAATGATCCCGTTGAGGAAAATTTGCAAATGTCCGGTTTACCAACTCCCGCGCAGCTTTTTCACCAATTCCCCCCACCACAACCACAGTCATATTTTCTGGTTGGTAATAACTGCGATAAAAGCAGCGCATAGCTTCCGGGGAATGCTGCATTAATTCTAGCTCAGTCCCTAGCACAGAACGTCCATAAGGGTGATGTTGGTAAATATTTTTCACAAGAGATTGAAAACCCACCCAATCAGGATCATCATTGTAAGTACGGATTTCTTCTAGCACTACATCCCGTTCTCTGATAAATTCATCGTCAGGAATGGCTGCATTCAGGAGTAATTCGCCTAAATGGGGGAGAGTATGCTCTAGATGATTAGCCGCAGTTGTAATGGAATAATGGGCGTAATCGTGGCTAGTTGCGGCATTACTCACCCCGCCGATTTTTTCAATGTGATAATCAAATTCTCCAGGCAGCAGGTTTGGTGTACCCTTAAAAATCATGTGTTCTAGAAAATGTGCCATTCCAAACCAAGGTTCTGGTTCTAGGTTAGTTCCCGCACGCACCCAAACGTCAGCTACCACTACGGGTGTAGTGGATATCTCTTGGTGAATGAATGTCAAGCCATTATCTAATTTGATGACTGAACCGGGAAACACGTTGTTAGTTAGTTGTTTTGACAATTTCTATAGTTTCAAGCACAATATAATCTTGTCATTCTAACCTTGATTTTCACAACTTATACCAATTTTATCTGAAGCTGCACAGAATAATCGTCATCATTTATCTGCGTTTATCTGCGTTTATCTGCGGTCAATAATTCTTGATATCTTATTCTATACAGCTTTATCTTAAACTAAGAACGAACCGCAGAGGACGCAGAGGACACAGAGAAATCAGGGTTTGAGGGGTTTTTTGCGTCAGTCCTAAATTTGATGATATGGACGTTCCATGGAACGTCTCTACATTATTGATCATCAAATGTCTGATTTAAACGGCTAGATTTTCCCTTTTCCAAGTTGCTAAATCTGCTAAGGATCTATCCCGGTAACGTCCATATTTTTCCGGTTTACTCTTGATTTTCACACCCAAATCTGGAACAATCCCAAAGTTAGGAGCCATCGGTTGAAAATGCTTAGGTGCAGCGGATCTGATAAACTCAAATAATGCCCCCATCATGGTTGTCACAGGCAAAATTAGCGGTTCTTTTCCTAAAGCTAACCTAGCTGCATTTGTTCCCGCTAACCAACCTCCCGCAGATGCAGCGGTATAACCTTCTGTTCCGATTAACTGTCCCGCAGCTAATAAGGTGGGACGTTCTTTAAATTGCAAAGTTGCTAACATTAACTGCGGTGCATTTAAAAAAGTATTGCGGTGCATTACTCCTAATCTGACAAATTCGGCTGTTTCTAACCCAGGAATCATTTGAAATACTCTTTTTTGTTCACCCCAGCGCAAATTAGTTTGAAATCCTACCATATTCCAAAGTTGACCGGCTTTATCTTCTTGTCGTAATTGAATTACCGCATAGTTACGTTCTCCTGTACGAGGATCAGATAAACCCACTGGTTTCAGGGGACCATAACGCATGGTATCTTCTCCTCTTCTGGCCATTTCTTCAATTGGTAAACAAGCTTCAAAAAATTTCGCTGTTTCTCTTTCAAAGTCTTTTAATTCTGTTTGTTCAGCTTGACAAAGTGCTGATCTAAATTGTAAATACTGCTCTTTATTCATGGGACAATTTAGATAAGCTGCTTCACCTTTGTCATAGCGAGAAGCCATAAATGCAATATCTTTATTGATAGAATCTCCCGCAATAATGGGACTTGCAGCATCAAAAAAGTTGAGGTATTCCATGCCCGTAAATTGTTGTAAATCTGCGGCTAAATCGGGACTGGTTAAGGGTCCTGAAGCTAAAACGACAATACCTTCGGGAATGGCTGTAACTTCCCCCCGTCGAAAATCAATTAAAGGGTGATTGGCTAGGGTTTTGGTCAAATCTTCCCCAAATTGTCCTCTGTCCACCGCCAAAGCCCCTCCAGCGGGGACTGCGTGTTCATCTGCTTTAGAGATGACAATAGAACCGAGTTGGCGGAGTTCTTCGTGTAGGAGACCGGCAGCGCGATCGCTCGCCATTGCCCCGAAAGAGTTACTACAGACCAATTCTGCCAAATTTTCCGTATGATGGGCAGGACTGAAGCGTTTAGGGCGCATCTCGTGGAGAATCACAGGCACACCAGCTTGGGCTATTTGCCATGCTGCTTCTGTCCCTGCGAGTCCGCCGCCTATTACTTGTATCGGTTGTTGTGTCATAGTGATTTTAGATAAAATGATTATTCAAATAAAGAACGAGGTAGTTGAGATTGCCGAATAATTGACATTATTGTACCAAGTTTAACAGATGAGTGATTAGGTACAATAGCAGTGAGAGTAGAGTCTTCTATTGCTTTTTGCATAACAACATGACTTCCTTTTTGTCTAACTTCTGTAAAGCCATTGTCTTGTAAAATTTTACAAATTTCTTTACCTGATAGTACGCGTAATTTACCCAACAGAAACCTCCAAATTAGTAATAAAAATTTCGCTTTTGAGACGATTTTTTATTTCTGAAGGTGAAGCAAATTCTAAAAATAATTCAATTGCTTCTTTTAAATTATCTTTTGATTCCTCAATGGTATCTCCTTGACTAGCAATATCTAATTCTGGACAAAGGGAAACATACCCATTGTCTTCTTTTTCAATAATTACAGTAAATCTTTGTTTAATAGTTGGCATGGAATATGTAAACTCCTGAATATCTTTATATTATTATACTGCTTATTGTCAGATATTTTAAATGCTTAATTTCAAATTAAGAAACAGCATATTCTGAATGTTGTCGCAGTGCAGGATAGTGAAAGCCAATGACAATTTCTTGTTTAGAGATTCCCATTGCTTCTAGTTCTTCACCAACATCAATATCTGTATTATTTTCCTGTAGCCAAATTTTTCCATCTTTGATATCAAAATGAAATATACAGGAATGAATTCGGCGTTTTTTATCCCAACCAGTTCGCAATAAAAGGTAATGATCATTTTCTGTATCAAAGATCAATTGGGTTTCCATATTTTGATCTTTTGATCCATATTTTGCGTATTGGGTGAGAAATTCTCGCAAACATTGGCGATAGAAATTTAGTCTATCCATAATTTTATTACCTTCTTTACTTTATGATTTTATGTTTTCATCTGTGTTATCAAAGTAAGTTTTAAGAATATAAATAATTGCAGCACAAAACGGTGTTAATTGTTCATTGGAATCAAATTTTTGATAACCTTGAATTAGTAATTCAATTTCTTCCTGAGAACATCCATCAATTAGTGGTAGTAGCTTTTGAATTTCTTTACGTCTTGATATTTGTAATATAGGTTGATTAAGTCCCAACTTATTAATTGTTTCCTTTGCAGCATCTATCATTATAGAATTATTACTGTGTAAAATTTCTCCAAAACCTGTATATCTAAAATATTCCGGACAGTTTTCTAATAAAGGAGAAACTGTCAAATCAGCATCATACCAACTATCTTTCTTCGGTCCACAGTGTTTTTGTGCTGGAGGTATTTTTTGGGGATTTTTCCAGTCTGGTGCATCACCTTCTCCCGGACAAGAAGCTAAAAAATTAGAGTATTCTAGTTTTAAATTTTGGTAGTGTTTACGCGGTTGAAAATGTTCAATATGACTAACTTCTATTGTAATACGAACTCCACAGTAGCAACATATATAACCTTGTTCTTTTAGTAATTCCTTATGTACATCACTTTTTTCAGGGTTCTGAAAGTTTTCCCAAGTAGGTTTCCAATCATCATTTTCTTTAGCTTTCCACTCAGAAAAACTCGATGGTTCTAAATTCTTTCTAATATACTTCATTTACCCAAAATCTCCCTTCTTCTAATCAGCACATCTGCACTTGCAAATTCTGGCTCATCATATCCAATATCTTGTTCAAGACTTTGTTTTAATTTGCGAGCTTTAGGAATATTACCATCATCAATTAATCTAAACAACTCTAGAAGACGATTTTTAATTTCTTGTTTACGTTCAGGAACATCCATTAAATGTTCTAATATTTGATTACTATCTCTACCATAGGAACTTTGAGGACGTTGGGCAACTATACCATTCTCTGTTTTTTCTAAAATATAAATTCCTTGAGGTTTAATTTCCCCAATTACTTGCGGTGAATGGGTAGTAACTATAAATTGACAATGGGGAAAAGTTCTAGTTAAAGCTGGAATAATTTCTCTTTGCCATTTTGGATGTAAATGTAGTTCAATTTCATCAATTAAAACCACTCCGAAACCATCAAGCGGATTTTCTAAACCTGGGTTAGCGATCGCTAATCTTCTCGCTAAATCTCCTACCATTGCTAATAAGCATTTTTCACCATCAGATAATTGATTAACTATCAATTCTTCACCATCTTTTTGTAATGTCATTCTTAAAGGAGAACGACGGACACGCAATTTAGTAAAATTGGAAATTAATGAAGATATGGCTTGTCTAACTGCTTCTAATTGTTTATCTCGATAATCAGGATTATTTTCCAGACGTAATTCATTTTCTAAATCTTCTTGTTTTCTAAACCATTCAAAGAAAATTCTAAACTCACTTCCTGTACCACTGAGTGCATTTTCATAAGTATCTATTTGTTCAAATGAATGTTGTTTGCGAATTTTTAAGGGAATATCCAGAACTGCACGATTAGTTGAGTAATAAATAATAACAGGAAGATTGTATTCCTCAGATAAGGATGAGGATAATTTATGTTTAATATTTTCAGTAATCTTGTTTATTTCAGATAAATTTGTACTTGTATCTTTTATCCGTCCTTTTTTAACCTTAGTCAAAGACCAAGTAAATTTTTGAGATTCAAAATCAGTTATTATTTCATTATGAGTTTCATTCTTATCATTTTTTATGTCTTCTTCTGTAAATAACCTTCCTGAAGCTGTTGAGTGTTGAATAGCACTAGAAAAGCGCGATAATAGAATAGCTAAACAATCAATAATACTTGATTTACCTACACCATTAATACCAATAAAAACGGTTGGTTCTTTTTCATCAAAATCTATTGTCAAATCACCAATTCCGCGGAAAGATTGCATTTGTAGTCGTTTAACTCTCATAGTTTTTAATAAAAATTAGCGAAGTTTATGACATTTTATCTCATCTTTGTAATTTACTCAGTAGCAAGTAAAGAATAGATTATGAAGAATATTATAATCCGTAGTTGACGTATTGGGTGATAAATTCTTGAGAATATTGGTGATCTAATAATAACTAATGATTAAAATAGAAGTGGTTAGGCGTTATGGGGTTTTAGGAAGATGAGTTGGACAGAAAAACTAGAGCAGTTAAAAGAGTTATTTACAGAAATGGATCAGGCTTTAATAGCCTATTCGGGGGGAGTTGACAGTACATTGGTGGCTAAGATTGCTTATGATGTGTTAGGCGATCGCGCTTTGGCTGTAACTGCGGTTTCCCCTTCTCTATTACCAGAAGAATTAGAAGACGCGAAAATTCAAGCCGCAACCATTGGAATATCTCACAAAGTTGTCCAAACACAAGAAATGGACAATCCCAATTACACATCTAACCCAGTCAATCGTTGTTATTTTTGCAAAAGCGAACTACATGACACCCTCAAACCCTTGGCTTTAGAGTTGGGTTATCCCTATGTGGTAGATGGTGTAAATGCAGACGATTTACATGATTATCGTCCCGGAATTCAAGCCGCAAAAGAAAGAGGTGCGCGATCGCCTTTAGCAGAAATGGGGGTGACTAAAACCGAAGTCCGGCAAATTTCCCAACAACTAGGTTTATCTTGGTGGGATAAACCCGCTCAACCCTGTTTAAGTTCGCGCTTTCCCTACGGTGAAGAAATTACCATCGCCAAATTACAGCGAGTCGGTAGAGCCGAAATTTATTTGCGAAACCTGGGATGGCAGAATTTACGAGTCCGTTCCGAAGGTGATACAGCCAGAATTGAATTATCACCAGATAAAATTAAAGATTTTGTCTCAACTACAGATTTACCAACCCTAGTATCCGCATTTCAAAACTGGGGATTTATCTATGTCACCTTAGATTTAGAAGGTTATCGTAGTGGTAAATTAAATCAGGTCTTACCGTAAATTGCTGTTACAAACTAGTACAACAAGGTATAAATAGGGTTTGCTGAATAAGTTGCCTGTGAAGGCAGGGAACAGGGAACTCTTAACTGGGAACAGTGTCAACGATCTGGATATCCTCAATTTTCCAAATCCGACAAAGAAAAATGCACCTATTTTGAGACACCATCAGCCAAAACCTGGCACTTTTTTGTGATAAAAATCCGCGAAAGCCTTATTAATAAATGGTTTTAGCTTTATTCAGCAAACCCTAAATAAACCAACAATTCTCAATTAAGGTATTCTTACAAATGTACCGTAATCGCTATTTTCCCCAAGTCTTTGTCTTTATTTTCATGATTACTAGCTTGCTTGCTTGTAGTGTAACCGAAAATAGTACATCTGCAAATGCTAGAAATCCCCAAGGGTTACAGTTAAGCACAAATAAGTTACCTCAATCTATTTCTCAAGCAGTGCTAAGGGATGCTTCTAGAGTTTCTGGGTTGAAGATTCCTAATTTGCAAATTACTCAAATTACATCTACTAACTTTAGTAATCCGTGTATTTTTCAATTTAGAGAAGTTTGTACAAAGGAATATAATCCTATTCCGGGTTGGATTGTCATTGTGCAAGTGCAAAAACAACCTTGGATTTATCATGTCAATAAATCCGGTTCACAAATTCTTTTAGATCCGAAAATTAGCAATAATCAATTACCGAGAAAAATTGCTAATGGGGTTTTGAGTGATGCTTCTAAACGTTCTGGTTTAGCAATAAGTTCTCTGAAAATTACCCAAGCAACCCAGAAAACTTTTAGCAATTCCTGTGTGTTTAATTTTGGTGAAGTCTGCGCTCAAATATTTGATCCCATTAAAGGTTGGGAAGTAATTGTTAGGGTCAAAAATCAATCCTGGACTTATCATGTAGATATAACTGGTACCAGCATTGTTTTAGATCCTCAAATTACTAAAATTTAAAAGCACAAAAAGGAAGCTTTGAGCAAAGGTCTCTACTCTTGGACAGATGAACAACTCTAGGGGAATAAGTATAAATTAATTAAATAACTAACTGAGTAGAAACATGACTAAAACTAAAACTCAAGAACCCATTAGCAACTTAGAGTATGATTTTATCAGCGTTCTGCATACTAAAGCCGTAGCAGTTCAAGCTTATGAAAATTATATCAAAGATGCCAAAGAAGCTAATTCTCAACCTTGTGTAGAACTGTTCCAGAAATTACGGCAATCAGAAATTGAACAAGCTCACGAAATCCGCCATCATCTCCAAGAAGTTATGCAGAAAGGCAAGATGTAATTAATGCTGGGGGCAGGTTTAAGAGATTAATGATTGCAACCCACCCCTAACAATTAACGAATATACTCTTTCAATACGCTATTCCGATTGGGATGGCGTAATTTGCGGAGTGCTTTAGCTTCGATTTGGCGAATGCGTTCGCGGGTAACGTTGAAAATCTGACCGATTTCTTCCAGAGTTTTCATGCGCCCATCATCTAAGCCATAACGAAGTCGGAGAACGTCTCTTTCCCGAGGACTGAGACTATCGAGGACTTTTTCTAGGTCTTCCCGCAGCAAGTTCTTAGAAACTTGATCTTCTGGAGTTTCCCCATCAGATTCAATGAAATCACCTAAACGAGAATCTTCTTCTTTACCGATAGGTGTTTCTAAGGAAATTGGTAACTGGGCAGATTTGGCAATAAACCGCAGTTTCTCGATGGTCATTTCCATGCGAGTGGCAATTTCTTCTTCTGTGGGTTTGCGCCCCATTTCTTGAGATAGGAGTTTGGTAGTTTTCTTAATCCGCGAAATGGTTTCGTAGAGATGAACCGGTAAACGGATAGTGCGGGACTGATCAGCGATCGCTCTTGTAATTGCTTGACGTATCCACCATGTAGCGTAGGTAGAAAACTTATAGCCTTTTTCGTGATCAAACTTTTCAGCCGCACGAATCAAACCCAAACTACCTTCTTGAATCAAGTCTTGGAAGGACAAGCCCCGATTCATGTATTTTTTGGCAATGGAAACTACAAGTCTCAAGTTCGACTGTACCATCTTGTCTTTCGCTCTCCGTCCTATGTGCAGACGATAACGAAAGGTTGGTAATGGCAATGATACTTCCGCCGCCCACTCGCTGTCTCTAGGATCGCGTTCTAGGCGTTCACAAAGCCTTTCCCTCGCTCGTTCTAATTCCAGTAACTCAGCGATTTTCCGCGCTAGTTCAATTTCTTCGTCTGCGCGTAACAAACGAATCCGTCCAATTTCTTGCAGGTACAGACGAATTGAATCTTCTGTATAGTGCTTTTTCTTGGCGGTCTGTGTCCGACGACGCGATTTAGCGGCTTTTCCAGACTTTGCGTCGTCCTCATCAGACTGAGGCTCTAAAAAATCATCAATTTCGCCGTCATCAGTCAGCAATAAGTCCTCTTCTTCTATTAAGAGTGCTTGTAATTCGATCTCAGGCGGATTTATCATTTCTAGGTCAGGCTGATAAATATTATCGAGTACGTTGTTAGCCTGGTTCATGCCGCGTTCCTCATGCTCCTTGCAGAATCAGTTACCCAAGACATTTTGATTACTTTTGGCATTTAGTAATCTGTAAACCGAAAATGGGGTTTGGCTGATTAACCCCAGATATTTTCGGTGATTTTTTTCCTGTTTGATACAGGATTGTTTCGTAAAAGTGGCAAATATCACTTTGACAGCGAATCGCCTGCTTTTTTAATTGTCACATATCACTTTTGATTAACCGAATCTATAAACCTAGACCCGTCTTCTTCCAAAAGTTTCTTGATGCGGATACAAGTGTAGATTGTAGCCTATTTCACAAAAATTACACTCTTTTCGTGCATTATTTATGAACTTCTTTACTAAGATTAAGCCACCTTTATCAAAAAGACATTAAAAATGGCAGTAATACCATTAAATCTTGTCGAAAACTTTTTGGTTGGCCAGTGGCATTCTCATTAAATTAAAAGGTAGGTACACTTGCTGCTTTATAAAACTTATACAAATTGTTCCTAACTGAACAAATAGTATTTATGTTCTGCTTGAACTTGATCCGAAGGCGGATATTTGTTTACAGATATTAGTTCTGGTGGAACTAATTGGACATATTCACTATTAGCTAGTGATTGGTGTTTGTTTCCAGGCACTAACTCCTGTATATGCTATCCCAAAAACTTGAACTAAGGAGTTAAAGTTATGGCATATTTTTAGCGAGGTAAGAGACAAATTCAGATTTCTCTCGATTTAGCCTTATTCACACATTAGCGCAGAGTTGAGTTTTCTACCCTGTGCAACTTGACAAACTGTTCCTATGGTAGACAACGATATTTTAATCGGGTGATAAATAATATTGTTGCTAAAGTTGCCCAATGGTGTATTTGAGTAAATCAACGTATGCCAATTGTAATTATGAATACTTCGGATTTGAAGAAGGTGGCTGTCATCTGGTTATGAAAAGTTTTGTGTATACTTATTAAGCTTGGCTTTGTAGATAATATCTAGTTGCGCTTTATAAGCATAGCAAATGCTTTCCCCCTTTGTGGAGAAAATTTATGATTTTTCGAGAAAAAGTTATGGGAACAGGTAACAGGGAACAGCTAAGAGAAAAGGGATGGAGGATGAATTACCAATCACCTATTACCAATCACCCATGACCTAGATATCTAAATCTGTCATATTCAGTTTAGAACCATAGGTTTCAATGAATTCCCGGCGGGGTGCGACGCGATCGCCCATCAGAATGGTAAAAATCCGATCAGCTTCGGCTGCGTCTTCAATTTCCACTCGTTTGAGGGTACGGGTTTCTGGATTCATGGTGGTTGTCCAGAGTTGTTCTGGCATCATTTCTCCCAGTCCTTTAAAACGTTGAATGGTATAGTTAGCATTACTGGGAAGAGTACCTAGATGTTGTTGCAATTCCCGTTCGCTATAACAATACTGGTAATTTTTACCCCGTTCGACTTTGTACAAGGGAGGACAAGCAATATAAATGAAACCCTGTTCAATTAATGCTCTTTGATAACGGTAGAAGAAGGTTAACAACAATGTGCGAATGTGCGCCCCATCTACGTCAGCATCAGTCATTAACACTACGTGATGATATCGTAATTGTGCGGGGTTGAATTCTTCACCTTTAACACCTAAACCCAGTGCGGTAATTAAGGCTTGAATTTCGTTATTTTTATAGATTTTGGCATCGTCGGTTTTTTCGATGTTGAGGATTTTACCACGCAAGGGCAGAATTGCTTGGGTTCGGCGATCGCGCCCTTGTTTTGCGCTTCCACCCGCTGAATCCCCTTCCACGATGTATATTTCAGACTCAGCCGGATCACGAGAGCTACAATCTGCTAATTTACCAGGTAGAGGTGAAGATTCTAATACTGATTTGCGACGGACTAATTCCCGCGCATGACGGGCAGCTTCAGCAGCTTTAAATGCTTCGATGGCTTTATCTAAAATAGCATCAGCGATCGCCGGATGAAAGTCCAGATACTCAGTCAGAACTTCACCGACAAAAGAATCAACGATACCGCGAACTTCTGTATTTCCCAGTTTAGTTTTAGTTTGTCCTTCAAATTCAGGATCAGGGACTTTCACGGAAATTACAGCAGTTAAACCTTCGCGGACGTGTTCACCACTGAGGTTAGATTCATTCTCTTTAATCTTATTGCGTTTGCGGGCAGTTGCGTTTAATGTTCGAGTTAAAACTGCCTTTAATCCTTCTAAGTGCGTACCACCATCAATAGTCCGAATATTATTAGCAAAACCGAGAACATTATCTGTATAAGCGTCAGTACACCACTGCAAAGAAACTTCTACCTGGACGTTATTACGTTCCCCTTGGACATAGATAATTTCTTCATGGATAGGTTGCTTCTCACGGTTCATGTAGGCGATATATTCCTTAATACCACCCTTGTATTCGTAAGTTTCTATTCTCGGTGTTTCGCTTTTAAGGATTTCTAAACGATGATCTGTAAAGGTAATTCTTACACCTGCATTTAAATACGCTAACTCGCGCAATCGTCCTGATAAAGTAATGTAATCGAATTCTATGCTGGTGGTAAAAATTTGTGTATCTGGCTTGAAGGTAATAGAAGTACCAGTTCTATCTTCTTTGTAAGGCGTTGCTACCAATTCCGTAACTGGGAAACTCCGTTCATATCGCTGCTTATGTACCTTGCGATCGCGCCAAACCGTAACCTCTACAAACTCAGAAAGGGCGTTCACAACCGAAATTCCCACTCCGTGTAAACCACCAGAAACTTTATAGCCACCACCGCCAAATTTACCACCAGCATGGAGAACAGTTAACACGGTTTCTAAAGCTGATTTTCCGGTTTTTGGGTGAATATCGGTAGGAATACCCCGACCATCATCTGTTACGGTGACAGAACCATCAGCATTGATATCCACTTCAACATGGGTACAGTGACCCGCCAAAGCTTCATCAACAGAGTTGTCCACTACCTCGTAAACTAAATGGTGGAGTCCTCGCGGACCTGTAGTACCAATGTACATCCCTGGTCGTTTGCGGACGGCTTCCAGACCTTCCAGAACTTGAATCTGATCGGCGCTGTAACTGCTCGTCATGAAAATTCTCCTGATACTTGGGGTTAATATCGCCAAAAGGCGAAAAAAGTCAAATCACACCGCCATTATAACACAAAAGCCTTCCTGCCGTCTGTAGCGCAATTTTATGAGAAGTTTGTATAGTGGTTATAACCCTAACGGGAATTCAAGAGACAATTACCTGTTCCCAGTTCTTCTTCCCAATGACTAATAACTAATAACTAATGACTAATAACTAATGACCAATGACTAAATTAATTGTAATTTGTGGAGCGACAGCGACGGGTAAATCTAGTTTGGCTTTAAGTTTGGCACAAAGGTTAAATTCTGTAATTCTTAGTGCTGATTCTCGTCAAGTATATCGTGAGTTTGATATTGGTACGGCTAAACCAAATGTGGTTGAACAAAAATCAGTTCCCCATTATTTAATAGATATCTGTCAACCAACTGAAATAATGACATTAGCAGATTATCAGGAACAAGCACGAGCTTTGATTACTAGCTTGGGGGTTGAAACACTGTTGTTAGTGGGTGGAACTGGTTTATATATTCGTTCCATTGTTCAAGGAATGAAGATTCCCAGGGTTTCACCACAACCAGAATTGCGATCGCAATTAGCATCTCTGGGGCAAATCCAACTTTACCCCATGTTACAACAAGTTGATCCGATTGCTGCTCAAAAAATTCATGCTAACGATTTAGTGCGAACTTTAAGGGCTTTAGAGGTTTATTATACAACTGGTATGCCGATTTCTGAACAACAAGGAGAAAATCCCCCAGATTATCCAATTTTGCAAATTTGTTTAGATTCTGATGCAGAACATTTAGATGTAAGAATTCGCAAGCGAACTGAGCAAATGATAGCCGATGGTTTAGTCGCCGAAGTTGAATATCTTTGTCAAAAATATGGTGCTGCTTTACCTTTATTAAATACTTTGGGATATGAAGAAATTAAGCAATATTTAGCCGGTGAACTTTCTTTAGATGAAGCTAAAGAATTAATTGTTTTACATACCAGACAATTCGCCAAACGTCAACGAACTTGGTTTAGACAATCTCCTAATCTCGAATATGTTAACATGAATAATCCTGATTTATTAGAAAGTGTTTGGCAACGAATTAATCACAAATTCGTTATTTGTTAGCTGCTTTTATAAAGACAGTTAGGACAATTTAAATAAGTTAAAAAAACTTACCCATGAGAATTAGATCAGCAAAACCGTAAATACTAATTCCTAATAGGAGTAATGCGGTCAATTGGGTAAGGCGTTGTTGAGTTAAAATTGTGTGGTTGTGTCCGTTGGGAGATATTGCTTCTCGGACGAGGATAGAAGTTGATGCGCCAATGACAAAACTTAAACCTAGTATGATGTAAGGCTTATCTGGGACAATGGTGGAGACTGTCAGCATAGCGATCGCTAATGTCAACATTAATAATTCCACAAACCGGGGTGGATGATCTTGAATAAATAAAATTAGGCTATTTAAGCAAAAGTTCCAGGTTCTCATAATTTGTCAGTTGTCAGTGGTTGTTGCACTCACCACTGACACCTATATTAACTAACGAGCGCCAGCTTTTACCCCTGCACCAGTTTTCTGAGTTGAGTCTTCTGGAAGTTCCACACCAAAAACTCGACAAAAGACCTTTTCTACTTTATATCCTGTATCAATAGATTCCAAGGGATCTTTCCGCAGACGGTGACGCAGACATAAGGTAATTACCCGCCGGATATCGTCAACTGTTACTTCTGTCCGACCTTCAAAGGCGGTTAAGGCTTTAGCCGCACGGTTTGTCACAATGTCACCCCGCAACCCGTCTACATCCAATTCTGAACAAACTTCGGAAATTTTTACCCGGAAGTCATAATCTAAATTAACTTGTGGTAATAAGTTTTGGGCATTGACAATTTGCTCTTGTAATGCTACTTGGGGAGCTTGGTGTTTTTCTAAATACACAGGCGGATTTTGGTCAAATTCACCCCGTTCTTCCACAATTTGCACCCGCAAAGCTGGTTCTTTCACAGTGCGGATTTCCGCGTGCATTCCAAAACGGTCAAGAAGTTGGGGACGCAGTTCCCCTTCTTCTGGGTTTCCCGAACCGACGAGAACAAATTTGGCTGGGTGACGGATAGAAATTCCTTCCCGTTCGACGGTATTCCAGCCACTAGCAGCGGAATCGAGAAGTACGTCTACCAAGTGGTCATCTAACAAGTTGACCTCATCAACGTAAAGAATACCTCGGTTGGCTTTGGCTAGAAGTCCGGGTTCAAAGGCTTTCACACCCTCAGACAACGCCTTTTCAATGTCAATTGTTCCACAAACTCGGTCTTCTGTAGCGCCCAATGGTAAATCTACCATTTGCACCTTTTTGTGAGTGATGGGAATTTCTAACCCTTGTGCTACCTGTTGACGGACTTCATCACTCATCAAGTCCGTGTCGTTGGGGTCACTGTTGAAGGGGTCATTAGCGACAACAGGGATTTCTGGTAAGAGGTCCGCCAAGGCGCGGATAGTTGTAGATTTTCCGGTGCCGCGATCGCCCATAATCATTACACCTCCAATTTTGGGGTCAATGACATTTAACAGCAGCGCCAGTTTCATTTCTTCTTGACCAACGATGGCTGTAAATGGAAAGACCGCACGACGCGCACTCGCACTAGCTTGAGCAGTTGAAGTCACTAAATTACCTTAACAATATTTTTTATTACAATTCCTTATTTTGACACATTTTGGGGAGGTGGGTCGGTTGTTCGTTCAGAGAACTCCTTTAAAACCCACATTCCGCACTTCATTTTGTAATACACCAAGATTACCATTTTTTGAAGCATAAATATGTGACACTTGAGGGTGCGGAATGTGGGTTACAAAGGGGGATCTCAAGATTGCTAAGGAAGGGGTTTTAATTCAACTCTGTGGTCTGCTGTAGTATTTATGACCTGCCATAGCCATTGCCAAAAATCCCCACATAATCATCCCGGCAATACTCAGCATCCCACTATAGATAATTAACTGAGCACAAGAACTGATACCAATAGCGCGGGCAGCACTGAGAAAACTATCAAAACGACCTTCAGTATAATTATTAACGGTAATTAGCATTAATACTAACCCAGTAATATAGGGTATAGCACCAATCCAACCCAAGGTAAAAAACATATCTAAAATGCCGCTATCAATAACAATCACTTCTATTTGTCCAGTTTTTTCATTCACTTTCCAGATATTGCCAAAGCCGTTACCGACAACATTAGAAAGAGCTAAATTCAGGTTCCTGTCATAAGTTGCGGATCTATCTCTAAAACTACCATCTTGTTCGAGATTAGAAAAACTTTCAAATCGCGTGGTAATAACTTTAGAAAGCGGTTCGATAGTTACCAAGGGAATAACACAGATTGACATTACTAAAATTATCGTAATTAATTGCATTTGAATTCTGGGTTTTACTGAACCAAAAATCATAATTATTCCTAGCAACCAGCCGCCCCAACTTGTCCGCACTTGGGAAAGTAAGAATGATAAATAACCCACAGCAGAAGCAGGGAAAATTAACGGACCAGTGCTGGTAAATAATAATAGTAAACCAGCTTGCATGACAGTCCCAAATGGACCAGGTGAGTGTAATGTACTCCAAACGCGCATTCCAAAAGGAATTGGGTGTCCAGCACTGGTAAACATTTTCGATTGAATTAGCCAATATCTATCCCATTCAGGAGCGACAACAAATTGATAGACTCCGTAAGCTCCTAGTATGAGTACACACCAAATAAATGTTCTTTGCAGATGCTGACGATAACTGGGATAATCTCGCCAATTAGAAAATAGATGAAAAGCAAAAATTATCGGGCTTAACCAATCTAAAAAACTCCGAACTACAGGGAGAGGTTGATTGTAAATTAAACCTATTAAACATCCATAAGAAACTCCTATGGCTGCTAAAAGAAATGGCAGTCCCCCTTGACGAAGACTGCTAGGTAGATGTTTGAAAAAGGTGAATATGGTCAGGAATACGACTAAATAAGGTGCAATTAACATTTGTCTGGTGGGGTCCCAGCCAACTTTATAGTCGACGAAACGAGTGATTATAGGGGTCAGAAACCAAATCCACCAAGTGAAACCGATATAGTGGATGGGATGCCGTAAATACAAAAACACAGCAACTAGAAAGGCACTGGCGGAAAAAACAAAGTGCAAACTGCCTGTACTGGTAAAGTAGCAAGCTGTTGTGATTAAGATAAAACCCAGGATGATGATCCAACTTTGGGCTGATCGATCTTGGGGAGAAAATTGTTCTTTTAAAACTGTATTGAACAGTATTGGTTTGGAAATCATTTTGATCTGATTATTCTATAAAAAGTTTAGTTAGGAGATAGATCCCCGACTTCTTGAAGAAGTCGGGGATCTGGGTTGGGGTAGTTAATAACTAAGATGGTGTTTTTTTATGTTTCTATATTTTTGATATCCTAACCATCTTCCTTGTAAGGATGCTCGCAATTTTTTACTGGCAGTTTCTTTTTGTTGGGGAAATAGTCTCAGCCATTGACATATTCCTAAACTTTCTCTTGTACCAACTAAAATTGACCAAGATAAAAATACAATTTGACGCAGGGGCGAAAGATGTTCTAATAAAATTAAGGTTTCGTTGTGGACTAGGTTAATTAATGCGGTGTCGTTAAAGTTGTGGCGTTGATCTTCGTCAAATCTTTGGGCGGGATAGTGATCTACTGCAATGCTGGGATCATAAATTATTTTCCATCCAGCCCGTTTGAGGGTGAGGGCGAAGGACATTTCAAAATGTACTTGTGCGCCTGTTCCTTGCATTCTGTCGTCAAAGCGTAATTTACCGATCGCCTGGGTACGAAAGCTCATATTCACACCTTTGAGAACATCAACCTCACGGGGTGCGCCTATTCCTAAATGATGGTTGCCAATGACGCGCCCCCACCATTGCAATTTACCAACTATGGGACGAGAACCATTTTCTAATTTGTCTCCTTGATACACCCAATCACGACCACCAACGCCACCAACGGCATAATTAACGCTGAAGTGAGTATTAATTTTTGCTAACCAATCCGGGTGGGGGGCGGCATCATCATCGGTGATGGAAAGAATGTCTCCCTGGACTTGTGCTAGTCCGGCGTTGAGGGCGGCGACGACTCCCGACTGAGTGACGGTGACAATCTGTAAGGGGAGGAGGTGGGGCGGAAATTGTTGGAGAAATTGCTGGGTTTCTGTGTCTGTATCTCTGACAACAACGATCGCCTGATCAACTGATTTAGTTTGCCGTTGCAGTGCTTTCAGACAGCGGGCTAGGTCTTGAGGACGGCGATAGGTGGGGATGAGAACTGTGTTTCTCATGGGTGATTAACTCCTCAAATATATTTAGATAGGTTTGTGCCATTGTTGACCAGCTATGTTGTTCGGCAATAGTCCGGGCAACTTTACCCATTTGTTGACGCAGTGAGCGATCGCTATTTAATAATCCAAGCGCATCGGCTAAAGCATTAACATCATCACAATCGTCTAAAACGATGCCACAGTCGGGATTAACTAAATCAGCCGCACCAGTAGTAGTGGCGGTAATCACGGGCAAACCTGAAGCCATCGCTTCAATCACTACAAGTCCAAAGGGTTCATAACGGGATGGAAACACAAATAAATCTGATGCCCGTTGAATTTGGGGCATATCACGGCGATAACCTAAAAAATGCACTCTTTCACTAATATTTAATGCTTTTGCCATTGCCGGATAAGGGCTATCTTCAGTACCACCGACCACTGCTAAATGCAATTCAGGAACTTTTACCAAAGCATGAAGTACAGTATCTAAGTTCTTGCGAGAAATCCGAATATCGCCGGCAAATAATGCCAAATTAACATTCTCCGGTAATCCTAATTCCCTCCGCAAACTGACACCAGGAGCAAATTCTTGTAAGTCTACACCATTAGCAACAACCCGAATTTGTGAACGAGGTACATCAATATTTACTAATTCTTGGGCAACTTTTTCTGAGACAGCAATAATAATTTTAGATTTCCGAAAAGCTTGTTTTTCCCAATAAGCATTAGCCGCAGTAAATAACCATTGATATAACCCGTACAAATCTTTACGGTTATGGGAAATATGCACAGGCGATTTCAACCAAGAACCATGCACAAAATGCACGGCATTCACATCACTTGCCCCCATAGTAATCGCGCCATTGACCTTAATTAAATCTAAATTAGCTCGATTTTTACGCAACCAATTGGCACTTTTTTGAGCAAAAATCAAATTGCGAATAAATTCCGTAGGATACCCTTCTACTGGAATATAAATACAATTAACAGCACTATTTTCGGCTAACTCTGGGGCAATTTCACTAGCTAATAATGTCAGATCATGACCACGCCGAATGGCTTCTTGAACTACTTCATAATTAACTCTACCTTGACCATCACCTTTTCTGACTTTGTGGGTAACAATGCAAATTTTCACTCATAACCTCTTGTAATTGACTAAATTAGGAAATTTTCCAGATTTTATTCGTTAAATTGGTAGGAATAAAACTAATAATTAAAGCCGCTAAAGTTCGTAAGTTAAACTTTTGCTCACTTAAAGTTTGCCAAAAATAACGGCGGGCATCTGTGATTTTTTGATCTCGTAATAAGCCAATTCCTAAAGTTGTATTAGCTTCTAACCATTTGGTTTTAAAGTAGGACTTAAATTCCTGTAACCGTTGATCTTCCATAAAAGTTTGGTAACAGAATATCTCACTTTTACCTTTACGGATTTTTGCTTGCACACTGCGACTACCACTGAGCATAGTATCAGTTTGTTCATGCTCTCGATATTTGGTTAATTTTTCGGGAACATAGTAAACTCCATAGCCAGAAATACAACAAAGATAAGTTAAATATAAATCCCACATTCCGTCAACTTCTGAAGGAATATGATCCCAATTAAGCACTCCATTTCTAATTACACAAGCAGCGGCGGTGGGAATACTTTTATCAATTAAGCCAATTTGAGTAAAATTTTTATGAACTCCGGGAGTGATTTGATCACGTTTATAACTGCGGGTATTGTTTTCAGTGGCAGCGACATTAATTTTACTATCACCATCTATAATATATTGGTCACAAAATGCTAAAATTAAATCGGGATTTGCTTCTAAATTGGGAACAAGTTTCGATAAAAAATCCTCATTCCATATATCATCATCATGGAGACTGGCCACATATTTACCTGTAGCAATTTTAAAACCATGAAACTGATTAGCTAACATCCCAATATTTTGCTCATGTCGCCAAAATTTGATCCGTGAGTCTTGAAATGATTCAATTAGTGCTTGAGGATTTTCAGAACTACAATTATCAGAAACAATAATTTCTAGATTTTGATAGGTTTGGTTAACAGCACTATTAATGGCTTGTTTTAGGTATTCTGGGCGATTATATGTGGGGATAATCACGCTTACCAAAGGTTCGGAGGAGTTAATATTTAACATTGCTTGGCGGATGAGAAAATAAACTATGGGAAAATTGAATGATTGTTTATCTCACTTCATTTTGAATTTGATAATATTGCCAAAATTTGCCACGTTGTTGAAGTAGTTCTTGATATGCTCCCTGTTCTACAATTTTTCCTTGTTCTAAAACCACAACTTTATCGGCTTTAGCTATAGTAGAAAGACGGTGAGCGATCGCAATTACTGTCCGTCCCACAGATAGCTTTTCTAAAGATTCTTGAATTAACCGCTCAGACACAGAATCTAAGGCACTTGTAGCTTCATCTAAAATCAGAATTTCGGGGTTTTTCAGTAATGCGCGAGCGATCGCAATTCTTTGTCTTTGTCCACCTGATAACCGCACACCTCTATCTCCTAATTGCGTATCGAAACCCGTCGGCATTTCTAAAATAAATTCTAAAGCATTTGCCAATCGTGCAGCTTCTTTAATCTCTGTTGCTGTAGCTGTTGGTGTCCCATAAGCAATATTATTCCAAACAGAAGTATTGAAAATAAAAGTATTCTGACTCACAACTGCTATCTTAGAACGCAGAGAGTTAATGTCAAATTTGCGAATATCAACTTCATCTATATAAATATAGCCATCAGTCGCATCATGAAAGCGAGGAATTAAATCTGCAAGTGTGGTTTTTCCAGCCCCAGAGGAACCGATTAAAGCCGTCATTTGCCCTTGTTTAATCGAGAGAGTAATATTATGCAAAACCCGTTGATTAAGACTATAATCAAAATCTACAGACACCAAATCAATTGATCTTTTGAAACCAGGAAATCTCAGTGCGCCATTTTGAAAATAGATTTTATCATCAGTCTTTAACAAATCCTTGATATTTTCTACTGCTCCTGCTTGGGTACTTAAAAAAGCTATAACTCCATTCAAATCCTGAGTCATAGGGATAATGCGGAACAGGACAAAAAAGAAAGTTAACAAAGCCGAAACTTTCATTAATCCTGTGGTTAAAGCCACAATAATCATACTAATCAGAATTAGCGTAGATATACTCTCCGCCAAAGGCTTAACTATCAAAGAAATCCAATAAACACTTTTCCAAGTATTAACAATTTTTTCACTGGCTTGATAATACCGATTTCGCTCAAATTCTTGAGTAGAAAAAGCATGAATTGTGCGAATACCTTCGATAAACTCTAGCACCCTAGCCGTAAAATTATCATTAGCGGAAGTAATCGCAAAACTACGTTCTCTAATTTGTTTATTTAAGGTAGATAATCCTACCGCCAAAAGACTAAATAGTAAAATAGAAACTATAGTCAGTTTCCAGGAAAGTATAAACAAAGAAATAGAATAGACAATCAGTGTAAAACCTCGGGTGATTAAAAAAGCTAGTCCACCAAAAATTTGTCTAATTCTCTCCATTTCACTGGTAAGAATATTCACCAATTCTCCAGATTTTTTATGACTAAAATAACTGAGAGTTTGAGCCTCTAACTGTTGAAAAATTCGTTTACGTAGATTATCTACTAAACTGATTTCACTAAACTGAATGCAAATCTGTCCTATATAATTGAACGATGCTCGCATACAGGTTGTCACAACAATTAAAGCAGATATTCGATATAATCGCTCTGTTGCTGAACCATTAATTCCTAAAATCAAAATATCAAACCACTCTATCCCTGTTTTCACAGGTTCAGAACCAGGAGTAGTTAAACTTTGCAGAAACACCAACAAAAATCCTAAACCAAACCCTTCAAAACTTGCCGCTAAAGCCGAAAATACGATAGCTAAAATCGCCACAACTCGAAAGTGTTTAAATTCTCGTAATATTACCCGATTATTTTGCCACAAACTTGTAGCTTGCAATATTTTCACTGTTGACGGTAGAAATTTGGAATCCATAAAAATTTTGACCGATAATTTTGATAATTAAGTATAGAAGCACCAATCTCAAGAAAATCAATATGCTTACATAGGAGCGCGACGAATAAAACGACCAAGAGCAGAACCACAAAGAATTTCAAATTTCTGCCATAGTATTTTTGCTGTTGAATATAATTGAATAGGTGTTTGGCTATGCCGCCAATATAATTTATCAGTTATGGTGGGAGAACTACCTTCTAAGGCACTGAGAAGTAGTTTTTTGCGCCAAGGTTTAATATGTGGGACTGTGGCGTGAGACATAATAGTACCACCAGGAATAAAATCCATGCCGTCTGGTCCAACGGTACTCAAAGGATAATTAGTCAGCATCAATGCTAAGTTTAAATAAGTCTGATCTCCATACAGATATGGATAATGATTAAAGGTATTACCGTTATAAAGATCCTTTAAATTGGCATATCCCGCCATTTCACCCAATTCTTCTAATTTCTGCCAAACTTTCAAGATAGATTTGTAGTTTTTATGAACTCCAATGAAGCCACTATTGTAGTGATAATCTAACTCGCGCTCACAAGCAAAACCATTATTTTTAGCAAATTCTTTCCATGCTAACCGTCGAGGATGATTCGCCGGCACAAGATACCAAGAATCACCACAAAGAGCAATTCCTCGACTTACCCAATTTTCATAAAAATCCCAGTTACATTTATTGACAATATCAGGATCAAAGTAAAATAAAGCATCAATATCTGGACAGTAATTTTCCCACAATTGGGACATAAAATCAGGTTTATAAAAGCCTAAATGTTTTGGAGTTGTTAGTTTGACAAATCGGATTGCACAACCTTCACCTACCAAAAACTCTTGATAACCATTTTCTGTTTTTAGATCCTTAGCCCAATGGGGTGTATTGCCACGATAACCAGCCCAAATTATGCCTCGAAACCCATGATAATACAGGGAATTTACTAAAGCCCCCACACCATAATGGTAGTCTTTTTCAAATACGGTACAAATCGCTGTTTGCATGATATTTCTTATTTTTTAATTAGCTACATAATTCACGGTCATCAATATGAGAACAGGAAGTATTCATCAATTAGACAAAAATGCTTGAGAACACAGAAATAATATATTTGCTCTCAACTATAAGCCGTTTATACTGAGATTTTTTTTTGCTTATTTAATTGATCATTTTGTGATTCCAAGCTTAATTTAACTGCATTTTCTAAAGACAAGCAACGATTATTAACTAGACAAAATTTTCCCTGTAATAAGTTCAATACATTAGATAAATTATTCAAAATGAATGTACCTAAAGTAATATTCAAATCTGTCATTTCTTGTTTAGCTATAGAACTAAACTTAATAACCTGAAAAAGTTGCCCATTTTCTCCGACATACCACTCATAATCAAACAATAACTTGGGAGAATATATCTGTATAGTTATCAATCCTCCTAGTATGACTGGACTCATAAATAGTATTGAAAATAAAGCCCAAGTCCAATCAATTATTATTTGTAAAGTCTTGAAAATTTGATTACGCTGTTTCGATAATTTTTGATGACCAGAAATATTCATAAATATAGGCTTATTAGCTTTTTGACAAGCATTTGCCCAGACTTTTAATAAAGAATCACCGATTTTGGGATCTATGCTGACTAAACTAACTGGAGAATGTTTTAAACATTCTATTAAAGATTCTTCATTTTCTAGTGCAGCTAAATGGGGTTGTGAGAATTTTTCAGAGGCTTTGACTAATAATTTTCCTCTGCGCCATTTTAATGAGCATGATAGGAAGTTAAACTTTTCAGATTGCTGGGGGACAATAGAGTTATTATTTAGACTAGAAATGACTGAAATTGGCATATATTAACAGTGATAAAGTAGTAAAAGCTTGACTTAATATTTACGATGAGGAAATTAATATTTCCTTGACCGAACATTATTGTATAGGAGTCATATAGCAATGATTAAATATGACAACAGGAAATTAGGGACACTTGTATTTATGATCAAGAGTAGTCATCTCAGAGAAGATACTAAGTTTTTGCAACCCTTCGGTTTCGTCTTGGAGATTTTGATGATGGGTTTCAATCTCTAGAATATAAGACTCTCGATAAATAAATCATCAAGAAACAACTTCTTTATTCACTCTTTAAATAAAGATTACTTTTTTATATATAATATTAAGATATGGTGAAATGGACTAATCGTAACTAAATAAAAATAAACCTTATTTTATGCTTGCAAAGTATCTCATAAATTGCTTATTAGGTAAGTAAAAATAAATGTGAAGTGTATTAGTCATACAACAAAAATATTCTGTATAGTAAATGGTCATTTGCCAACATACTACAGTAATAAATTGAAAATTAAAAAAGCAAATAATATCAATTTTTTAGCAGAGATTTATAAACAAAACTCAATACATTTAAACAACAAGTATCGAACCCTAATTAGACGTGAGTTCGATGAACCTCACCCCACTCCGCGTTGGAGAGGGGCATATTGGTTTGTTTTTAGCAGCATAAAATCAGAGTTTTAAGCCTCTCCAGTATTAAATATTAACTCAAGTTGCTAGTTATCTCCTTGAGGCTGGTAATGGCTAATTGGTAATAAAAACTCTGGTTTCATCCTGTTGATCCTTTAATCCTGGACATCCTGATAGCGAAGCGTGGCGTTAGCCATTTCTGACAATTTACCTAACTAACAACTTACATTACTTAATTGATCTTGAATAGTCAACACAAAAACCCCTGTCTAATGCAGGGGTCAATATATTTTTGTGGGTTAAATAGTCAGCAAATATTCTACTTTATTCTTCCATTGCCGATTGTAAAACTAATTGTTTTGGTTTTACATAAGGTACATAGGTGCTATCAGATGGAGATACGCCATTGGCTACAACCCCAATCAGATTTAACCTACTCAACATCCCTGTAGCTTGATTAAGTTGGGTGCGTGTCACCTTACCAATACTTGCCATCATCACCACACTACGACAAGATGATGCCGTGAGCATAGCATCTACTAACCCAAGAACGGAAGGGGCATCTATGATTACCAAATCATAATTTTCTTCAAATGCAGCCATTAATTGCACCATGCGGGGAGAACTCAAAAGATGGGCAGGATCGGTGGGAGTTGGACCCGCTGTTAAAATATCAATGTAAGGCGATCCAGAGTAAGGAATACTGATATGATTAGGTAGATTAACTTCACTTTCTAATAAACTAGAAAGTCCTTGTTCATTAGGAAGATTTAACTGTTTATGCAGATTAGGATCGCGTAAATTGGCATCAATTAGTAAGACTTTTTTATGTAAACGAGCCGCACTCATAGCTAAACCTAATGCCAAAGCTGATTTACCATCATCTGGTAATGCTGATGTTACCATTAATGATCTTAGATCTGAGACTTTATTGAGCAGTTCAATATTTTTGTAAATGAGATCCAGTGATTCCCACTGGGGAGAAGATTGTAATACTTGAATTGTCCAAGGTGCGAGAACTTCTGGTTTGCCAAATGGCAATTTGATCATGGATTCTCTGGGTTTGGCAGGTGGCAATTTAGGAGTTGTTCCTAATAATGGAAGAGCAGCTTGTTTTTCTAATTCCGCAGTGGTATGTACAGCGTCATCAGATGCTTCACGAATAAAGGCAGCAAGTCCTCCTAACATTAAGCCAATTACTCCTCCTAATAAGAGATTTTGTCTCATGTTGGGACCAGTATGAAGACCTTCTTGGGGTTCTTCTACTACCTCCCAATTAAATCCACCTTTAGAAAGTTCTTGGCGTAATTTTTGTTCTGCTCTTAATAATTGTTCTAATCTTTCTCTGCTAAATTGTAGTTGAGGGAGAATGCGATTGTAATAAGCCAATAGAGAAGGAAACCGCTTGAGGTCGGCTTGTAATTCTTTCTCTTTGGCTGCTAAGGTTTGATCGCGGGCGGTTAATGCAACGATAGTAGTTTGGGTTTCTACTAATTGACCTGTGAGATTAAGATCAATTTGTCCTAGTTGTCCTTGTTCTAAAAGATTGTCTCCTGAACTAAAGGTAGAATTGGTCTTTTCTCCTAAAGTTCTGCTAACTTCTTTTTGTAAAAGTTGTTTTTGACTTTGCAGTTGTTCATATAATTTCTGAACACTGGGAGTATCATCTGTGAAACGTAAACGTTCTTGTGCTAAAGCCAATTCTGTTTTTTGGATTTCATTGAGTAAGCCTTGGTAGCGGGTAGACTGACTCAGACGAGAAGAAACTAAGGCATTTTGTGGAGAACGGTTCAGTTGTGCTTGCAAAGATTTTTGCTTTGCTAAGGCTTCTTCATACTGGGAACGAGTTGTTTGTCGTTCTTGTTGGACAGTATTTAAAGCTGTCTCTACGGTTTTAGCTTGAGCATCTGGATCAATTAGATTTTGACTTCTGCGAAATCTTTGGAGATTTGCTTCGGAAGCGGTTACTTCGTCAGTAGCTTTTCTTAATTGATCTCTGATAACTTGTAAACCTTTTTGTAGGCGTGAATCTTGCTGTTGTTTATTGTATTCTAAATAAACTTGCTGAATTGTTTTGAGAACTTTTTGGGTTTTTTCTGGATCGCTATCGGTGTAATCAACTTGAAATATTTTAGTAGCAATATTATCCTCTGGAGTCTTAATTTGAGTGAGGACTAAGGATTTTTTCAAATCCATTACAGTTAAGTCTGGATATTCAGTTTTAAGTCTATCAACTGCTTTTTTAATCAGTCCAGAACTCTGCATCAAGTTTAATTGAGTAGCTGTATCTACCTCCACATTAGCATCAGTAAATTGACTTTCGGTGTTATCTGTTTCTTTCTTGCCTTGATAGTTAGGTTCTACTAACAATTGCATGGTACTTTTGAAGCTAGGTGGGGTTTTTAATGTAATGATGCCAGCAATAGCCGTAGAACTGAGCAATACTAATAATAACCAGGGAAATCTTCGCAGAATTACGGCAAACATTTGTCCATAGCCTGGTTCTGTTTCTGATGCTGGATTTATATTGGGATTTAGACTAGTTTGAACCACTTTTATTATCCTTATCTGCGATACACTACGCAAACACCTAAAAAATTAAATGAATTAGGGATGCACACCTCCAATACTGCAAGGCAGAATTAAAAATTAAAAAAGCAAATTATATAAGCTTTCTCGGAACTTTTAATGATGAGTTATTTTTGCCATGCTGCACTAGCTTGATCAATAACTTGCTCAACTTTCCTAAAGAATGACTGTTCTGAGAAATTGCTAACAGCATGATTACGGATAGTTTCGTAATCCCAAGATATTCCTCCAGCTTCTAGTAAAGCTGCTTGTAAAGAGCATGGTGCTTGTCTTTTGAAAAATACACCTGTTTTACCTGGTATTTGAGTGTCTAAGACTCCTCCGGCTCCATAGGCAATAACTGGTGTACCACTGGCGTTTGCCTCGACTGGAACTAATCCATAATCTTCTAAAGCCGCAACAATAATTGATTTGGCTTTAGAAAATAAGTCTTTACGTTCTCTATCACTGACATGACCTAGAAATTGGATGTTGGGTAATGCCTGGGCTTTTAATCTTTCTTGTTCTGGTCCATCACCTGATATTAATAAGTTCCAGCCTAACCAATTAAAAGCTTCGACTATTATATCAAGACGTTTATAACTGATCATCCGCGCCGATGCCAAGTAGTATTCTTCTTTAGTATCGGAAAAAACAAAGTTGCTAGTATCAATTGGATAGTTAATGGCGATCGCTTGTTTGTGATAAATTTTTTGAATTCGTTGGGCAACAATACTAGAGTTAGCGATGTAGAGATCGGGTTCTTGAGCATATTTCAGGTCTACATCTCTCATCATTTGAAAGATTTTTTCGATGAGAGGTGCAAAGTATCTATAGTCTCCGTATTCCCGTAAATATGTTTCTGTATCCCATAAAAAGCGGGTAACATTATGACAAAAACAAATATGTTTTGCTTGGGGATTTTTCCGTACTGCTTTGGCAAAACTGGTGCTACTGCTGATAATTAGGTCATAATCTTGAAGATCCAAGGAACGAAATGCGGGAAAATATAGGGGAGCCAACATCCGAAAATATTTGGTTGCACCAGGAATTTTTTGTAAAAATGTGGTATTGATAATTCGCTCACCTAAATCAATACTTTTTTGCGGGTCGTATAATGAGGTGAAAATGTCAGCGTCGGGATACCGTTTACACAATAATTCAAATACGCGCTCTGCTCCACCGCGTTGGGTTAAGTAATCATGGACGAGAGCTATTTTCATTTTTTTTCTTGATAATTTGGTAAGTGATGATTGGTTTTAATATTTATTCCCTAGTAAGTAGGTTGGCGTTAAAAATTGTCGTCATAGCAAGGCAAGAGGCAAGAGTAAAGAAGTTTTCAGGGATTTTACGTTTCTTTACACAGTTTGGTTTTATTGTGTTCACCTACTTAATTGAACATTTAATGTTGCATTACTAAGTTGTATCAGTTGTTTTGTATCAATTATTTTATGTTGTTTAATAAGGAGTTGAATCATGGGAAACCTCGCAAGATTATCAAAATAATCTCTGTCATTTATTGTATATATGTGAATTCAGAGGTTAAATGAAAATATCAGGAAACCTCTGAATTATCTTGATGCTATAGCAGGAGTCAGGAGTCAGAAGTCACCGAGTCAGGAGTAAAAACCTGTTGTGCATGAAGTTGTATGAATACCTAGGGTACGTTAACACGAACAATTCATATCCTGATCACCTTGACGGTTGCTATTTTTGGAAAACTATTTTGTTAGTGCTAAAGTTTTCGCAGGAGTAAAATAAACTGTTTGTTCGGCGCGTAATTGATCACAAAGTCTACCTTCTGGTAGTTCCACGTCATCATAAGTGAGGACTTGATCTTTAGGAATATCGCGCTTTAAGCGACATCCTTCCGCTAGACCCATTGGCAGTAGGTTTTGTTGTTGCACAATTGGGGAATTTTCACATTGTCCATAGGTCATGTAATAACCAATACCATCAAGGGTTGCTCCGGCTTGGAGGTCAATTTTGGCGGTGGCGACGACATCAACAACAGGACCGGCGATTGGTGTAAGCACAGCATCATGGAAGAGGACAGCACGGGCTACGGAGAGGGGAACTTCAAAATGGCATAGGTGATAAGGGGTGTAGAAGCTGTAGAGGGGTCCTTCACCGAGTTTATACAGGTTGAGGTAATGGCGTTGTTTGGGGTCCTCGTGGGTGGCAAATACGAATACTCCTGGACCGGGTTTAGTACCAACTACGTAATCAACGATACCGCCTAGTTCTTGGAGTTGGTCAATGTCGTACATTTTGGTCATTTCATCTACGTGACCAGTGTAGTCATATCCCAACATTCCCCGCTTGGCTACTTTCATACCTGTGCCGTTGGCGACTATGGCTTGCTCAAAGGAGATTTTTGTCCCATCAGCAAAGCTTGTCACCATAGCGGGATTTTGACCCCAGCGTTGGGCAAAACCGGCTTGGGTGGTGGGGTTGCGGTAGGGGTCTTGTAAGCCTTTGATGTTGCCGCAGAGGAGGGGTTTTAAACCGATGCTGTTGACAAAGCGGTACAGGTTCATTTCTACCCCTGGTTGGTCGCCGTCACAGGCGCTGAGGATGACTCCAGCCCGGTCTGCATGGACTTTGAGGATCGGTCCAATTGTGCCATCTAGTTCGGCATTCATGAGGATGATATGCTTGTGATGAGCGATCGCACACATCACTAAATGAGCCGCGTATTCAATTGTCCCGGTGACTTCAATGATTGCATCTATGCCATCAGCTTCACACAGGAGCATGGCATCTTCGGTGATGGCATATTTATTTTGAGCGATCGCCGCTTCTAAATCAGCTAAATTAGCAACAATTTTGATATCTTCAATTCCTGCTTCTAAATAAGCTCGTTTAGCGTTATCAATGTGACGATTAGAAATAGCCACCAACTCCATTCCTGGCACAGAATTGATAATTTGATTAGCAATTCCTCGACCCATAAAACCAGCACCAATCATGGCCACTTTAACTGGTTTACCTAAAGCTGCCCGTGCTTGTAAAGCTTTATCAACAATAATCATGATTAAACTCCTATCAAAATAGATTCTAGTAAAGGCCAATTCCGATCTTTATCAGACATTTCTGTTGCACTCAGTGGCCAGGAAATTTCTAAAATTGGATCATCATAACGCAAACCCCGTTCATATCCAGGAGTGTAAAATTCACCCACTTGATATACAACTTCTGCACCATCTGTTAAAGCTTGATAACCATGAGCAAACATTTCTGGAACATAAAGAGCGCGACGATTTTCTGCACTCAGTTCTACACCAATATGCGCTAGATAAGTGGGAGATTCAGGACGCATATCCACAATCACATCATAAATAGCTCCTTGAGTACAGCGAATTAATTTTGTTTCCGCTGCGGGGAGAGTTTGATAGTGCATTCCTCGCAATGTGCCTTTTTTATGATTAAAAGAAAGGTTACATTGAGCAACTGTTGGTTTTAACCCATGAGCGATAAATTCATCAGCGCAAAAAGTCCGAGCAAAAAAACCACGAGAATCAGGCTTTTCTTCTAAGTCAATAATGAAAGCACCAGCGAGTTTAGTAGAGGTAAAAATCATGGTTATTTCGGAAGTTTTTTGAAGATAATAGAATGGTTTTGATTTTAGATAGCAAAATTCAGGAAATAACACTGGCATGATCGTGGTTGACACCAATTATTCTGACTCCTGAACTTCTGCATTTTAGGTTTATACCTTTAATCCTAATTGGGGATTTATTTTGGGAAAGGTATCATCATGATATTGTGTACAAAGTTCAGGTCGCTTAGGAGATTTAGCCGTGTATGTGAAAAATATAGTTGATCGTTCTTGGGTTCGCACAGTCCCATGATGTAAAATATTTCTCACATCGGCAAAAATCACAGTTCCAGCTTTACCAGGACATGATTTCCAAGCTGATTTAGGAATAACTTTCATCATTTTATCATCGTTAATTCCCAAAAAATTAACACGCCACAACTCATAATCAAGTTGATAATTTTTAACCTGCTCTAAAGCATTAGCAGGTAGGGGAATATATTCAAATGGTCCATGTTCTTCAGTCACATCATTTAGATAGATAATGACTTTAATCATGCGTCTATCTTCAGAATCTTTATGCCATAGTAAAGTTTCCAATTGTTTTCCATTAGGAAAGTCTTTCCGCACATGAACACCATGAAAAGCAATAGGTAAACCTATATAATGCTCAATGATATTTTGTAGTCGGGATTCACTTCCCCAAGTAAAAAATTCTGGTAAATCTGTAACCGTATAAATTTGTGGTAATTTGTATCCTGCATGAATATCTCTAGGATTTACCATCCTATCGGTACAACTATTAGCAGTAGCTAACATTGTAGCCGTAGATAAAAAACCTAAATCTTCCAACGACGTGATGTAAACACCGGATTTTTTGAGAGTATCAACAATCAATTGGTCTCTGGCACTAATAGCAGGTAAATTACCCTGATGCTGCCAAAGTTTCACTTGATAAGCTAACTCATCTTTTAAGACTGAGATTTTTTCTGTAACTTTATTAATCACAATTCAAATACCTCCCCAATCAAAAGTTATTTTTTCCAAGCAATTGCTGATTTATCCCTTATAGTTTCTGACTTCTGAAGTCGTTGTTCTCTCCATTTCTGTTTCCGCTACTTTCAATTCTCTCATGGGTATTAATTCCAATGCTGCCACACTAGCTAACCCTAAAAAAGGAACTACTGTCTTAATAGCTGATACAGGCCATCTTCTCATCGCTCCTAAAAAAACTTTCAAATCTACCTCATGGTAGTTTTGTAAAAGCATCCGACAACAATATGCTTTAGAATAACCAACTTGCTCAAGTTTTAAAATCACTTCAGGGATATGTTGGTATTGCATTAAAAGTGCAGACTTAGGTTCTTTTTGCCAATAACTAACACCAACAATACATTCTAAATAGATATCTTTAGTCACAATTACTTTGCCATTAGCAGCACAATAACCGGCTAAATATGCTAAAGATATCCAATTATTACTAGCAGTTGGCCAAATTTGGAGAGCGCGTTTAATTAAATCAGCACGATATACTGTAGCCGTTAGAAAAATTACTGCTCCTACACTTTTACGAAAACAATGTTCAAATATGGCTTTACCATCACCTTCACCATCTTCTGTATCCGCATCAAACCAGCGATTACCAACTATTTTTGGTGGATGTATTGGTTCACCAGTAATTTTATTTCGACCAGAAAAATTTAGAAACAATAATGATAAATTATCAATGTTTTTAATTTTGTCTATCACATAGGCAACTGCTCTTTCCTGAATTGGATCATCATCACCAATTGTCCAAACATACTTGGTTGTAGCAGAACTTAGGCAATGAAAAATATTTCGCATTACGCCTATATTTTCAGGATTTTTATGGGATTTGAATGTGATATTTTTGAGAATATTTTGCCATTTACTAATGATAAATTGGGTATGATCTGTAGAACAGTTATCAGAAACTAAAATTTCACACTCTGATTCAAATCCTTGAATAGCTTGGGATAACCAAGTTAATTGTTTATCTAGTAACTCGGCTCGATTGTAAGTAGGAATAGCAATAGTTAGTAGTTTGCTCATAGTTTTTAATGCCAAAAATATTTTATCTGGTTAATCGAGAAGGATTTTATCTTTTATTTAATTACTGAAATGTGAAATATCTATTCCTGATTCTTTCTGATTGAAATTCAATTGATAGATAAATTTGCCTAGCAATTGCAAGTAGGTCATTATAATATTTGTGGCTAGAACTGGCCATCTTCTTAAAGCACCCAATAATATTTTCCAATCACTCAGTTTGAAAATATTTTCTAGAATCATGCGTTGACAAAATTTAGCAGAATATCCTAAACTTAGCAACTTCAGATAAATCTCTGGAATGTAAACATATCGCATCATTAATGACCAGCGAGGATTTTCCTCTAGGGAACTAGCGTGCATTGTACATTCCAAATAATTATCTTGAGTAACAATGATATTTCCATGAGCCGCACAAAATCCAGTCCAATATGCTTGGGATGCTAAATTTTTACAGGAAGTAGTCCAAGTTTGCAAAGCTTGTTGCACAAGTTCGGTATTATAAATGGTAGCTGTCATGAATAGTACGCCACCAAAACTGCCTTGTAAATACCTTTGAAATACAGGTTTACTATCAACAATAATTGCATCACTATCGCTAGGAAACCAGTGTTCTACCAAAACTTTATTTGTGTTTTTGTCTCGTCCACAACAGTTAAGAAACATCAGTGATAAATTGGAATTTTCTTTAATTTTATTGATGACGTAACCTAGTGTTTTTTCCTGAATTGGATCGTCATCACCCACCGTCCAAACATATTTACTACCAGCAGCTTGAAGACAAAAAGCAATGTTTGGCATTAACCCTATATTTTCCCGATTTCTATTGGCTATAAATACAGTATTACTAAAAGCAGTTTGCCATTTTTTCACAACTCCCGGTGTATTATCTGTTGAGCAATTATCGGAAATAATAATTTCACATTCTGATTCCCACCCTTTGATTGCTGTGGCTAACCAAGCCAGTTGTTTATCCAGTAAACCAGCGCGATTGTATGTAGGAATAGCAATGGTCAGTAACTTTTGCATTATCTGGTAATCCAACTTGGTATAAATTTAAAAGAGGCTTTTCAATCGAATATCTTGAATTAAGAAGATTCAATTTAATCCACCTTGATGTAATAATGTTTGGTTAAGGAAATGTAGAAATGTAGGTTGGGTTGACCCAGGGAAACTCAACAAAATTATTAATCATGTTGGGTTTTGCCGTCGCTCAATCCAACCTACAATATTTTCGGAATAAATTAATAATTCTCCTGCTTATTCCAGAAGAAATCCTTGTCAATTTGTTCTGTGCGAATTAGATATTCTAATTGTTTGAGGCGGGTGAATCCTCTAGACAAGAAAGTATCTTCATTCATATCAATTTGCTTAAACAAACTAAATAATTGAGTAGCACCAAGTTGAGCATTCCAGTCACACTTGAATCCAGGCAAACTTGTGTTAATCTTTTCAAAAGATACTCGATAGCTGCGATTATCCGCACCATTATTACCAAAAGATAATTGACAACCGGGGAAAACATCGGCAACAATTTCTGCTATTTCTTTAACTCGATAGTTATTGCCTGTATCACCAACATTAAAGATTTGATTGTGAATAATATCTCTGGGTGCTTCCAAGGCACAAACAATGGCTTTGCAAATATCTAAAGCGTGAACTAATGGCCGCCAAGGCGTACCATCACTGGTCATTTTAATTTCTTTTGTAGTCCAAGCCAAGCCAGCCAAATTGTTTAAAACAATATCAAATCGCATTCTGGGAGAAGCACCAAAAGCAGTTGCATTCCGCATGAAAGTAGGAGAGAAATCATCATCAGCTAATGGTTGAACATCTCTTTCTACTAATGTTTTACATTCGGCGTAAGCTGTTTGCGGATTAACTGGTGATGATTCTGTAATATCACCTTCACTAGCCACACCATACACACTACAGGAGGACATATAAACAAAACGGCGGACACCTACTGATTTTGCCAAATTAGCTAGGCGAACTGAACCCAAATGATTAATATCATAAGTAATTGTGGGGGATAATTGTCCAGTAGGATCGTTGGATAATTCTGCCATGTGAACAATAGCATCTACCCCTTTTAAATCTTCAGGATTGATATCACGAATATCTTTATTTAGGGTTTTAGCTGTGACGTTAGTTCCATTATATAGCCAACCAACTTTATAAAATCCAGTATCAACTCCTAGAACTTCATGTCCTTTTTGCATTAATAAAGAAGGCAATAAAGAACCAAGATAACCTTCTGTCCCAGTTACTAAAATTTTCATGATTGTTAAAACTTTTGATGTGGTAAATTAAGTGGCTTTTTGAAGAGTCCGCTGATAAAATTCTTTTGTAAGGTGCGTCAGACTTGATTTGTGAGTAAAGTTAAGCGATTTTTAGTATCTGACGCACCCTACTAACTTACTAAACTGTGGAAATGGGTGGGTTCTGGTATTTGCTTAACTATAGCTTTACCAATTTCTAAGGAAGAAGTTGCGGCGGGTGAAGGTGCATTGCAAACATGAATAGAATTCTCACCATTAATGATTAAAAAGTCATCTACCAGAGAACCATTATTCATTAATGCTTGAGCGCGAACTCCTGCATGGGTGGGAATTACATCTTTGGCTTGAATTTCGGGAATAAGTTTTTGCAAACTTTTGACAAAGGCTGTTTTCCTAAAGGAACGAATAATTTCTTGAATCCCTTCGTCAGCGTGTTTTGCTGCTAGTTTCCAAAAGCCAGGATAGGTGATAACTTCGGCAAAATCCCTAAAGTCAAAGTCGGTCTTTTTGTAACCTTCACGTTTGAGACTGAGAACTGCATTGGGACCCGCGTGAACAGTGTTATCAATCATCCGGGTGAAATGCACACCCAGGAAGGGGAAATCCGGGTTAGGAACTGGGTAAATGAGAGTTTTTACCAAATAGCGTTTTTCGGGGGTAAGTTCGTAATATTCACCGCGAAAGGGAACGATTTTAGCTTCAGGATTAGCTTTACCTAATTTGGCAATGCGATCGCTATGCAATCCGGCACAATTGATCACAAATCGAGTTTCAAACCTGCCATTGTTAGTTTCTAATACCTGATTTTTGCCACTGCGGACAATTTTCAAAACTTGTGTGTTAAGACGTAAATCTCCCCCTTGATTGCGAATTAATTCCGCATATTTTAAACAAACTTGTTTGTAATTAACAATCCCTGTACTAAATACCCGAATTCCACCCACACAACTCACATGAGGTTCAATTTCTTTAACTTCTTCAGGACTAATTCTTTTAACAGGAAGACCGTTTTCTAACCCGCGTGTGTAGAGATTTTCTAAGCGAGGTAATTCTTGTTGATTACTGGCAACAATTACTTTACCACAAACTTCATGATCAATATCATATTTCTGGCAAAATTCTACCATTGAACGGCTACCATCACGGGAAAATTTAGCCTTAAAGCTTCCCGGTTTATAGTAAATACCGGAATGAATGACACCGCTATTATTACCAGTTTGATGAAATGCCCATTGGCTCTCTTTTTCTAACACTAATATTTTGGCATGGGGATAACGCTCTCCTAAAGCCATTGCAGTGGAAAGTCCAACTATTCCCCCACCAATAATCGCAAAATCGTACATTAGTAATCTTTCCCTAATCCAATATCTCAAATCTCAAACCTAAAATTGCTATTACCAAACTTGCCAAGGAGCTTTACCACTTTTCCAAAGGTCTTCAAGATAGTTTTTATCTCTTAATGTGTCCATTGGCTGCCAGAAACCATCATGTTTGTAAGCCGATAATTGTTCTAAATCAGCTAACTTTTCTAATGGTTCTTTCTCCCACACAGTTGAGGTATCAGCAATAAAATCAATTACTTGGGGTTCGAGAACAAAATAACCCCCATTAATCCAAGCACCATCACCTTCAGGTTTTTCTTTAAAACTGGTGATTTTAGTTTGTTCTTGTCCTAGAGAAATTGCTCCAAATCTTCCTGCTGGTTGCACTGCGCTGAGTGTTGCTAATGTCTTTTGTTCTCGATGGAATTTAATTAATTCTGTGATATTAATATTACTTACACCATCACCATAGGTAAAGCAAAAGGTTTCATTACCAATATGTTCACGAACTTGCTTTAAACGTCCGCCTGTCATTGTATTATCACCTGTATTTACTAAGGTGACGCGCCAGGGTTCAGCATATCCAGAATGGACATTCATTTGATTAAATCGCATATCAAATGTCACATCTGACATATGTAAAAAATAGTTGGCAAAGTATTCTTTAATGATGTACCCTTTGTAACCGCAACAAATAATGAAATCATTAATACCATGAGCAGAGTAAGTTTTCATTATGTGCCAGAGAATTGGCTTACCACCAACTTCAACCATTGGTTTGGGTCTGATACTGGTTTCTTCACTTAACCTTGTACCCAGACCTCCCGCTAAAATTACTGCTTTCATGTAGTTACCTCAAAAATTTGCAGGTGGATGATAATTTCAACTAATGGAACGTGAGTTAGGAGTTCGGAGTTTCTCCTTCGGAGACGCTACGCGAACGGAGTTATGATTTTTTCAACGAGAGAATAAGGGCTTGAGACTCCTACGTGGGGTAAGTTTTTCACAAATTATCGTTATGTCGAACTCACGTAATGGAAATGAAGAGAATGCACAATGATGGTAAAGAAATTAAATAATTTTTTTCTTTCTCTTTATTAGGTAGATAAACATAATTTAACTGTTATTTTCTAGAAAATCATAAAGAATAAGTAAATTAAGATATTTTATCTGTAAAATATTTATAGTAGGAGTTTAGGAGAAAAAGAAGGAATAAAAGTCTTTTTGTGTTTGTCTTTTTTCGTGAATTTTGTGTCTCATTCAAGCCACATTCCGCTATGGTAATTTTAATCACAAAAACAAAACTCCTAATTTCTTAATGAAGTCAGGAGTGAATTTTAACTATTACTTTCTACAGATTATTCACCCCTTAGATAATTTTAACTCCTTCTTTCTTCTTTATTCTTCTTTCTTTCTTATTCTGACTCCTGACTCCTGACTCCTGAACTCCTAAATCAATTACTTTGTCCAGTGAGAATTGCGTTAGATAATAAACCGTCACATTTATTAGCAACAACGATACAAATACTACTCAAAGACTGTTGATAATTATCCATATCATTTTGCTCGAAAGAAACTTTAGCGGCTGTTTCTAAATCCGCAACTGCTTGAACATGATTTTTGTCAGCTATACCTTCTCCATATTGTGCTAGTTCATAGTAAGCCATCCCACGTTTTAGATAACCTTTAGCCAATCGGGGATTAAGTTTTAATGCTTCAGTAAAATCAGCGATCGCTTGTTTATATTCTGCTGCATAATTGGTGCTATATTGAGCTATTTGATAACGGACTAAACCTCGTTGAAAATAAGCATCTACCTTAGCTGAATTGAGTTTAATGGCTTGAGTAAAATCAGCAATTGACCTTTGGTATTCTGGAAAAGAATTATTGATGTATTTAGTAATTTCAAACCTGACAATACCCCTTCTAATATAGGCTTCCGCATCAGTTTTATCTATATTGATGGCAGCATTAAAATCAGCGATCGCTTGTTTGTATTCCTTATCAGGATCACTACTATAGTCAGCCAGCATATAGTAAGCATTACCGCGACTTATATATGCTTTAACCTCTTGAGGATTCAACTTCAAAGCTTGGTTATAATTAGCTAATGCCGCCTCATAATTATTTAAATTATATTGGGCATTACCCAATTTTATATACCCCTTGGCAGATTGGGGATTCTTTTTAGTAGCTTCGGTAAAGTTGACAACTGCTTGTTCATAATCTTGTTGATGATAAGCAGTATCACCGCGCTGGTAGTAATCCGCAAAAGAAAGACTTGGCAGATCAGCAGTTTGATTAGGTGTACGAGACATCAAACTTTGTTGAGTGTAGGGATTTTGGGAAACAAAAGGACGGGTAAATTTAATCATTACATCCAAATAGCCCAAAAGACCCAATCCCATCACCCCGAAAATCACACCATATACCTTCCGATTTAATTTTTGACCAGCGGGAGGATGATAAAACTGCTGGTTAGCTATAGGTTGCCAATGATACACCTGATAATTTGGTCTTAATGGCTGAGTAATGCGAGGAGTGGGAATATGGCGACGTTTAGACGGTTTTTGGCGTGGTTGTAGATGTTGTTTAGAAGCGATCGCCACCAATGACGGAAATGGATCTCTCCCACCCAATCGTTTAGTCCGTTCACACCAAGGACACTTCTCCAAATGATTATGATAAAGGTGCTGAGGATTCACCCGACAAATCATCAAACTCTCCTCCACCGCCGTTAAAGCCGACAACCAAGTTTGAGCATTAGGGCGTAACCAAGGTTGATCATGACCATCCTCAAAACAACACACAAATAAATCCTGCAACCTAGGATGAAGCAGATCCCAGCTAGGAGAAATAGGCGTTGGTAGATAAGGAACTTGTTTCTTTTGACTATAGGTAAAATGTCCAGCCAGAATCCTCCCTTGGTAGGTGGGAGGATCGATCGCCCCTTGAAATATCCCGGAAAATGGGTGAGTTCCTTCCATTAACAACTGGAAAATCAGCACAGCCAACCCAAACAAATCATGATAAATTTCCCGATCATAATCCGCAAAAGTTTTATTCTGTAATTCTGGAGGCGTATATTCAGGCTTACCCACAGAACAACGATAAACAAGATTTTGCAACGGTTCCGTCACTTGAAACGAATCCGTATCCACCAACGTCACCAAGGCCGTATCACTCACCAAAATATTTGACTCATTCACATCACCAACACAGTATCGGCTGGCGTGTAAAGCCACAAAAGCCGCAGCCAGATTTCGGGCAGTTCGCAATAAATATTGATAATTAAACAAAGGGCAATGTTGTCGGCGAATCCCCGGATTATAAAAATCCATAATCGGTCGCATTCCCCGAATCCTGGGCATCACAAAGCCAACGACCTTACCGCTACCATCCGCCGCTTGCAATAATTCCTGTGGCCAAGCAATAGAAATATGCCCTAAATTATCCGTCGGATTCACAGGAGGATTAGCCAGCATCGCCCGCAGTTTTTGGGCATAAGAGACAGTTGGTTTATGATATACTTTCGCTACCAAATTCTCATCCGATGGAACTGCATAGATACAAGCCTCACCACCATGTCCCACGCTGACAGAGAGGTTGAGAATTTCCGGGTTAGGAAGATGACGTAGTACCTGCATGGCAGAATAAAGGTTATATGAGGTGATTGGAATCCGTCAAAAGTTCAGAGATCCGAGAGTATGGTATTAGCCATACTATCTTTAATCCCTAATGACTATAAATTATGAGTTAATAAATGCAGCCAAAATTAAAGTTAAATCATCATCAGTCCGCTGAGTAATCTTATCAGAACTTAAAAACCGCATTAAATGTTCTTTTGCTAATACTCTATCTTCAGCATTTGCTACAAACTCAAATAAAGGAAAAAAGAAAGGTTTGTGAGGTTCACCAACAATCATATTCAAAGCTAACATTTGTAAACCATCAGTCAGAACACCCACATTAACAATCTCGTCCCGGCATATTTTAAATTGTGCTGTCTCCAAACCATCAAGAGACGTGAGAAAAGTTGTTTGATTGATATATTCGCCATTGCTAGGAATGGTTAACGCTATCAAATTACCCATACCATTTTTAGCCACAGCCAAGCCATCACCAACCTGCCCCACAGCCACAACTTCTGGTGTAGCAATCATCAGAATCAATGTAGTTGCCAAATCATGAAGTTGATGATTACAAACATCCGCCTCTGTTTCTATAGACGTGCGGGCTACCAACATAGCATCAGTGAGCAAATAACGCAAAACATCATCATTAGCCAGAGAATCACTCGTCATCTCTTGGCGAGAAAGATGATCTATGGCCGTTTCTACCGCAATCATTGATCCCACTTTCCCTAGTTTAGCAGAACCCGCACCATCTGCCGCTGCTATCACCAACACATTATTAGCCAATAGCTGCCAATGGTGAGCATCCTGACAAAGTTGCTGGTTTTTTGTGTGACTAGTCCCACATACAGAAGCAGCCACTATCCGCCATTGAGAAATCTGTTTTGATGTATTCATATAATTTGTTTTCCACAGCTAGTTCAGTTTAAACAACAAGCTGCAATTTTCATTAAACAGATCCCCAGCCAATTGGTGGTAGTGCTACCTGTTCATCTACCTGAGAATGAGACACCGCCGACATACTAGCAGACAGCCAAACAAACATCTCAATGAAATTTAATCCCTTTAATTTCAGGGGACTTCGTACAGCGATTTGACTTAATCGGCTCATATTCGCATTCTCTACACCCACCGTAAAAAACGCCACCCGCTTATTAGACTCATCCCCTTGCAGTCTTTGGGCCGCTTGTTCAACAACATGATCTAGTTCACCCTGGGGTTCACCATCAGTAATCATAAACACCCAAGGACGATAATAAGCAATACCATTCGTCCGATATTGGGATTTGCGCTCTTGAATAAGATCCAAGGCTTTATGAATAGCCGAACCCATAATTGTTAACCCCTGGGCTGTGAGAATCGGCGGGTTAAATTGATCAGCAGTTACAAAGTCCTGAACAACATTAACATTACTATCAAACGTAATAATTGCCACTTCTACCCTTCTGGATGCTAAGGAATTTTTCACCAGTTCATCCTTTAAACTCAACAAACCTTGATTTAAGGCTTCGATTCGTTCTCCCTCCATCGAACCAGAAGTATCTAGCAATAACACGCATGGACAACGGGGTTCGGGGTTTTCTGCAAATTCTACAACTTCGTCAAGATTAAATGTATCAATCATAACTTTTTGTGTTATGTTATAGTCCAAAGTCTTATTTTCCTTTTACTCAAAGTATATAGTTTTTGGTGCAGATTCTCCAGTTTGTTGAGTTGCAATCTGCTGTAATAATCAATATATACATTTACCTCCATAAATTTTTAAAGATTCTATGTGGGATTTAAGTCTGTCCTTGGGTAAATTAATTCATTACTGTTCAATCCAGGAAAAGTAAGCAGATCCGGCGGAAGATTGATGAATTTAAATTACCAAAAAAGTCTCAGCATACTCAATGGTATCACTATATAGTTGATCAAGATGAAATAGTGACAAAATATGACAAAACCGAGATTTTTATCCAGACCAATGATAGGAAATCAAAATAAAAAACTACAAAAACTGTTACATTCAACGGAGGAGGAGAATTCTTAAAAAATGTTTTTCATTGATATTCATAATTTAACAACTTGTGATCATGACCATATTTCCAGGTGATATCATATTGCAGCCTGATATTTAATCTTTTCCCAGACTATGTTGATATATCCGCCCAAAAAATTGTAAAAATATGAAAAATACTGGCACATTTACCAAATTATCACCCCAAGGTTTATTAAGACAATTAAGCAATTGTTATGAAACTACCCGGTTGCAAGCACATAGTAATTCTGTATTGTGGTTGGTATATATAGAAAAAGGAAAAATTATCTATGCGACTCATTCAGTAGAACCCTTTGATAGATTAGAACGACAAATGCGTCGTCTCCATCCACAAATTCCTTTAGTTGATAATGAAGTGCGTGTACAAATGCGCTTGGTGTTTGAATCGGAAGATAATCATCATTTACCCGACCAAATTCCCGAATATGAAGCGATTAATTGGCTGGTTAATGAACAACATCTCCTTCCTTATCACGCAAAATTACTGATTCAGGAATTAGTTAAAGAAGTAATTGAATCATTTCTCCTCGTTAAAACAGGCGATTTTGAACTAACACAACCACTGGAAAATTTTACCAGAATTTGTCAATTAGATGTTAATGATATCATCGAAAAATGCCAAAATCAGTTACAAAATTGGCGGTATCTTGGTAGATACATATCTTCTCCCTATCAGCGTCCATATTTGTTAGTTAGTAGCAAGTTTCAGGATAAAAGATTACCACCACTCCAGGAAAATATTACCAATTGGATGAAGGGTTTTAGCTTGCGTCATCTAGCGATTATTATCAATCAAGATGAGTTGCAACTAGCGTTAAGTTTATATCCCTATATTGTGAAGGGTTCGATAGTATTACATGAACCAGATCCTCCATTTGATAAGTTACCAAAAACTTGTGGAAGTTCATTACTATTTTCTGAAGATAGTACAGAGTTAATTAGGGGTAAATTATTTGTTGGGGATGTAGCACCCAGTCAAGATTCTTCTCCAGAAACTCCCATTATTTCGCAGAATCATCTAGCGGTTCAACAGCTAGTACCAGATGTTGCTGATTTACCTCCAGAGGATTTTTCACATGAAGCTGTTAATAGTAACATAGAAGCTGATTCACAAAAAGTCAAAACCAATACGAGAATTACTCAAAAGACTTACAAAATTATTTCTGTAGATGATAGTCCGACAATTCTCAAAGAAATCAGTCGTTATTTGGAAGATGAGAATTTTACTTTGGTGACTATTAATGAACCAGTGAAAGCAGTCATGTCAATTATTAGACATAAACCGGATTTGATTTTACTGGATTTGAATATGGCAGGAATTGACGGTTATGAACTATGTAAAATTATCCGCAATAATTCCATGTTTAAAAATACTCCCATTATTTTTGTGACTAGCAATAAGGGAATTATAGATAAGGTAAAAGCGAGATTTGTCGGTGCGTCTGGATACTTAACCAAGCCTTTTACCCGCGCTGAATTGCTGAAAATTATCTTTATGCACTTGGCATAATTCATCACGTAGGGGCGCAGGGCTTGCGCCCAGTCAGCCATTAGCAATATACTTTTGCAAGTGTTGGGTGTTTTTGCGTCAACCAAACCTTGTATATTAGATGTATGTTAGAGGAAGTGGTAGAATATGGTATTAATGGTTTTTTATTCACACCAAATAACCATCAAGAATTAGCAAAAACAATAAATAAATTATTGTATTAAAGAAACAGAAATAGTTAATACTATCGCTAACCTGGTAGAGTAATTGTGATTTGGTTACTCATATTTTTAGATAATTCTTATTTAATAGCCAATGCTGAAACTTTATTTTTACTATCTACTGATTTTGGAAATTCATCCCATGTTCTTCCGTCCAGTTCTCTACCAAATTTTTTCTTTTGAACTCCTCCCCATTGTTTAAAGAAAAATGGCACTTTAGCTTCAATACATTGTTCTCTAATATCCCGTACCCATTCAATCTTCATAGGACGAGCGCCTATACCAGATTCTCCACCAACAATCACCCAATGTAAATTATCCAAAGAAAGTTTTAAAGAACCTAAAAGTGGCTCACAAGATAAAAATCTAATTTTTGCAGGAATTTCTTTTAAAATATCGCTTCTCCATGTCCAAGCCTGTGATTCTACACTGACTCCAGCCCAAACATTAGAAGGCCATTTCTTGAGAAGTTTAGATATTTCTAACATCCTTTCTGGACGCTTAGTTAACAATTGAAATTGATGCCAATGCGCTTCTTCCATAACATTAAAAACCTTGATGATAAATTCTTCTGTAATTTCATCAAGGAATAAATCACTCATGGAATTAACAAATATTATGCGAGGTTTTTTCCATGAAAGAGGCATTGTTATTCTTTCATGCCAAGATTTTACATCAAAACCTTGTTCATAAGGATGACCAGGAATACCACGCCACCGTTCTGCAAAACGTGCTGCATAACAGTTCTGACAACCAGGGCTAATTTTATGACAGCCCGTGGTAGGATTCCATGTGGCTTCAGTCCATTCTATTGTTGAAGATACTGACATATAATTATACTCAATAACAAATTTAGGATTGGTATATTAGTATTATTTTACTACTCTGATGCAATTTTCCAAAGTTAATTTACCTCTTGCACCTAATTCTCTAGCTTCTATGATTTTTTCTTCATACAACTTTAGAAATATTTCTCTATATTTAGTCCTATTTAAGTAACCAAGGTTGCCAATTTCAAGAATAATCATAGTTATAGCATTATCTAAAGTCATCCAATCTTGATTTTTTATGTGTAAAATATCAATTATTTGAGGTTTAATTGTGGAAATACGTTCATTATTTTGACGTTCCCATTCATCGTCCATAAATTTATGATATTGACCAGTTTTATCATCTTGATGGAAGAGTAATTTATTTTCCTGATACACAAAATCATTTAAAAAGACACCTAAAGCTTTTTGAGGATGGTTACTGCCAACTACAATATGATATTGTGGTCGAGTATCATTATACTCCTCTTTGATTTCAAAACTAGCTACTCCATTAAAATTACTATTTTTCCGCAGTCTATCTTTGAAGTATTCAAGCACCCATCTTTCAAATTTTTGCTCTTTTTGCTCTTCTTGTTGGTATTCAAGCCATTTTTGTTTCCATTCTATATCTGAGTTATTACCTAAAAGTTTAGTTAGATGCTGTGTATATGTTTCCATAATTTTCTCTTCCTTGGAATCTTTATAACTTGTTTTATATCTGCCGCCACTGCGAGCAACTGCGATATTATGGAATAGGATGAATAATTCCCCTTTATATTTACTAACATAATCAGCTATAGAACATATTTCTTCAAAAGTTACTCCTTGAACACCAAAAGTATCTAAAAAAAATAATGTTGGATAGTTGTCTAATTCACTCATGATTTGAGGTAACACTTTATCAAATTTTTGAGGTTTATAAATTTTGTAAGATAATCCTTCCCCTATTAAATTACAGTTAATATTGAGTTCTTGGTTTCTTTTTTTGTTTTTCTCTGTAAAAAAGCATCTTAATGTAACACGATCTTCAAGTTCAAATATTTTGGCTAATTTAAGAGCTATCAAAGGTGAACCATCAGTATCTAAAAAATTCGGTTTATATCTGTTCCAAAAATCTGATTTATCTATAAAGTCCTCAATGCCAATTCCTCTATCATATTTACCTTTTCCTGCAAAACCATCAACATAGTTAAGATACTGTGATTGAAAGGGTTTGCTACCACCTAAGTTATAACAGAAGGCTTGTATATACCTTAACATGATCCGATGTTTGGCAGCCGTCCATATTCTTTTCCGATTGAAATATTCTGGTTCGTCACCAAATAGAGATAGTTGTATATCTTTTTGCTTTTTGGACATTGCTAAACCTCAAGAACTAAATAAAACATTTAATACTTGTATTCTAGATTAGCAAATCCCAGCAAAATTTGTAAAAAATCTAACGATTCACAACAAAGTTTAATTTTTGACAAAAAAAGGGCAAAAAATTTTGTCAATAGCGGCTATTATTCTACTTATCCTGAAATCTAGTTTATTTATTAATAATTAATTGGTGAGGTAAACTTGCAAATTAACAAGGTTATCAACTAATTACATAAGCTGATAACCTTGTTGATTTATTATTAAGCCTTTAAGCTGCTTCTCTTAGCATTGATGCTGTATTCGTTTCTGGAAACGGTAGGGAAAGCTGTTCGGGTAATGGTGCTGGTGCTTCCTGTAATACCGTGACTTCAATATTTACACTGACTAAATAACTACCTGTATCTGCACCTACGGCTTCAGCAATTATTTTAGCTATATCTGGACGTTTTGCCGTCAGAGGATCACGGATAATACAACGATCCCATTCATGCTTGGCGGTGGGGTTAAGATTGAGAATATAATGCTTCATCATAGGTGTAGTCCTTAAAATCCCTATTCCATAAGTCTTTCCAGGTTTGAAGACTATTTTGTTAGTATAGTACAAATTTACTATATTGCCAAGGGGACAATAAAAATCCACCCTGTTAGATTTTATACTCTAAACAGGGTGTATTTTAGATTTTGGATTTTGGATTATTCTACAATCACCAATTACCAATTACCAATTACCAATTACCAATTACCAATTACCAATTACCAATCACCAATTACCAATTACCAATTACCAAATTATCTAACTTTCGGTTTCACAATCGGGAACACCTTCTCTAAATACTCGACTGGCTAAAATATCTACTGCTTCAATGGTGATTAAATCCTGTTTATTTAATTTTTTCCCACTACTTAATAACCGATTTGCTTGACGTAATCTTGCTCTATCTATGGCATTTCTAACGCTGCGAGCATTAGCAAAATGAGGCATGGTTTTACGTCTAATTAAATATTCTCGAAAGGCTTTTTCGGCATCTGGACTAAAACAATAGTTTTGGGATTTGACTATAGATTGACCAATAATCATTAAGTTGTCAACGCTATAATCATTAAATTCAATATGTAAGCCAATGCGAGAATTCATGCCGGGATTACTATGGAAAAAATGCTCCATTTGTGTTTTGTAACCGGCGAGAATCACGACTATATCATCTCTTTGGTTTTCCATGACTTGCATGAGTATTTCAATGGCTTCTAAGCCAAAATCCCCAGGATGATCTGGACGATATAATGTATAGGCTTCATCTACTAATAAAACGCCACCCATAGCATTATTTAAAACTTCTCTGGTTTTGGGACCTGTTTGGCCAATACCTTGACCAACTAAATCATCTCTGGTTACTAACATAACGGTTTCTCTACGTATATATTCTAAACGATAGAGAATTTCTGCCATCCGCATGGCTACTGTGGTTTTACCCATGCCGGGATTGCCTAAAAAGGTCATGTGGAGACTAGGCGCACCTGCATCCAATCCTAAGCTTTTGCGAATGCGATCAACTAGTAATAAAGCCGCCATTTCTTTAATTTTGTTTTTGACGGACTTTAAACCGACTAATTCCTGATCTAATTTATCGAGAATGTCTTGGATTTGAGATTCTTGAAAAGCACCTTCTAAGTCAATCTCTCTATCTTCAATGCTATTAATTGCGTCTTTTTCTAATAATTGCTCATTCATAACTGTCACCTCTGGTTCTCATCTTTGGTAATGTCCTTGATGATAGCCTTGAATGCGGAAATATAAAAGAATTTAATTCTAATGCTAATGATATATTTTTTTTAATTATCAATTACTGAATTGAGTGATAAGGAAAATGTAATTGTGAGGAGTAGGGACAAACCCCCCGTGGTTGCCCCAAATATCTTAATTAAAAGCCATTTACCCAATTTGCTTGTTGGGGTACGGGTATGTAAATTCCGGCTGCGTCTAAGCTGATTTTTAAGCGACGACGATATTCTCGCGCTACACCCCATTGTTTAAGAGGTTGGGTTTTAATTAATACACGAATCATTAAACCGCGATCGCTAAAATTCTCTACTCCCAACACATTAGGCTTTTCTAAAATTTGATGTTGCCATTCGGGATCTTCATTCATCTCTAAAGCGACATTTTCTATTAATTCTAAAGCCTCATCTATGTTAGCTTGATAAGAAACTGGAATTGTTAAATCTGCCCGTGACCAACGACTGGAAAGATTGGCAACTATTTTGACTTCACTATTAGGAATTGTAATTAAACGTCCTTCTGCATCTCGTACTTGAGTCATCCGCAAATTCAATTTTTCGACTAAACCGCCCACAGTACCTACTGTAATCATATCACCCAAAGCATATTGATCTTCTAAAATAATTAAAAAGCCATTAATTGCATCTTTAATTAAGTTTTGAGAAGCCAGAGATACCGCTACACCAACTAAACCAGCACCAGCCAGAAGAGGAACAATATTTATTCCCAAGGCAATTAAGGACATTAAAATTCCCGCACCTACCCAAATAATGGTGGTGATACTTTTAGTGACACCGGAAAACGTGGATATTCTCAATTGGAGACGTTCGGAAGTTTCTGGAGTTAGTAATGCTCCACCACTAATGATGGTAGAGGTAAAATGATCTATGATCGCATAAGTAAACCGGACTATGACATACGTTCCCACACCAACAATAATTAATTTGATGGGAATTTTGGCAATAGTGAGAATCCCAATTTGTAGGGCTTGGGTAGCAGGAAATAGTCCTAAAATAATTAAACTACCACTGACCCAAATTCCAGCTTGTGCGAGTTGAAATATTCTGGTTTTAACTTCTTGGATATGTTGCTGTTGTTGTTGATTAATTAATTTGGTAATGGGTTGATCCTCTAGGGAATTAGGCTCGGAGGATTGTAATAAATCATTACTTAAACGCTTTTGGAAACGACGGACTCCCCAACTCATAATCATCATAGTGATGGTACTAGCAGTAGCAATACCAACTTGTTGGAAAAACTGAGTTTGCGTTTCTGGTTGGGTTAATGCTGTTTTGATAAATGCAGTTTTGTGTAAATTCTCTGGAGTTTGGGCTGTAGCTTTAGGTACAGGTGCAATAGATATGATCATTGAACCCGTAATAGCTAAAAATTGAACTAGCACTCAAATACCTCCTTGGGTAACTCGCAAGGTTGCTATAGTCTTACCAGAGAAGGATGAAAAAGCCAAAAGTTAGATCAGGTCTTAATCTTACTTATATTGAAGATAAAGGTAGTATCTACTAGCTAATAGGTATTTATGATAAAATATGGCTAATTAAATGTATAATATCTTAGAAAGAATATTTCTGAAAAATTTCCTATGTCTCGACCATCTTTTGTGATTTTTGCCCAAGATTATCTTTCTATACTACTTAGTAATTATGGTAATATTTTCCTGAATGAACTTATTCCCCGCAACCCTAAATTAAGAGTCTATAAACATCCTTCTCGATCTGGTTGGGAACGTACATATATAGAAACACTCTTTACTAATAACCCTAATATATTAGTTAGTCCCGAAGTGGTAGCGGAAGCAAAAATAGTAGATGTATTGTTTGAACCTGATATCAATAAATCTAGGATATCCTTGGGATTATTGGGAGAACTTACTTCAACTCCCTGTATTATTCAACCTTTACGCTGGACACCAAACACGCAGGAACTAAGAAACTGTATAAATCATTTTTTAACGTGGACAAGTGAAACTAATGGCGGGATTATTCCTGTAAATGAAACTTTAAAAGATATAGATCAGGAAAAATCGGAAGAGGATGATAATAAAACTCAATTGATCATCGTTCCCTCTATTTTTCCTGACCATTTTCAAGGATTTGGAATTAAATCATCTGCTGTGAATATTCCAGGTGTTTATAATTTACCTGCAATTTTTTCTACTACTATCGTTGTTACAAATGAACTACCTATAGATATTTCCACTCTCTGGTTGAGGATTTTAGGACGGGGAAAGACTCAAAGACAGGCGATAATAGAACTTTTTCACTCAGGTATTGATGATCCGCTTTATACTTTAGCTCGGCAACAGTTACAACAATGGTATCAATTTTTATTGCAAGGTGATATTGGTAAGGAATCTCATCTGTTAATGCAAACTTTGGCTTCATTAATTTAGAAAATACTCTCACCCCTGCACACTAGCAATTATCTGGCCGATATCCTGGGGAGTTGCACCAGTAGCTAACATTGCACGTATTAATAACTCAATGGAAACAGAAGCATCTCCATTTTCAGCATGAGCAATTCTGGGTTGACTAGAATGAATTTTAGTAGCTAATTCAGTCTGAGTCATTAAATTTTGTCTTCTTACTTTCAAGTTGCGACTGAGAGCTAATTTAATTTCTACTAATGCTGCTTCCTCTGGAGTTAATTCCAAAAATTCTGTCGCTGTGCCAATTTTCCCACCTTTAGCTTCTAGACGTTCTCTCTTTAATTGATCCATAAAATTTTATCTTCTCAGTTTTCACCTGTCCATGGAACCAAACTAGAGGTTTATCAGTTTGTTCCATATTTTTTGTTATATCAAATCTGATATATTTTGCCATATAAATGGAAAAATTACCTTTGCTGATAAATCGGGAATCAGTATTTACGAGAAAATATGGCTAGTTGTCAGAAAATATTGTTAAAGTACGTAAAGGTTTATAGACCTGTTTTATTTTTTAGAGGATAATTCTTCATGATTGCAACTGCTCCCATATTAAAGCACGAGGTTAAAGACCTCGCCCTCGCTCCCTTGGGAAGACAACGGATTGAATGGGCTGGAAGAGAAATGCCCGTATTGAAGCAAATCCGCGATCGCTTTGAGAAAGAAAAGCCATTCGCTGGTTTACGCCTTGCTGCTTGCGCCCACGTCACCACAGAAACTGCCCATTTAGCGATCGCTCTCAAAGCCGGCGGTGCTGATGCAGTATTAATTGCTAGTAACCCCCTATCAACTCAAGATGACGTAGCTGCAAGCCTTGTAGCTGATCATGGAATTGCCGTATTTGCTCAAAAAGGCGAAGATGCCGCTACATATAACCGCCACGTCCAAATAGCATTAGATCATCGCCCCAACATCATTGTTGATGACGGTAGCGACGTGGTAGCAGAATTAGTTCAACATCGTCAACACCAAATTGCAGATTTAATTGGTAGCACCGAAGAAACCACAACTGGTATCGTGCGGTTACGCGCCATGTTTAAAGAAGGCGTTCTTACCTTCCCCGCGATGAACGTCAACGACGCAGACACCAAGCACTTCTTTGATAACCGCTATGGTACAGGTCAATCTACCTTAGATGGGATTATTCGCGCTACAAATATTTTATTAGCTGGTAAAACTGTTGTAGTTGTCGGTTATGGCTGGTGTGGTAAGGGAACAGCCCTCCGCGCCCGTGGTATGGGTGCAAACGTCATCGTTACCGAAATTGACCACATCAAGGCTATTGAAGCCGTTATGGATGGTTTCCGCGTGCTACCTATGGCGGAAGCAGCGCCTCACGGTGATATCTTCATTACTGTGACAGGTAACAAGCACGTCGTTCGCGGTGAACACTTCGATGTGATGAAAGACGGTGCGATCGTTTGTAACTCTGGTCACTTTGATTTAGAACTTGATTTGAAATACTTAGCGGCTAATGCTAAGGAAATCAAGGATGTCCGTCCTTTCACAGAAGAGTATAAATTAACAAATGGTAAATCCGTTGTTGTACTCGGACAAGGACGTTTGATTAATTTGGCTGCTGCTGAAGGACACCCCAGCGCAGTTATGGATATGAGTTTTGCTAACCAAGCTTTGGCTGTTGAATACCTGGTGAAGAATAAGGGTAGTTTAGCTGCTGGTTTGCATTCTATTCCTAGAGAAGTGGATGAAGAAATTGCTCGCTTGAAGTTGCAAGCTATGGGCATTTTCATTGATAGTTTGACAGCAGATCAAATTGACTATACCAATTCTTGGCAGTCTGGAACGTAAATCATTAATTAGTTGATTTTTTGGGGATAGGCGTTTTGCTTATCCCTTTTTTTATTTAACGAACCGCAGAGACGCAGAGAGCGCAGAGGGAGGATATAATGAGAATTGGTTTGTTTAGATTACAAATATTTTTTGTCTGAATCAGGATACCCAGGATTAGAGGATTTACAGGATTTTGTATGAATATTTATCTGGTAATATTTCAGATTTTAAAGATTAGTTTTCTCTTAATCCTGTACATCCTTAAATCCTGGAAATCCTGATTCAGACAGTAGGGTGTGTTAGCGAAGCGTAACGCACCAAGAAAGATTGATTGAATTAGGACAATTTCAAAAATGATTAGGTAATAAATTCATGAAAGAAAGTGAAATTCAGAAAATTATAGAAAACGCAATTCAAGAAAATAAATTTTTGGATCTTATAGAAGATGAAGATATAAAATCAATAGAATACCGTTATCAATCTTACTACGAACCTGATTCTTTACCATCATTTTTGATTGATTATTTGTCAACTAAAAAAGCAATAATTGCTGCTAGAAATGTACTACAGTTTTTGCAAAATAACCATATTATAGCAAATGCTTCTAAAAGCATTTCTCTCGATAGATCACAAAGGCTATTTCCAGACTTAATACTTTTTAATCATGAAAAATATAAATATATAATCATTGAAATAAAAAGAAGTAGTAAAACAGCAAGAGAAACCATAACAGAAATAATCGCTTATGAATCAGAACTGAAAAATACATTACCATTTTTGTCAAATTATGAAGTTAATTTTTGTATTATATCCACTGAATATCCTGATCTTTTAGATCATTCGATTTCAGGTCTTATTAATTGGGAATCAAAGCAAATACTATGTTTAAAATTAGATGAACAAGACTTAAATCTTAGAATCCATATACCTAGTGTATGGACTTCTACGGGAAATATAACCTTTCCACCAAATGCTATATCTACTTTTCATATCATTCTGTATCAACACAGCGATGAAAATACTTTAGCAGATGCAGAATCAGCTATTTTCTATGCAGCCAGTATCATTGCTAGAGAAGGTGATAGAAATAACTCACAATATAGATTGGATATGGATACGTGAAAAACTGCTATATTTGCGGGATAAAGGCGTTAAATTTCCTGCTGTAGAGGTTAAAATTAATGGAGTTATTAATATAGTAGACTGTAGTGAAGAAATGGATATGAATCCTATTAAAAATAACATTGATTTCACAAACAATTTCCCTTTTATACTCTCATATCCCGGAATGAAACAAGTCTTAATCAAAAAATGGAAAGAATTATACTTATCTAACTAAATGAAATTAGGATAGAATTTAATGTAAAATAATGATAAAATAAAGTAATATCTAAAAAGCGTAAATTACTGGAGAAAGTTCTTTCAGGATCTAAAAATCTTCAATTTGATGATTTAGTGACATTAGTTGAAGCCTTTGGTTTTTCCCTATCACATATCAACGGTAGTCATCACATTTTTACACATCCAACTATCCCCGAACTAATTAACTTACACAATCGCAATGGTAAAGCTATTCCTTATCAAATTCGGCAATTTTTAATATTAATTGAAAAATATTCCTTAACTATGGAGAATGAATAATGAAACACTATCACATTAATATTTTCTACAGTCAAGAAGATGAAGGTTATATTGCTGATATTCCTGATTTAAAATATTGTTCAGGATTTGGTTTAACAGAAGAAGAAGCGCTGCAAGAAGTTCTCAAAGCCAAAGCTGCTTGGTTAGAAGCTGCGAAAATAGAAGGTAAACCGATTCCCGAAGCAAGATATAAACCTGTAATTTATCAAATAGCTTCATAATTATGTAGATTTGGTTGAGAAAACCCAACATCTTTATAATTTTATTGCGTTGGGTTACGCTTTGCTTAACCCAACCTACGAATTATTACTAGGTAAAGAATAATGAAAGTAGGATAGAATTTAATGTAAAACAATGATAAAATAAAGTAATGTCGAAAAAACGTAAATTACTAGAGAAAGGAAAATTAAAAAATGGAAAGTTTAAGACTGCGATCCCGCATTGATAAAGATGGACTATTAAAAATTCATTTACCACAGGCTAAAGAAGGAACTGAATTTGATATTATTGTTATTTATGAAATAGCTGTACCAAAAGAAGAAACAGCCACAGAACAAACCATGAAATTGAGTGATTTTTATGGTTGTATCCAAGATGAAACATTTATTAGACATCCACAATTAGAACAACCTGAAAGAGAAGCATTCTGATGATTTACTTATTAGATACCAATACCTGTATTATTTATCTTAAAGGTAAAAATATTCATCTAAAAGAGAAATTAGATAGTATCTCAACTTCTGAAATTGCAGTTTGTTCTGTTGTGAAAAGTGAGTTATTCTATGGCGCTATGCGGAGTGCTAAACCAGAGAGTAATTTAAAATTACAACAAGCATTTCTTGATAAATTCGTCTCTTTACCCTTTAATGATGAAGCAGCTATAATTTTCGGTAATATTCGTGCTGAACTTACTAGCAAAGGAACACCAATTGGTGGTTATGATTTACAAATTGCTGCTATTGCTTTAGCTAATAATTTGATATTAGTTACACACAATACTAGGGAGTTTTCCCGCATTCCTCAATTACAATTACAAGACTGGGAAATAACATAATTAAACATCATCACTTTAACTTTATATGTCAGCGAAAGATTTTTTTCACAATGCAGTTAGGTTAGCTTTAGAAAAAGATGGTTGGTTAATTACTGATGATCCTTTATCATTTACAGTAGATAGTCTTGATTTTAGAATTGATTTAGAAACAGAAATACTTTTAGGAGCAGAAAAAGAAGGTCAAAAAATAGCAGTTGAGGTAAAATCTTTTTTAGCTGACTCAATCGTAAATGAATTTCATACCGCTTTAGGACAAACACTTAATTATCGTACTGTTTTAAGAAAAAAAGAACCCAACCGCATTTTATATCTAGCAATTGGTAATGACATATACAAAGAGTTTTTTCTAATTCCGTTTATTCAAGAAATAATTGCTGAACATAAATTAAAATTATTGATTTTTGAAATTATTAAACAGGAGATTGTTTTATGGAAGGAATGAATTATCCTGAATTAGTAAAAACCGTGTTAGCAAGACATACCGAAAATCATAGATCAGAAGGAACCGAAAAGGAGTTAATTTTTGATAGTGAAAGAAATAGTTATTTAGTAGTTCATGTAGGATGGCAGAATAACGAAAGGGCTTATGGTACAGTTATTCATGTAGATATTAGAGATGGAAAAATCTGGATTCAGCGAGATTTAACTGAAGAAGGTGTAGCTAGTGAACTGGTAGAATTAGGAGTACCAAAAACCGATATAGTTTTAGGTTTTAAATCTCCTTTTGTGAGGGGATTTACTGGTTTTGCAGTGTGTTAGTTGTAGGTTGGGTTGAAAAACGTTCGCGTAGCGTGCCGTAGGCATAACCCAACATTTTTATAATTTGATTGCGTTGGGTTGCGATGCGGCTTAACCCAACTTACAAATATAATACAGAGCCATTACTTAAAAAACAAGGTATAATCCAATATAAAATATCACTTTAAATTTTTATGTCAGCAAAAGATATATTTCACAATACAGTTAAAATAGCATTAGAAAAAGAGAATTGGCAAATTACTGATGATCCTTTATATTTACGCCTAACAGCATTAGTGAAAATTAGGATAGATTTAGGAGCAGAAAAGCTAATTGGTGCTGAGAAAGATAATCAAAAGATAGCAGTAGAGGTAAAAAGTTTTCTCGGACTTTCAGCAATTTCCGAATTTCATACAGCAATTGGTCAATTTTTAAATTATAGGATAGCATTAGGACAGCAAGACCCTGAAAGAGTATTATATTTAGCTATATCTGAAGATATATATCAAGAGTTTTTTACTGATAGTTTCATTCAAACTGTTTTACAAACTTATGAAATTAAATTATTAGTTTTTGACATTAATAAGGAGGAAATAGTGTTATGGAAACCTTAAATTATCAAGAGATAGTAAAAGATATTATCTCTAAATATGCAAAAGACCAAGCAGAGGAAGATTTAGAAAATACAGAAATTGTTTTTGATACAGAACGGGATATTTATTTATTGTTATATACAGGATGGAAAGACGAAAATAGAATTTATGGTTGTCCCATTCATATTAGTATTAAAGATGGAAAAATCTGGATTGAAAGGGATTTTACGGAAGAAGGAATTGCTCATCAATTAGTAGAGTTAGGTGTACCGAAAACAGATATTGTTTTAGGTTTTAGATCACCTTATGTGAGACAGTTTACAGGTTTTGCATCGGTTTAGATTTAGATAAACTCTCAATCATCCATTGATTCTGTAAACAAAGATTCCAAATTTCGATAACCACTAACTACACCTCTTTCTCTGCGTTCTCTGCGTGAGAAAAAAATTACCCCAAAGTCAAAATACCTTCTGGAAAATCCACAACTAAACGCAATAACTTTAACCACTCAGAACCCAATAAAATCTCATTAATTCCTTTGCCCACATTCACAGGAATTTGATACTGCTTTCCGTCTAATATCACTTGACCTAAATAAATCTGAAATTTTGATTCACCTTTAGCAGTCCGTAACATTTCCTCCCCACTATACACCCATTCTAATCCATCTAAATCTTGTGTATTAATAGCCATAAAACCTGCAAAGCCCGTATCAAATAGGGCATCTATAGTAAGATTTAAGCCATCATTAGTAACTAATTCAATCTCAAAAAATAATTGCCCATTATCTCCAAAATAACCATCTATCATATTGTGCCAGTTGTCCCTGTTTCATTCAAACAAAAAACGAAATGTCTAGCTTGAGGATATTTTTCCAACATTCTTTTATGAGATTGCATTCTATCCTGATCAATTAAATATTCCCCACTATTGGGTTCTATGGAAATATACCAACCATAATGACTTTCCATATATTCAGAACGGACACGATCAAAAATTGCTCGACAACGCTGATAAAATATTTCATCTTCCGCTTCTCGTTTAGCTAATTCTTCTGGTGATATAGTCAATTCAGGAAAAATTCTTCCTCGTCTTACCATTTTTTTTGATGTTATGTGAGTCATATCATTAACTTGAACTCTATTTATTATTTTAACTTAAATTGTGCTTAATTGCAAGTATTACCATGGCATAAATTTTAACATGATTTCCCCTCTTTATTTTCATCATTAAAAGCTGCTGCTAACTCAGGACTAATAATAGCTGTAGAACTTTCATGCCATTCATGAATAATAGCATCAATCAAATCCCAAGCCTCATTAGAAGTATCAGTTAAGCGAAAAGCCTCACTCACTTCTTTAATAAACTCTTGCAATTCATCAGCATCAAATACGCTCAACCATCCATAAGGATGCTCATAACCTATTTTTTGTCCTAATAATAACCGAAACGCAACCGATAACACCTCAAAAACAGCCTTACTTTGTGTTAGCCCTTTCACTAAATAAGCCACATCTTCACGACGCAATAGCGCAAAAGATTGGTCATTGCGAGTAATAGTAATTGGATGTTCATAAGCTTTGTCTAGAATTCGTCCAGGTTGACGATTCAACTCAGTGGCTGTAATTAGCTCATCTGAGAACGCATTGCTAAAAATTGCCATTGACATGATACCCGCGTTTTCCAGAAACGCTGATTTAATATATGATATTACGTACTATTATACGTAACCCTTGTCATTTGTCAATAGGTAACATTACAAAAACCTTTGTACTTGCAATTCTTCCTTTGCGTCTTTGCGCCTTTGCGTGAGATAAAAATATTCATAACTTCTTGATATACTAGAAACATTCCTAAACAATCATCTCATGTTAACCATAACCATTGATGAAATCCAGAAAAACTTCACTAGCTATCTTCACCAAGTAGCAGCAGGAGAAAGTATAATTATCATCGAATCAGGTAAAGCGATCGCAGAAATAAAACCAGTTTCCCCCACATCTCCACAACTCAGACCTTATGGTTTATGTGCTGGAGAGTTCATTGTTCCAGATGATTTTGATGCTCCCTTACCTGATGAAATTTTGAATAGTTTTGAGGGTAAATGAAATTATTATTAGATACCCATATTTTCCTATGGTTTATTAGCGGTGATGTAAAATTACCGATTCATTTACAAAATAGTATTCGTGATTTAAACAACGATGTCTATTTAAGTTGTGTTTCAGTTTGGGAAGCAACCGTAAAATATCAATTAGGTAAATTACCCTTACCAGCATCACCGGAAATATACCTTCCTAAACAGCGTCAACAGCACCTAATTAACAGTCTCAATCTTGATGAAGAAACTATTGCTCAACTTGTAAATCTGCCATTATTGCATCGTGATCCTTTTGATAGAATTTTAATTTGTCAAGCATTACAAAATAATATGACCATTGTAACATTAGATTCAGCTATTCATACCTATTCCGTCAATGTTTTATATTAGAGCTTTGTCTCATTCCATTTATTGAACGACGCTTATATCTCGCTATTCGTCAAGAAACCTACTCAGAACTATTTCAATAGTTGGTAAAATCTTATTAGAAAATCAACGCCTTTGTTTACTTGTCTTCGACTCCAAACAAGAGATTATACTGCAATGGATACCTTAGATAAATATCGCCAAATCATTCAAAAAATCTTAGAGGTTGTTTGAAAAGTATCAGATGAAACCCATAATCTCCAAAAACCTAACCCCCCTGCCCCCCTTCCCTACCAGGGAATGGGGTTTTCAAAGCCTCTCCCCGCGTCGGGGAGAGGTTTGGAGAGGGGTCAATTTATACATTCAAAACTTTTCAAACACCCTCTTAACTGAATATTCCCAACTTCTCTACGCTTACGGTGAACTAGAAAGACAACTAATAATAGACCAAACAGCCAACCATTACCTACTACTAACACTCTTGCTGGGAAAATAATCAACGAGTGCATGGTTGTTTAGTTCATATTGACATAATCAACGATAAAATCTGGATTCAAAGAGACGGAACAGAATACGGTATAGCCAACGAACTTGTTAACGCTGGTATTCCTAAAAATCAAATTGTTTTAGCCTGACCACCAGCCGATATCAGACAATATACAGAATTTGCAGTTGCTTAGTTTAAAACTCATTATAAAAAAAGGAGGCTTAAAACCTCCAACAAAATAAATTTCATTAATCAATAATCAAGAAAGTTTATAACTGATATATCGGTTCAGACTAACTTTTTCTTCTGCGGCTTCTATAGCTAATTTGCGGTGTAGTGCCGGGGTAATACGTACCTGAAATTTACCACTATATTGCTTCTGGGCTAGTGGTTCTGGAGGTATCTCCCCAGTAGTTTCCATATCAGTTAGTATATCTTTCACTAGCTCTGTAATACCTTTGAGAGCAGTAAGATTATCTTCATGAAGATAAGACAGGCTAGGAAATTCTGCACACAAACCCACAAATTCTTGATCCTCTTGTGACCAAGTAACTCTATATGTATAGTGGTTGTGATTAACCATTTTCCGATTCCTCAGTTTCTTCAATTGCTGCTAATTTTTCGATTGCATCCAAAACTTGTCTAACTTGATATCTGTTTTTAGTCTAAACTCCAGAACTTAAGTTAAAAATGGCTTATCTGTTGGCTTCCACACCCGCCCGGAAATGATAGCGTAGCGTGGCGTAAGCCATATTTCCGGGCTAATAGCGAAAGTAAACTTTAGTTTACTCAAAAATTTCCGAGTTATTTAGTCATCTTCAGATGACTTCTGCTATTAGACTGGGAATTCATTCCCAGGCGGGCTTTACCCCTACGTTTAGAATCAAACAGTCAAGCCCTTATAAAAATATAAATTTGTTTCTAGTATAGGGAGTAAAACCCCCTATTTACCAGCAATATCCTTTATGCTCCTAACCTATCAATTTCTGCCAAGTCATTGCCCCAATAATACCATCAGCAGTTAAACCATTTTGCTGTTGAAATTTCTTGAGTGCTGCTTCCGTTTGCGAACCATAAATACCATCGGGATTAGCACCTATACGAAATTGTAAGTACCTGATAATTACGCCACTAGCATGAGTTCCTTGAATAACTCGTTTAGCTAATATCTGATTGATAGCATTCCAGGTAGTGTTACTAGCAATTCCTGTTGGTAAAACTCCCACAATTCTCTGGAATTTTTCCGTTGCTGAAGATGTAGCTGCTCCCATGCGATTATCTTCTACTAAGGGACGATTATTTTTATCAGTAATTTTCAGCCGATTTAAAGCCTGTTGTAGTCTGAGAATGCTCTTATCTTTATTCTGTTCCTCATCTATAACAGGATTTACAGGCGTATTAGAAGCAGGATTTACAGAAGTACTTGCTACTTTACCTGTTAACCCAACAACTATGGCATTAGCCATTGCTTCACCATCATATATTTGCATATCTTTGGCAGAATCAATGAAGCAACCTTCTATGAGAATTCCTGGCATATTTGTTCTTCTCAGAACATACAGGTGAGAACCACTCTTAACACCACGATTAAAAAAGCCAGATTTGACAATTTCATCTAATACTTTCTGGGCGACTTTTCTGCCAGCGTCGCTAATAGCAAATACTTCTGTCCCATTAGCTTGTCCATTAAAAGCATTAAAATGAATAGATACAAAAAAATCTACTCGGTTATTATTGGCTTTTTCGCACCGTCTACCTAATGATTGATTTACTGTACTGGCACTATTTGGTTTACATGAGATTACTGTATGTCCTAAACTTTCTAATTTAGCGATAACCTTGTTACCCACTTCCATTGTTAACTTATCTTCCGATTTAATGCCACTTGCACCACTATCAGGAGGGCAGTTGTGACCAATATCAATGCCGAATTTCATTTTTATCTCCTTAATTGACTTTGTTGCTATGCCAAGAGTCTGCTACTGGTTAATTTAGTTCCAAAAAGCATAGACATTATTTTAATCTCTAGGTAGAGATTCCCCCATTAATCCCCAAAAATGTTTAAGATCAATGTAAAGAAATATTTCGTAGCAAAAGCGCATGAAACGCATTGTCTTGATTGCTGGGTTTGAATCGTTTAACGCGGACTTGTACCGAAAAGCGGCTGATTTGGCTAATTCCCGGTGTCCAGAGTTGGATATTCGAGTATTTAGCGATCGCAATATTACCACCAATAGCCCGGAAGTAGAAGCAGCCCTCAAAAACGCAGATGTGTTCTTTGGCAGTTTACTCTTCGATTATGACCAAGTTGTGTGGTTGCGAGAGCGCGTCGCTAATATTCCTATCCGTCTTATTTTCGAGTCAGCACTGGAATTAATTAGTTTAACCAAAATAGGATCATTTGCGATCGGTGACAAACCCGCAGGAATGCCTAAACCCGTTAAATTCATCCTTGACAAATTCAGCAACGGTAAAGAAGAAGACAAACTCGCCGGTTATATCAGTTTCCTGAAAATCGGACCAAAGTTATTAAAATTTATCCCCGTCCAAAAAGTTCAAGACCTTCGTAATTGGTTAATTATCTATGGTTACTGGAACGCCGGCGGTTCAGAAAACGTCGCTGCCCTATTTTGGACAATTGCGGAAAAATACTTAGATTTAAAAGTTGGAGATATACCCCCACCTATCGAAACCCCCGACATGGGTTTATTACATCCCGAATATCAAGGGTTTTTTAGATCACCGCGTGAATATTTACAATGGTATCGGAAAAGAGACCAGGACGTAGGGGCGCAGGGCCTGCGCCCAATCATCGGTATCCTACTTTACCGAAAGCACGTTATCACCAAACTGCCCTATATTCCCCAACTAATCCGCTATTTTGAAAAAGCCGGGTTAACCCCCTTACCCATCTTTATCAACGGCGTAGAAGGTCACGTAGCCGTCAGAGATTGGATGACCAGTGACTACGAAACCCAACAACGTCAAAGAGGTAACATTGAAACTCCTTCCCTTACCACAGAAGCAGTAAAAATTGATGCCATAGTTTCTACCATTGGATTTCCCCTCGTTGGTGGTCCGGCTGGTTCAATGGAAGCCGGAAGACAGGTGGAAGTAGCTAAACGCATTCTCACAGCCAAAAATGTCCCTTATATCGTCGCTGCACCTTTATTAATTCAAGATATTTACTCTTGGACGCGCCAAGGTGTAGGCGGTTTACAAAGTGTTGTCCTATATGCTTTACCAGAATTAGATGGTGCGATTGATACAATTCCCCTCGGTGGTTTAGTCGGTGAACAAATTTATTTAGTTCCTGAACGAATGCAGCGATTAACTAATAGAGTTAAAAACTGGGTTTCCCTCCGCCAAAAACCTATTTCCCAACGAAAAATAGCCATTATTTTATATGGTTTTCCCCCTGGCTATGGTGCAGTGGGAACTGCGGCATTATTAAACGTTCCCCGTAGTTTAATTAAATTACTTCATGCACTCAAAGCACAAGGTTATAATGTCGGCGAAATTCCCGAAGATGGAGAAGAATTAATTCGCCAAGTTAAAGAAGCAGACGAAATTAATCCCATAAATGTAGAGACGTTTCATGAAACGTCTCTACAAAATAAAAATACCGTTAATGCCAGAACATTAGAAAAATGGTTAGGCTATCTTTTCACAACTCGCATTGAAAAACAATGGAAATACCTCACTGGTAGCGGTATTAAAACATACAATGATGAGTTTAATGTTGGTGGTGTGCAATTAGGAAATGTGTGGATAGGTGTCCAGCCACCTTTGGGAATTCAAGGTGATCCCATGCGGTTAATGTTTGAAAGAGATTTAACCCCCCATCCCCAATATGCAGCTTATTATAAATGGCTACAAAATGATTTTCAAGCTGATGCAGTTGTTCATTTTGGAATGCACGGAACGGTAGAATGGTTGCCCGGTTCACCATTAGGAAATACTGGCTATTCTTGGTCGGATATTCTCTTGGGAAATATGCCCAATCTATATATCTATGCCGCAAATAATCCTTCTGAATCAATATTAGCTAAACGTCGCGGTTATGGAGTATTAATTTCTCACAATGTCCCTCCCTATGGACGCGCCGGTTTATACAAAGAGTTGGTGAATTTACGCGATTTAATCGCCGAATATCGGGAAGATCCAGAAAAGAATTATCTGTTAAAAGAAGGCATTTGTAAAAAAATAGTTGATACTGGTTTGGAGGTAGATTGTCCTTTTGATGATGCCAAAAGGTTGGGTATTCCCTTTACACCGGAAAATGTGAGGATGTTTAGTAATCATGCTTTTGATCATTATTTGGTCAAGTTGTATGAATATCTCCAAGTTCTCGAAAATCGTCTTTTTTCCTCTGGTTTACATACTTTAGGTGAAGCACCAAATCAGGAGGAGTTAATTGGTTATTTGGATGCTTATTTTGGCAACGAACCACAGAGGCACAGAGAACACAGAGAGGAGGAGGAAATTACAAGGTTATTAAATCAATCTACTGATGAGTTAACGAATCTTTTAAGAGGTTTAAATGGTGAATTTATTCCTCCTGCACCTGGTGGAGATTTATTGCGTGATGGTGCTGGTGTTTTACCGACGGGTAGGAATATTCACGCTTTAGATCCTTATCGGATGCCTTCTCCTGCGGCTTTTGAAAGAGGTAAGGAAATTGCCAAGAAAATCATCTCTCAGTCTTTGGATGAAAATAAGAAATATCCAGAAACTGTGGCGGTTTTATTGTGGGGTTTGGATGCTATTAAAACCAAAGGTGAATCTTTGGGGATTCTTTTAGAATTGGTAGGTGCTGAACCTGTGAAGGAAGGAACAGGACGCATAGTTAGATATGATTTAAAACCTCTGGCTGAGGTTGGACATCCGCGTATTGATGTGTTAGCAAATCTATCGGGAATTTTTCGAGATAGTTTTGTAAATATCATTGAATTGTTGGATGATTTATTTCAACGGGCTGCGGAAATTGATGAACCAGAAGAAATGAATTTTATTAGAAAACACGCTTTGATTTTGAAAGCTAAAGGTGTGGAAAATTCTTCGGCCAGATTGTTTTCTAATCCTTCTGGTGATTTTGGTTCTTTAGTTAATGATAGAGTGGTTGATGGTAATTGGGAATCTGGAGAAGAGTTGGGGAATACTTGGGAAAGTCGCAATGTCTTTAGTTATGGTAGAAATGATAAAGGACAAGCTAGACCAGAAGTATTACAGACCCTATTAAAAACTAGCGATCGCATAATTCAAGAAATAGATTCGGTAGAATATGGATTAACCGATATTCAGGAATATTATGCCAACACAGGCGGTTTGAAAAAGGCCGCAGAAAAACAAAGCGGCAAAAAAGTACAAGCCAGTTTTGTCGAAAGTTTTTCTCAAGACACCACACCCCGCAATTTAGATGATTTATTGCGAATGGAATACAGAACCAAGTTATTAAACCCCAAATGGGCGGACGCAATGGCTAATCAAGGTTCTGGAGGTGCTTTTGAAATTTCCCAACGCATGACAGCATTAATAGGTTGGGGTGGAACTGCCGATTTTCAAGACGATTGGGTATATGATCAAGCAGCAGAAACCTATGCTTTAGATCCAGAAATGGCAGAAAAATTACGCAAAGCCAATCCTGAAGCATTTAGAAATATTATTGGGAGAATGTTAGAAGCATCAGGACGCGGTTTATGGCAAGCTGACGGAGATAAATTAGATAAACTGCGGAAGTTGTATGATTTAACTGATCAAGAACTAGAAGGAGTAACCGCGTAAAAAATCCCAAATTAATTGTAGGTTGGGTTAAACGAAGTGCAACCCAACACATTCACAATTTTCTAGAGAACCAAGAAAAAACATCTGCTAAATAATTTCAGTTTTCACTTCTGAAGCTATTGGAGATTTCCAACATTCTAGCTTTAGAGGTCTTACTTTACTCATTTGCTTAAAATCACTATCTTCAGAAATAATAGTTAAATCATATTGTATTGCTGTACAAGCTATCCATAAATCATTGGGATGTATTCCCGCATCTTTGATTTTAAATTTTCTTCTTTTTTCTTTCTCTTTAGGTGCAAATTTGTTAATTATTTCTGCATGAAATTGACCACAAATTTTAGATGTTTCTTCATCTATAGAATATATTTTTGTTAAACTTTGAGTAAATGAATTGAATATTACTAGATTCTCTTCTCTTTTATCCGACTTTTCCGCCATTAATATCAATTGCTATTTTAACTGAAAAACACATAATAATCCAGTCCGCTAGTTCCTAATATAGCCTTAGCAAAAAATTGTTAACTCAAACTTGATTATCACTTAGTCCTAAATTGGGTTAACCAAAGTACAACCCAACACATTTAGAATATAGTATTTCCTAATCAAATCGTGCGGGGTGGAGTTTTTGTACCTCACCTGAATAGAAATTACAATAACACAAAATAAAAAAGCTATCTACAGTCTTGAAATTATCCTCTAAATCATAGATAATACAATGTAACAATCAAATAAACCCTAGCACTCACAAGGTTTGAGTGCTAATTTCTAGCTTGATCTTCAAACTGATGTAGTAGGCAAAAATTCTCCTTTTCCTAGATAGAGTTAGCGGACTTTTCCGCCATAGATTCTTGCCTAAAATTCAAGTTTCTCGACAGTTGATAAATTCATTTGGAGGACTAGAATGATTAAATACAGTTTCAATCTGGTAGGTGTATCTCCTGTTTTGCATTTTTTCAATCACCAACAACAGAGTTTTATAAAACCGCAGCATCAAGGCATAGAATATATAGGAACTCATACTTGCACATTAGATGCCTTTCTATCATCCATAGAACCAATCCCCGTTAAATGGGGTTGGAACTTAGATCAAGTAGTAGATACAGTCATTGACTTTTGGATGAATAATGCTGAAAGTATTAACTATTGGAAATCTCGGTTAAACGATGCCGGACATGATAGTTTACTTGTAGCTAGAGTCGCAGATATGAACTCTTTGTCAGAGGAACTTGAATCACTACTCAGAAAAAACTTGTAACCTTTAACCATCATTCTCTATCACTTGGAGAATTTTCAAATACAGCCCTTCCACTCTCTTTGCTGCTACCTCACCACTAGCAGCATAGTGATTTAACCCAGGAGAACCATTAATCTCAATCAGCGTATAATCTACCATCGGCATAGTAATATCATCGGTAAGTATATCCACCCCAGCTAATCTTAGTCCCATATCCTTAGTAATATTAATTGCTAGTTTCTGAAAGTCAGAATGAATAGTTTCCGAAAAATCTACCGCTTCACCTCCACTCGATAAATTAGCACTATCTAAAAGATAGACAAGATTATTATTGGGAATCACACTATCCCAATCAAGATTTTGTGTTTTTAATTTTTGGGAAATGCGAAAATCATCAAATTTAATCACATTTTTTCTACCCGCACTAATAATTTTTTCCTGTTTTTGTTGTAGCAACTCCAAAACATTAGATATACCATCACCAACAACACATAAAGGAATTCTTTGATAAGCCGTAATCACCTCATCATCCAACACCACAATTCTATAGTCATTACCACTATAAAACTTTTCAACAATCAACCCTGATTTAATTTGGAATATCTTATTAGCAACATCATAATATTCCTCCTGATTATGCACCTTAGTCACCAATATACCTTGACTCAGATTCAGCGGCTTCACAATCACAGGAAATCCCATTGATTGTGCATAATTAAATCCATCATCAATATTTCGGGGGTGATCTATTTTAGCACACATCTGATCACTGAAAAACGTCTTGCCCTCTGTCACCCGATATCCAAAGTGCTTCAGGAAAAAATTACTGTAGGCTTTATCTTTAGCTAATTCGGCTGATGCAAAACCATTAATATTCAATTTGGCATGACTAAAAACTGACTTCTTCCCATTTTTAAACGTAATATGCCCTACAAATTCATATTCTGGTTCAACTAAAACCACCGCCCCTATTTGCAATGCTACTTTTTGGATGATTGATGTAATTGACATTTTTTATTTTCTCGGATTCTTTCAAAATTACCCTGAAGAAGTATGGCAATATCCGTAAATACAGCAGGTTACGTATTTATGAGGTACAAAATCTAAATGGAGACCTATACACCAAGCCAGTTCTACTCCTGACTCCTGAATTATGCCATATATTATACAATGATTTTAATTTCTTATGTATGCCTAAACACTAAATTATTCAGTAAATACTCATCGGCATTAAATAAAACTAAACATTATTAAAAGATAAATTGTTGCATCACGTATTGACAACTTTGAAAATATGTAATAACAAGGTGGCATCATCAATAAAAGACGCTAGTACATCCTTAGCTAAAAGACATACTAACGTCCTTCACTCAAATTAATACGCATAAAATAATCATGCCACAAAATACGGATTACAAAAATATCACCTCAGAAAATCAAGCCATACCCACAGCAAGAGAAGATAACGCCTACAAAAAAAGGCTGAATGGTTGGGCTGTAGCCCGTGTCGTTACCGAACAAGAAAAAGTAATTGTTTCCCGCTTTCGCAGTCGTTCTGACGCAGAAGGCTATATTCAGCACATCCGTCAGATGATTCCTAACACTGTTTTTGAGCTTTTCTTTGATTGCCAACGGGAAGAAATTGTCATGTGACCAACAAGAGGCAAGAGGTAAGAGGCAAAATTCCAGATAAATATTCTTCTCTTCTCCTCATTCCCTCATCCCTTCCATTCCTCACTTACACAGCAGCCAGCAGCCCATTGTGCTTGAGTAAAGCCTTGGTACTGGGTTCTCGTCCCCGGAAGGTTTTAAAGACATCCATTGGATGCTGACTGCCACCTAGTGCTAACACCGTATCTCGGTAACGTCTGCCAATCGCCTGAATTGCAGCCTCATCTTCCAAACCTACTTCCTCAAAAGCAGCAAAAGCATCAGCGCTGAGAACTTCAGCCCATTTATAGCTATAGTATCCCGCTGCATAACCCCCTTCAAAAATATGACCGAAAGCACACAGAAAAGCATCCTCTGGTAATGGTGGTAACACAGTCGTTAACTTAGCAATTCGCTGTCGCACATCTGTCACAGTTTCCTGACTATTAGGGCAATAGCGGTAATGTAACTCCAAATCCACACTACTAAAATCCAGTTGCCGCAACATAGTTGAACCACTCATGTAATTACGTGCCGCCAACAATTTTTGGTAATAATGTTCCGGTAATGCTTCTCCCGTTTCATAATGTTTTGCCATACCAAACAAGGTTTGACGGTCATAACACCAGTTTTCCATAAACTGGCTCGGTAATTCCACCGCATCCCATTCAACATTATTAATACCTGCTGCCCCCAGATAATCCACCTTGGTTAGCATATGATGTAAACCATGTCCAAATTCATGGAACAATGTCTCAACTTCATCAAAAGCCATCAAACTCGGATTACCATCCACAGGGGGAGTTTGATTACAAATCAAATAAGCTACAGGTAGGCGAACAGTAGTCAAACCATTTTCTGTAACTTTGCGACGGTGAATACAAGCATCCATCCAAGCACCACCACGCTTTTCCGCAGGACGGCTGTAAGCATCTAAGTAAAAATAGGCAATGGGTTCACCATATTCATCAGCAATTTGGAAATAACGAACATCCTCATGCCATATTGGGGCTTGACCATCAGCAGGTGTCACAGTCACCCCAAAAAGCCTTTTTACCAGCCCAAATAGCCCATCTAGAACTTGAGGCAGGGGAAAATAGGGAAGTAACTCCTCAGCCGTAAAGGCAAATTTTTCTTCCCGTTGGCGTTCAGCCCAAAAGCTAATATCCCAATGCTGCAAATTTTCGGCTTCTGCTGCTCCTTTCGCCTTCGCAAAAGCTTTGAGTTTTTCTAAATCTTTGACAGCAGCATTATAACTAGCTTGACGGAGTTCTTCTAATAGCTTTTCGACAGAGGGAATATCCTTAGCCATCTTACTAGCCAAACTCAGTTCCGCAAAAGTTTCAAAGCCAATTAATTTAGCTAGTTCTTTTCTTAACTCTAAAATTCGGATAATCAAAGGATTATTATCTAATTCCCCGGAAGATGCTCTGGTAATATAAGCCTTATAGAGTTTTTCCCGCAAATCCCGCCGGGTACTGTGCTGCATGAATGGGAAATAACTAGGAAAATCTAAAGTAATATGCCAAGGTCCATGTTCCGGGGTGGCATTTTCTTCTCCAGATGCACGAGCAGCTTGGGCTGCAAGACTCAACAAGCTACTTGGTAAGCCATCAATCTCATGAGGGGTGGCGAGAACTAAAATAAAGCCTTTCGTCGCATCTAGAACGTGATTAGCAAACCTGGTTGCCAGTTCTGCTAATTCCATCTGAATGCTATTAAAACGCTCTCTATCTTTTCCTTCTAATCCAACACCAGACAATTCTGCGTCCCGAATTGCAGCTTTGATAATTCTCTGTTGGGCTGAATCTAAAGTTTCCCAGGTAGGACTATTCCGAATCGCCTTGAAAGCATTATAAATAGGTTGACTTTGACCCAGGACATTCATAAACTGAACTACTTGCGGCTGTACCTTTTCATAGGCAATACGTAGTTCTGGACTATTTTTTACACCCATTAAATGATTCAGTATTCCCCAACTCCAATTTAGTCTTTCTGTCAATTTTTCTAGAGGTTCTACTAAACCGCTCCAAGTAGGCTCTATATTTGCCTCTAAGTCAATTAATTGCTTTTCTAGTTCTGCCAACAGATGACTAAAAGCTGGTTCGACCTGCTCCGATTTAATAGCCGCAAATGCGGGTAAACCACAGCTTTGAAGTAGGGGATTCGGATCAATGGTAGCAATTGCACGCATGGTAGTGAGTTAATAGCCGATGAATTAGTGGGGAACAACGATTGATTTTTCTTTATATAACTAATAATTTAGCGTTGCGACAAAATTTCGCGTTGCTAGAATGGCAATCTTACTAAACAGAAGTTAGGAGATTAGCATCAACTAAGTATGTTTTTATACGAAAAATGATTTATCTACCTCTATTCCTATGCCAGTTATACAAAAAGTTCACTCTGATAGCGTAGCGTAGTGTGGCGTAAACCATACTCCTGCAACTTTATAACTACTGAATTTATTTTTGATAGCTCAGACATATCATAGAAAACCAATATGGGGAAGATTAACAATCAAAAGTTCTTCCAAATGCCTTTGGGTAAGTAATGGGACAGAATTAATTACACAACTGATTTTTCTGTTCCCTGTTCCCTCTCTCAACGAGTGAATTTAATTTTGTCCGACTACTTGTTATCTAAGTATATTCTGTCCGCAGAATCTCACTCCCTTTAGGGATGAGAGTGTCAACTATTCCTTCCTATTCTCTTAAAATCATGTCTAATCTTCCACCGCTAAATACACAAACAATTTGGGCAATTATTAACGATACAATTGATGATACTACTGTAAACCAATTATTATGGTATCACTTAGGTTATCGTTATGATGCAATTACAGAAACTTGGGATAATAGTCAAGTAGCACCAACATGGCGAGATGAATATCCACAACCACCGGATTTCATTGATTCTCGTCCAGCAATCATGAAATTAACTCGTTCTATTCCCCAAGAAAATAAACAGATACTCAAGGAGAAACTCGGTTTTAAAGGTTACAAAATTGGTGAATTTGGTCCTCGACAAACTCGCAGAGCAACAGCAGCAAATTGGTTATTAAGTTATATGTTGGTAACTACTGGTACAATTGAGTAAAATTGCTACATTTGGTAATTGATCAAAACATCCCCAACTACTTAGAGAAGTTGGGGATATGAGCTTTTTCCCTGATTGGCAACATTAAATTATTGTTTTATGTCTAAATGTTATGGAAATAACACGGACTTATCTTGTATTTTTTCACAAAACTGTGTATATTAATATATTCTACCCTTGCATATAGTAATCTTGGCTAATTTGTGCAACTTGTTTTTCTAACTAACTACTTTAGGGGTAACAAGAATAAAAACCGAGTTCACAAATAATTTAGGTAGGATTACTACTGTAAACACAAATCAAGAGATTTCTGCTATGATCAACAAATTAATTAATACTAACATTAAGAGTTCTCACGTTTTACTAACTCCTAATGAGGTTAAGGCAAAATTACCCTTAACTAAAACTGCTGAAAATACAATTTTAAAATTCAGACAAGAAATAGAAAATATTTTAGATTTTCAAGATCGACGTAAATTCATTGTAGTCGGTCCTTGCTCAATTCATGATCCAAAAGCAGCGATAGAATATGGAGAAAGGTTGCTAAGTTTAGCAGAAAAGGTTCAGGATAAACTACTGTTAATTATGCGGGTTTATTTTGAAAAACCCAGAACTACTGTAGGCTGGAAAGGATTAATTAATGATCCCAAAATGGACGATTCTTTCCATGTAGAAGAAGGAATTTTGATTGCCCGAAACTTACTATTAAAGTTGACAGATTTAGGATTACCAACTGCTACAGAAGCACTTGATCCAATCATCCCTCAATATATAAGCGAACTGGTTTCCTGGTCTGCAATTGGTGCAAGGACAACCGAATCGCAAACACACCGAGAAATGGCTAGTGGGTTATCTATGCCAGTAGGGTTTAAAAATGGCACTGACGGTAATATTCAAGTTGCTGTAAATGCCCTCAAATCAGCAAAAACCCCCCATAATTTCCTGGGTATTAATCAAAAGGGACAAGTGAGTGTATTTCAAACTAGAGGAAATGCTCATGGTCATGTAATTTTGCGTGGTGGAAATCAGCCTAATTTTGATGCCGACAATATTCAATTAGTAGAGGAACAATTAAAAGCAGCTAACTTATCACCAAGAATAGTTGTTGATTGTAGTCATGGTAATACTAATAAAGATTACAGATTACAATCTCTGGTGTTTGAAAATATTATTCAGCAAATAGTGGATGGTAATAATTCCATTGTAGGCATGATGCTAGAATCGAATTTGCATGAAGGTAGTCAAGTAATTACAGGGAATCGTGAAGATTTAAAATATGGTGTTTCCGTAACAGATAAATGTATCAATTGGCAAGAAACAGAAAGAATTATTTTAGCTGCTCACGCTAAATTGGAGTAAACTTACAGCATTTTTCATGTATTTACTTTCTTCCTTTGCGTCTTTGCGCCTTTGCGTGAGACTTAAAAATGTGGTTAATTTACCTAAAAAATAGCTGCTTTGTAGTTGCGCTTTAATTCAAAGTGCAGCTACATGACAAATACAAATGGGATTGGTGCGGATCGAACGCACGGCCTAGCGCTTAGGAGGCGCTCGCTCTATCCAACTGAGCTACAACCCCAAGGATAACGTAAATATCATAATAGCAGCATTTTTATTGCGATCGCCAACAATCATCCCAATCATCACCGCCAACCTCTAACCCGCAAAGATTACTACTTGCAGTCAGGATAACTTGAGATTTGCCGCTATTAAGTTCTCGCAATTCTAAAGTGATTTCCCCTTGCATGGTATCTCGACAACAAAAAGTTAAACCATTAGTCGTGGGTGCGCGGAGGGGTGTACCGGGAAGATTAGTAGTCCCTGTTAGTTCAATTTCGTAATTGAGGTTTTTGGCTTGCATTTGCCATCTACCCCAAGGTTGAATTTGCCATGTTACCTGTGAGTTCCAGGGAACAAATTCATAAAATTTGCCTTGATGGTGAATACCAATCATGGCGACTGATTCCATCCACCATAATACACCACGTTTGCCGCCACCGGCTGTTAAAGCTAAGTCTGGTTGATTGATGAAGGCATTGCAATTTAGCCAAAACCATTTTTGGGGAAAAGCACCACCCCAGTTTTTTTCCGCGTATGCTGGGGCATTTGTGAACTCATAAATTTTACCATGCCAATCTATCCAACCACTCGCTAAACCATGAGCCATTAAAATTTGCCAACCAGGTTCAAATATCTGAGAAAATGATAACCAACCGGCGGTTGATTGCTGAGGACTATTTTGATTCCCCCATGCGTACATGGGTTGAATTGCATACTCCCATCGGCAATAATTACCAGTGGTAGGATCTGTAATTATGCCTTGGTTTAAGGTAGCTGTGGCTTGATAGCCTTCTTGAATATGGTGTGCAAATTCACTGGGAATAAGATACAGAGGTGAAACTTGTAAGTTGGTTTTTCCCCAATGTCCTAATCCCAAAATATCCCGACTTGCCCAAAATTTGTTGATATCAGGAAAAGTGCGACAAAGGTATTCATCATTTATACCCAGGATTTGGGCTGCTCCGCCACTGTAGGGCAGATTGCCTCTTGGGTCTTCGATGGAGTACATGAAGGCGATTGTTTGCTGAATTTCGGGCAGTGTGACGCGGTAATACCAGCCCTCAAAAAAACGGCGATCGCTCCCATCCCAATGATAGCCGCTATGGGGAGTTTGGGTGAAATCAAAGAAACTTTTGGGAATATTCAGCATAGGTTATGTTTGATTATTTATTTTTTGGTATTGGCAATGGGGAAATTTTCGATTAAAATGGAGCATTCATTACATATTCCGTATTTTAAACGTCATCATCAATTACTGAACAAAAAATGTCAGCCAAAAATAAAAGTTAGATCCTCCTGTTACAAAAAGACATTTTATCAACCATCTTCCACATTCCGCGATGATACTTAGCTTGATGCGTCTCGGAATCAATCCTATGTTGTCCCGCTTCCTATCACTGAGTCTCAACTCCAACGCTTAATAGTTATGCAACTGAGTATGGCGGTTGATTAAATACGTCCTGATTAAGTGTTTAACATTAGGTAAACGTATTTTAAATTTACTTACCAACTGTTGTCAAATCTCACATTGTAGTAAAGTATGTGCATTCGGGAATATTTATCCAAGATAGTGCTTGTTCTTCTACGATTGTACATCATCCCGTTTAGACTCTTTTCGTTTATAAATTAACTGAAGAGCCAGGGGAAGCATTGCTACAAGTTTATGTTTTTACAAGCGAAGCTAACAAAAAAACACTTATGCTAGAGATAGGATTTGAGACTAATAGGGTCCCTATTAAGTTAGTAAAACTCCCACGCTTGATCTCTCTATTTCTGATGATGGGAGATGTTGTTGGCCTATTTGTCTGTCTAGGAATTAGTTCTTACGGGACTTTGGATCATCCATTGACAGGATTTGATCCATTGGTATATGGATTCATAATACTGACTTTAACAGGAATGTATTTGTTAGATACATACCATCCAGAGAAAGAAATTGCTGGATTACAAGCTCCGACTCGCATCCTGATCAGCAGTTTAATAGTTGCCATCATAACCTCCGTGTTAATTAATCTATCAGGAAACTGGGAACGTAATCCAGTTGGGATGCGGAGTATACTGCTAGTTAACCTGGGAATCTTTACTATCTGGGCAATGATCTTAAGAATATGGGCATTTAATTGGTGGCGATCGCAAGCCCAACAAAGTCGGTGGTTAATGCTAGGAGCCAACAATCATGCCATAAAATTTGCCCAAATGTTCTTAACCCAAAATCCATTGGGGCGATTAGTGATCCTGACGGAAACAGGTCAACATATCCCTGAATTAGCAGAAATCGAACCCCAATTAAGTCATGAAGGCTCTCTCAATGACTTATCTTATTGGAGTCATCAACCCTTATCGGGAGTGGTAGTAGGAACTCAAATCAGTCTCTCTGATCAACAAGTGCAGAGTCTCATGCAACTCCGACTAAAAGGGATTCCCGTGTACCGTCTACCTGATATTTGGGAAACTCTATGCTACAAACTTCCCTCATCTCTACTTGAGGATGAGTGGTTTGCCTTTAGTAGTGGGTTTAACCTCGTATTTTGTGGTGACAGACTCAAAATCAAGCGGATTATGGATATAATCGTCACTGGTCTGTTGTCTGTGCTGGTGTCGCCACTCATGATACTCGTAGGACTGATCATCAAATTAGATAGTCCAGGACCAATTTTTTATAGCCAATTACGAACAGGATTATATGGTAAACCATTTCGGGTTTACAAATTCCGTTCCATGTATCAAGACGCAGAAAAGAGAGGCGCACAATGGGCAAGTCAACGGGACTCCCGCATTACCAGAGTAGGATATTGGCTACGAGTTCTGCGAATTGATGAACTCCCCCAAATTTGGAATGTTTTGCGTGGAGAAATGAGTCTGATTGGTCCGCGTCCAGAAAGGCCAGAATTTGATGTTAAGCTCAAAGAAGCAATTCCCTATTACGAAATGCGTTATCTAGTCAAACCAGGAATTACTGGTTGGGCCCAGGTGCTTTATGCCTACGGAGCTTCCCTAGAAGATGCCTATGAAAAGCTATCTTACGACCTTTACTACATCAAAAACTATTCCTTATGGTTGGACATAGTCATAGTCTTGAAAACCATCAGAGTTGTTTTATTAGGTAAAGGCAGATGAATCAAAAAGTCTTGGTCACAGGAGGTGCCGGCTATATTGGTTCCCACGTGGTGCGTCAACTAGGTGAAGCTGGTTATGATGTGGTTGTATATGATAATTGTTCTACAGGAGTAGCACAAGCTGTACTTCATGGTCAGCTAATTGTTGGCGACTTAGGAGATATAGACCGCCTTTACCAAGTCTTTGGCAAACATCAATTTAGTGCAGTGCTGCATTTTGCCGCCAGTCTAGTTGTACCAGAATCCGTTGCCCAGCCCCTTGATTACTACGCCAACAACACCCGGAACACTCTCAACTTACTCCGTTGCTGTAGTATCATGGGGGTTAAGCAATTGATATTTTCCAGCACAGCTGCGGTTTACGGCGAACCTAAAGAAAATCCCGTCACAGAGCTTGCTCCTACCCTGCCCATTAACCCCTACGGTCGCTCCAAACTGATGAGCGAATGGATGATTCAAGACTACGGAATGGCATCTCGTCTGCGGTATGTAATTCTCCGCTATTTCAATGTCGCCGGAGCAGACCCCGGCGGTAGAATCGGACAAAACTCAAGCAATGCAACTCACTTGATTGCCAATGCTTGTAATGCAGCCCTGAAACGCCAACCAGAATTCAAGATATTTGGCAATGATTTTCCTACCCCAGATGGGACAGGAATTAGAGATTATATCCATGTTGAAGACCTAGCCGCAGCCCATGTTGATGGGTTACGCTATCTAGAACAGGATGGTGAAAGTCAAATTCTTAATTGTGGCTATGGAAAAGGTTATAGTGTCAGAGAAGTTGTGGAACGGGTCAAGACAATTGCTGGAGTAAATTTTCCCGTCATTGAAGTGGCGCGTCGTCCTGGAGATCCAGCCTGTGTTACCGCTGATGCAGAAAAAATCAAACAGGTATTGAATTGGCAACCCAAGTATAATAACCTAGATAATATCATCTCTAGCTTTCTCGCTTGGGAAAGAAGCAAAGTTTTACTGAGCAGAGTTTCATGAACCTATTCGATTAGACTTCCTGGGGTGCAACTGGGAAAACTCTTCAATTTGTCAAATAGTGAGAAAAGAGCATTGTTTACTGAGTTTGATGTTATCAAGTGTGATTAAGCTGCCTAATAGGCGATCGCTATTTTACAAAAGTTAAACGCCCAAAACGTGGAATAATTGAAGTTTTTGTCCAAACAGATAATCTAGGACTTACGCATTGACAGGATCAACCAAATATGAGGTATGGGTTTTGGGCATTTTAACGTGATTTTTTGATTATTTTTGAGCGATAGCGAAGCGCTGCTGCAAGCAGTTCGCTATTGAACAGAAGTTAATCGCCTAAAGCCTGAAACGACGGATTTTCGTTCATTCACATCATGGTTAATTTGTATAGTGCGTAAGTCCTATAATCTACAATTTGTCCAGTGTGTAAGTCCTATACTTAGTATATTTTCTTGAATTAATTTATGTCCATTAACCAAGAAGACCAAGATTCCTCTATTGATATCCAACAATACTGGCTAATATTCAAAAGACGTTGGCCCATGGCCTCAGTTGTCTTTGCTCTTGTCTTCGGAGTCGCAGCCCTTGTCACTTACTCAACAAAACCAGTTTACGAGTCAGAAGGGAAATTGGTTTTCACTAAAAAAAGTGGTGCTTCATCACTCACAAGTCTCTCCCAACAAGTGGGAGAACTGGGCGCACTGACAAACCTCAGCAACCCAGTAGATACAGAATCCGAAATCATTCGTTCCTACCCCATTGTTAACAAAACTATTACCACCCTGAAGTTAACTGATGATCAAGGCAAACAGCTTTCCTTAGAAGTTTTTCTCAAAAAATTGAAGCTGAAAACTATCCGAGGTACGGATGTCATGCAGCTTTCTTACAGGAGTACAAATCCCCAGGAAGCAGCCAAGGTGGTAAATTCCATCATGAAATATTACCTAGAGAGTAATGTTCGCACCAATCGTACAGAAGCTAGATCAGCGCGAGAATTTTTATCTAAGCAATTACCAGAGGTTGAGAAACGAGTTACAAAAGCAGAAATGAACCTGCGTAGGTTTAAAGAAAACAATCGAGTAGTCGCTCTGGATGTAGAAGCCAAAACCGGCTTAGAATCTCTAGGAAAATTAGATGAAGCAATTACAAAAAGCCAAGGGGAATTAGCGGCGGTCTTGACTCGTTCTGTAGCCTTACAGAATGAAATGAAATTGGGTACGCAACAGGCCGTTGATCTCAGTAGTTTAAGTCAATCCCCTGGTGTACAACAGGTACTTACAGAATACCAAAAAACACAATCTGAACTAGCAATAGCACGAAGTCTTTACACCAATGACAATCCAAAAGTCGTGGATTTAGTCATGAAAGAGGCATCCCTGAAAAACGTACTCAAAGAGCGAATTACCCAGACAGTTGGTAGTTCCGAATCCCTACCCAAAGAGAACTTGCACATAGGAGAACTCAAACAATCACTAACTCAAGACCTTGTCAAATCAGAGGTAGAAAGGTTAGCATTAACAAAACAACTAGAGGAACTGCAAAGGATATTTATAGTTAACAGAAGACGTTTGGATAGTTTGCCTCGACTGGAACAACAACAACTACAGCTACAGCGGCAGTTAACCGTAGCACAACTCACTTATCAAGAACTCCTCAAGCAATTCCAGTTCATTGAAGTATTGGAGAATCAGAATGTCGGTAATTCCCGGATTATATCTGAGGCTTTAGTTCCTGAGCGTCCCGTTTCTCCCAAAATTCCCCTCAACTTAGCACTAGGCGGATTTTTAGGAATTATTTTGGGTGCAGGAACAGCCTTGGTGTTGGAATCCATGAATCAATCCCTCAAAAATATTGAAGAAGCCAATCGGCTGTTGGGCTTTCCTTTACTGGGAACTATCCCCCAATATATTGAAAAGAATCCCAAGAATCCCCAGGAAGGTCGGCAAGAATTGCCTATGTTGAATAACCCCTATTCACCAGTCAGTACATCCTTTGAAATGCTTCAGACTAACCTGGGATTCACCCTATCTGACAAAGAATTACGGGTAATTTTGCTGACTAGTTCCATACCTGGAGAGGGTAAATCTTTCGTGGTGGCAAATTTAGCCTTAGCAGCCGCCGCCCAGCCAGGACGACGAGTGCTATTAGTGGATGCCGATATGCGTCGTCCCCGTCAACAAAGCATTTGGGAAATACATAATTTATTGGGACTAAGCAATGTCCTAGCTGGTCAGGTGCAGTTAAAAAATGCTGTCCAGGAAGTATCTCCCCAGCTGCATATATTACCAGCAGGAAGAACTCCACCCAGCCCAGTCACACTTTTGGATTCCCAGCGTATGGCTGACTTAATTGAAGAAGCAAGGCATGAATATGATTTTATAATTATTGACACGCCACCATTAACTGCTGTCACTGATCCCCTGATTGTTAGCAAGTACGTAGATGGCTTATTGCTGGTTGTCCGTCCTGGGCTTGTGGAATATTCAGCGGTGAAATCTGCCAAATCATTACTTGAGCAGGCGAAAGTGCTTACTCTAGGAATGGTCGTGAATGGTATTAGTGAGGAAAATGGTTATGGAGGTTATTACAAGTACAAGGATTATTACGGAGAAAAAGTAGTAAATAAGGAGAAGCGATCGCAAGCTAATGTGCGGTAAGGCTTGCCCCTTGCCTTGCCATAACGACGGTTTTCAATGCTAACCTACTTAGTACCCCTGAAAAACAACTTGAATTATCTGTGTTTTAGGAGTTGAGCTTTGATGGTCTTTTGATCTCAGTTCCTCCCTCGCAACCCGCTCATAACTGAGAAGGCCGAAGCAGGGGAAAGCTGTGTCTAATTATGGTATAACCCTCGAAACAATATCTGAGATCGCCAACCAATACTGATGGAGAAAACCGATATTCTGCCTGCATTGGCAGGAGTAGATTTAAAATTAACTGTTGATCATGTATTTGGCTGGTTGAAAATGGCTTAACTAAGTAATATATTGGATAAGATAAGAATCTTAGAGACTTCCAATAAAAAAATATCCCAAAATTTCTTGTAGTGCAGGCATCTTGCCTGCTAATAATACAAGCAGTTCATCTTTTTTGTGGAGTTCTCTTAGAGGATGTTTGAAAAGGGTAACTTATTTTTTGGTGTTCCCTTAAACGATTTCCACAGTCGGCTACCCCAATCATAAATATATGACCATCAGTGCCGTAAAAGATATTACAAAAGATATTACATTAGAAAAGTTCTTAATGATGCCGGAGACCAAGCCTGCATTAGAGTTCTTGGATGGAAATATTATTCAAAAACCTATGCCTAAAGGAAGACACAGTTGTTTACAGTACGAATTATGTAATGGAATTAATCAGATTACAAAAAAGGGGAAGTTAGCTTATGCTTTCCCTGAATTGAGGTGTAGTTTTGGTAATCGTTCAATTGTTCCTGATATAGCAGTTTTTACATGGGAACATATTCCTTTCCTTAGCAGTGGAGAAGTCCCAGATAGATTTGAACAGTCCCCAGATTGGGTAATTGAGATTCCTTCTCCTGAACAGAAATCAAATAAAGTGATTGGCAATATCTTGTATTGTATGGAGCATGGATGTAAATTAGGATGGTTTCTTGATCCTGATGATTTAAGTATTCTAGTATTTTTGTGCGATCGCCAACCAATACTAATGGAAAAAACCGATATTCTGCCTGCATTGGCAGGAATAGAGTTAAAATTAACTGTTGATCATGTATTTGGCTGGTTGAAAATGGCTTAACTAAGCAATATATTGGATAAGATAAGAATCTTAGAGACTTCCAATAAAAAAATATCCCAAAATTTCTTGTAGTGCAGGCATCTTGCCTGCTAATAATACAAGCAGTTCATCTTTTTTGTGGAGTTCTCTTAGAGGATGTTTGAAAAGGGGGCGTTGCTGAATCGAGGTATGAAATTTCCAAATTGAACCTTTAAAAATCTTACGTTTGCGCCTTTGCGTGAGACTGAAATTCATACCCTTAATCAGCAACGCCGAAAAGGGTAACTTATTTTTTGGTGTTCCCTTAAACGATTTCCACAGTCGGCTACCCCAATCATAAATATATGACCATCAGTGCCGTAAAAGATATTACAAAAGATATTACATTAGAAAAGTTCTTAATGATGCCGGAGACCAAGCCTGCGTCAGAGTTCTTGGCTGGAGATATTATTCAAAAACCCATGCCTAAAGGAAGACACAGCCGACTGCAAGGGAAACTTAGCAGCGAAATTAATTTGGTGAGTGAATCTGAAAAAATTGCCTATGCTTTTCCTGAACTCAGGTGTAGCTTTGGTAATCGTTCAATTGTTCCTGATATAGCAGTTTTCACATGGGAACATATTCCTTTCCTTAGCAGTGGAGAAGTCCCAGATAGATTTGAACAGTCTCCCGATTGGGTGATTGAGATTCTCTCTCCTGAACAGAAATCAAATAAAGTGATTGGCAATATCTTGTATTGTATGGAGCATGGATGTAAATTAGGATGGTTTCTTGATCCTGATGATTTAAGTATTCTAGTATTTTTGTGCGATCGCCAACCAATACTAATGGAAAAAACCGATATTCTGCCTGTATTGGCAGGAGTAGAGTTAAAATTAACTGTTGATGATGTATTTGGCTGGTTGAGAATGGCTTAATTAAGCAATACCTTAGAGAAGTTATCTCCTCGCCACCAATGTTAAATTAGTCCTTATGGGGATGCCATCGCAGGATATATGACTGAATCAACATTGTCTAAACTAAATAACCCACAGATAGATAGTTTATCACCAGATTTTGTTAAGCCGCCGACACAAGACGAATTACTCTACGATGATGGCATTCCCATGGAGACTTACCGCCATAAACTGCAAATGGATTTACTAGTTGATCCTTTGTCATATTGGCTACGCGATAGAGATGCCTTTGTGGGCGGAAATATGTTTGTTTATTTTAGCCCCCATCAATTAAAAAATCATGATTTTCGCGGTCCAGATATGTTTGCCGTGCTAGACGTTCCCAAAGGTGAGCGTAAATGCTGGGTAACTTGGGAAGAGGGTAAAAGTCCAGATGTAGTAGTAGAGTTACTGTCTGCAAGCACCGCGTCGCGGGATAAAACAGAGAAAAAAGAAATTTACCAAAAACGGCTGCGAGTACCAGAGTATTTCTGGTTTGATCCCTTTAATCCCAGTGATTTTGCTGGGTTTAGTATGGGCAGTGATGGTTATGAGCCGATAACTCCCGATGCCCAAAATAGACTGGTTAGTAAGCAGTTAGGGTTAGCCTTAGTGCAGTGGTCGGGGGTGTTTGGCTATGCCGATACTGTTTGGTGTCGGTGGGCAACTTTGGATGGGGTTCTTTTACCTACGGAGCATGAACTGGCTCAGGAAGCACAACAGCAAGCTCAGAAAGCACAACAGCAAGCTCAGGAAGCACAACAGCAAGCTCAGGAAGCACAACAGCAAGCTCAAGAGGCTCTACAAAGAGCAGAAGGAGCAGAATTATTACTAGCACAAGAACAACAGAGAATGGAGAAGTTGCTGGCACAATTACTGGCAAAGGGAATAAATCCCCATGAACTCTAGTAGAATCGAAAAAACTATCAAGAATTTCTCTAAAATCACCATTGACAAGATCTAGAATGAAGTAACCCGGCATACAAACCATACTCCCCAAAGAGCAAAATCATGTCTTATAATCAGTACAAAAATATTGCCCAAGTCTTAGGGGATTTTCCTTTAACTTATCAAGAAGAGAATTTCATCCAAGAAAATCCCTTAGAGATTGATGATTACTTTCGTAATCGTTTTGAATTGGTTTTACGGGAAGGAGTTGTATTTAACTCAGAGTATGCTATTTGTGAAGGAGTTATTTTTCCTATTTTAATTGAAATTTGGCAAAAGTATAAAGATAAGTTATTAATATGGAGTCATCAGCCATTAAATTTTGATGAAAGACTATCAGGTATCCCTGATTATATTGTTGCTAAAAGATCGCCTAGAGGCAAAATTGTTTTTGAGTCTCCTTATTTAATATTAGTAGAGGCTAAAAAAGACAACTTTGAGGAAGGTTGGGGACAATGTTTAGCCGAATTAATTGCCGCTCAGAAGATAAATAATCAACGGGAACAATTATTATATGGTATTGTTTCTAATGGTAAAATATGGGAATTTGGACAACTGCGAGAACAGAATTTTATTCAAAATATCCAAGAGTATAGTATATCTAATTTAGATAAATTATTTGCCGGACTTAACTATGTTTTTGGACAAAGTTAGTTATTTATGCCAGGAAATATGCCCAAAATGAAAATTGGCTCATGCTAAGTAAATTAAATTTCAAAAAAAAGTTGTCATTTCTTAAATCAATTGATAAACTTAGGGGAATTATTGCGATATTCAGAATCACCAAACCAATATCGATGAAAAGAAACGGTGTTCTACCCGTATTAGTAGGAATAGAGTTAATATTAACTGATGATGATGTATTTGGCTGGTTGAGAATGGCTTAACTAAGCAATAACACCTTAAATTGTATAATAGCTGTACAAACTGGTTTATTCGCAGTGCGATCGCTCTAAAATGTTAAAGCTAAATAGCTCTTGTGGTACATTATCTCCTGTGGTTCATTATATTTATGAATTCTAATTCATCTTCTAAACAAGTATCTCGGAGCGTTATTAGTCTTTTTGGTTCTAATATAATCGCTTTTTTAATTACTGGATTATCTTATTTTGTTTATTCAAAGTCACTACTACCATCAGAATTTGGACTTTACTCAATAGCATTAGCAATAGGAAGCTTTGGAACGTTAGCCTTAGATGGGGGGCTAAAAAATACAATTATAAAATCAGCTAATAATCTAAGTAAAGATGAAGAGGGAACTCTATTATTTTTAATGGTGTCTTCTTCTTTGTTTTTAGTAATTATGATGATTCTTCTGGGGCAACCTCTAGGACACTATTTTCCCGATATTAATAGAGACTATCGCTTTCTGGCTTTATTTGGTGGCATCTACTTACTTTCCTATCCGTGGATGGTTATTTCTACGGCAGCATTAGAACGTAAGTTTGAGTACATGAAGATAGCTTGGGTTGAATCAATAGGTATGGTTCTTGAGAAAGGCATTGCAGCTTTATTGATTCTCTATATAAACACAGGTATATACTCATTTATTTGGGGATTATTGATAGGTCGCTTATTCCGAATAACTTTAATAAATTCATTTTATAAATCTAGCTTTTGTATCCCTTCTTGGACTAAATTCAAAGCAATTTTATATTTGCTGGCTGAGGGTAGTTGGTTGCAGAGTGCAACAGCAGCTTCATTGATACGTGATAACTTACATATTATTTTGGTTGGAGTAATGTTTGGAAAAGCTTGGGTCGGTTACTATTCTTGGGGATTACAGCTATGCTCCATATCATCCCAAGCATTTGTTCAAATTTCGGCACGAATATCCATACCCATGTTTGCACAAGCAAAAAACTTTGATGAAAGTTGGCGAGTTTGTCAATATCAAATAAAGTTATTAACTTTACTGACAGGTCCGATATTAGTTGTTATGCTAATTGCGGTCCCAAGTATTAACGAAAACTTATTGAATGGTAAATGGTCGGCTGCTATCGGCTTATTACCCTTACTTATTGCAAGAATGTTTCCTGGGCTTGCAATAACTCCAGTAGGTGCTATGCTAATGGTAGACAAAGGAGGTCGTACATTTGCCATAGCCAATATAACTTGGACGGTCTTAGAATTTGTGATTGGTGGCATATTTATTCTTTTAATCGGTCCTACTGGTTTAGCCTGGAGTTACGCATTAGTAGTTTGGCTAGGCATTTGGATTTTTCTATTCTATATGTCAGAGATAACAAATAAACTTGTTTATGAAGTAGGAAAATCGCTTTTTAAAGGCTCTAGTATTTATGTAGCAATATTCTTAACAATATTAGTTTATTTATATTGCAATAGTCTAGGAATTAATTTAATAAACATATATAATGCCACTTTATTTTCAATTGGCATTATCTTGATTTCTTATTTATCAGAAAAAGAGTTTCGTAATAAGTTAGGAATAAAGCTATGAATCAGAGAAGACTTGCATCTAGAGATTTGAAGATTTGGAGATCCGATTATTTGCAAAATTACTATTTGTGGAAGAACATTGAATGGGCTGCGGCAAAAGCACTACAAGAAACATCTAAAAACATACCATTTGTATTGGATGTTGGTTGCGGTAATAAACCATATGCTGATTTATTTAAGAGTTGCTATTACCAAGGTTTGGATCGGACAACAGATGATTCCTCTCCAGATATAGTAGGTGATGCAGTTAATATTCCTGTTGATACATCTACTGTAGATATTGTCTTTACTACCCAAGTAATTGAACATGTTCCCGACCCACAAGCAATGGTCAGAGAATGTTATCGTGTATTAAAACCAGGTGGATTTTTAATTTTGACAGGCCCATTTTACTGGCCTTTACATGAAGAGCCTTATGACTTTCATCGTTTTACGAAGTATGGGTTTGAAAATTTATTACGCCAAGCGGGTTTCTCTGAATGGGAGATTAAACCAGACGGTGGAGATTGGGCGCAAATTTTATTATCCATAAATTTGCGTTTATCACGTAGATGGCTTCTACCTTTACGCATAATTACTAATTGTATTGGAATTATGCTTGATAAGCTAAACCCTAGATATAATTCACCTTCAAATTATACGTTATTAGCAAAGCGTTAGAAGAATTAACAATATGGATAATTAATGCCATTTATTACCACAGACAAAACTAGCCAGCAAATTGAACAATTAGTAATAACAAAGAAAATAATTATGAATATAAATTACTCACTAGAGCTACTTAAAAGAGACAAGAACAGCAGAAATCATATTATTAATGAGCTAATTCTTTTAAAAGATAAATACGATATTATAGATTGTAAAGTCCTAGAATTAGGTTGTGGCTTAGGTCAAAATATTGAGATTTTTAAAGAAGATAACATTGTGAAAGGAGTAGAAGGCTTGTCGGATGTCGTTCATGCAGCTAAATCTCTTGGTTTAGATGTTGTTCAAGCTAATTTAGAAGATAAATTAAGCTTTCCTGATAACTCTCAAGATTGGATTATATGCCTTGATGTCTTGGAACATTTAATTAATCCTTTTAACCTAATGTCAGAAATAAAACGGATTCTTAAAAAGGATGGAAAAGCAATTATTAATGTGCCTAATCATTTGAATTTTACTGGTAGATTAAGGATATTGATGGGTTCAGATCTTGATGTACATAACTTCTTCCCAGACAGTGATGAATGGAATAATCCTCACCTACGTTTTTTTACTTTTTCAGGATATAAAAAAATGCTTAACACTGCTGGTTTTACTATTATTGATGACCGTTCTTTTAGATTCTATACAGTTCCATTATCTGGATATATGACCAGGCTAGGTATACGCTCATTAGTTAATTTTTTAGCAAAAAAACAGCCATCTTTATTCACAGCAGGTTTTTTTGTAGTTATTGAAAAAAATAGTTAATATGAAGACGGAAAGGATGAAGCATATACTTTTTTACGATGATGTTTACTTGTTTGGTGGACATCAAGTTACTGCAATTGATGCAGTCAAATACCTACTAGAAAATACAAATATAAATATCAGCTTCATATTTTATGAAGGTAATACAAGGCTTTGTGAGCGATTAAATTGCATGAGCAAGAACCATAATAGGATTGAACTTTATCCTATTTCTTTCAAAACTCCAATAAAATATCGCAGCTTTGAAATTCTGTTATTTTACCAAAGAATAAAAAATATCAGAAGCTTAATTAGAAGTATTAGCCCTGATGTTGTAGTAGTGGTTCAAGGATATATTGAGCTATCTTCTCCTGGATTAATTGCTGCTAAGAAAGAAGGAAAAAGAACTATAAGCTTTATCCCGATGGCTAAAAAAATTAGCGGTAAGGGAATTAAAGAATTAATTTTAAATAATATTCAACAATATTTGTACAGGTTACCAGATAAGTTTATCACGACCAGTACTAGTTCTAAAAATATGCTTTTGACCTGCGGTGCAAGCTCCGATATTTCCGTTGTTTACTATGGACCAGATACTAGTTTGTGTAAAATAAAAAACAGAGAAGAATCTCGCATAAAATATGGCATTTCTAAGGAAGATTACATATTAGCCATTATTGGTAGAGTTCAATTTGTACATAAGGCTCAAGATTTTTTAGTTCAAACATTATTAGAGCATCGACAAAAGCTCGAAAATATTAAGCTTTTTGTTGTTGGAGATGGACCAGATGAATTACAACTCAGAAAAATTGTTCAGTCAAATAATATGAATGATATAGTAACATTCGTCCCTTGGGAAAATGACTTATCTTATATTTACTCTGCAATAGATATGTTAGTTATCCCTTCCTGGTATGAAGGTTTACCTTTAGTAATGCTAGAAGCTATGTATTATGGTCTTCCTATAATTGCCTCAGATGTAGATGGAATGGCAGAAGTACTTCCAAACCAGTGGCTTTTTAAGTGCGGTGATAGTAACGCCTTGATTGAAACTTTTTTCAAAGTTATGCAAGCTGATAACTCTGAATTTATATTCAAAAACAATCAGCGCATTTTGAGCGAATTTAATGTAAATATATTTGGAGAAAATTTTTTAGAAGCAATTGAGAATTGCCCCTAAACTTGCTTCAATGTTTTAATAACCCAACTACACGCGATTAAATCATGAAAATAGTTTACGATCATCAAGTTTTTTCTTGGTCAAAATATGGCGGTATTTCCAGATATATATATGAACTAGCAACTAGAATTGCTCAAGCTAATAATTTTGAAGTACAAATTGCTGCTGGTTTTTATGTCAATAAGTATTTGGAAAAATGCAGCCCAGATTTAGTTAAAGGATGGCATATCCCCGTCATACCAAAGTCATCGAAAATTGTAAATGCAGTAAATGTCGAACTATCTAAAATCTGGTTCAATCAGAGTAAACCTGATATTGTTCACGAAACTTTCTATTCTAGAAAACGCACAGCACCCAAACAATGTAAAACTGTCATTACAGTTTACGACATGATTCATGAAAAATTTGGTCATTTGATGTCAGAAAGAGAGAGCAAATTTAGTATTATCAAAGCAGAGGCAATTAGACGTGCAGATCATATTATTTGTATATCTCAAAATACAAAGCAGGACTTAATTGATATTTTGGATATAGATCCCAAAATAATCTCTACGATCTATCTTGGTTATTCTCTTCAAAGTCATGAAAATTTTGAAGAAACACCAAAAGTATCTGAGCCTTACATACTTTATGTGGGAGAGAGAAGACTGGAATACAAAAATTTCAAAAGATTACTTCAAGCATATGCTAGTCGTCGAGTTATTTTTGATAATTTCAAATTAGTATGCTGCGGTGTGAAATCTTTTTCAGATGATGAGATAGCGATGTTTAAAAGTTTTGATATTGATGATGATCATTTCATACATATATCAGGAGATGATAAAATATTAGCAAATCTTTATACTCATGCCTCTGCATTTGTTTATCCCTCTCTTTATGAAGGCTTTGGTATTCCACCGCTAGAAGCAATGTCGTTTAGTTGTCCTGTTGTATGTAGTAATACAAGTTCAATTCCAGAAGTAGTTTCAGATGCTGGTGAATATTTTAACCCTTACGAATTGGCAAGCATTGCTGATGCTCTGGAAAGAGTTCTTTTTTCTCAAGAAAGGACGAAAGAAATTATAATCAGAGGTAAAGAAAGAGTAAACTACTTTTCTTGGGATGCTTGTGCAGAACAAACACAGTTAGTGTATGATTCACTAAAGTAAATCTTATTCTGAAAATCAGAAAAATACTTTCTTAACTTTCAAGCATATACGTTTATTTTGTTATCTATATTACGTAAATTAGTTATGTGGCGAAAAATTGTCAGTCCTGAAATACTTCTGTTATTAGGTACTCTTCAAGCTATTTTCCCTTATGTTCTTTGGACTTTTCAAGGAAAAAATGAGAGTTACAACTATGAAATAACTTATTTACCTTTATTCTTATATATTATTGGATATTTTTTCTTTTGGTTAGGCACTAGATTTTTTAAATCTAATCTAAATCGTATATATCCAGAAATAGTGAAAATTAGTTTCAGTAGCTTGGAAAAAATTATATTCATTATTTCATTTTTAATAATTATTCAAATTATTAATATTGTTCGATCTTATGGTTTCTTACCAATTCTAGAATTTTTCTCAGGAAGCATAAATATAAATGATGTTAACAACAATGCTGTTGACACTGGCTTTGGTCAGTTGGGTATTTTTGTTACATCTTTATTTTTTTTAAACGGATTATTATTATCCCTATTAATCAAATCAGTAGAATCTAATAAAAAACTATCTGTATTCTTTATAGTTAATTTACTGATTGCTATTTTTGGAACTTTGATAACTGGAAAACGCCAGGGATTGTTTATTTTAATATTTTTCCTGTTTTCTGGACTCTCAATTCGTTTTAATAGTCCACTAAAAACATTTATGAACGTCTTTGGTTTCCAGATAACGAAGAAAGTAAGAATTTTAATTTATTTAGTTGTGCCAACAATATTAATTTACTTTATGGGTTTGATGGCTTCGTTAAGGATTGGTTCAGACTACAAAATATCCGGCACTGATGAAGCTATAAATTATCTCCAATGGCCTCTAATTAATTTTGAGGCGCAGTGCGAACAAGCTGGCTTGGGTCCATACAATTTCAACCCCGTTTACACTTTTGTTGGACTACTACCACGTAGGCTGTATGAAGACTACGTAATGAATAATGATTTACCTATTAGTCCTGAGCCCAGTTCCCCTGTAGGCTTCTATGGAAATTTACATTGGGGATTAGGAATTCCAGGAATTATTTTGTTTTCTTTTATTTTTGGATTGATATCCAAATATTTTTATAGCAAATCGTCTTTTAGTCTTTCTCATTTGCTAATTTACTGTCAAATTACATGGACGTTAATTGCGGCTCATAGCTATAACCATTTTCTTTCTCTTGTCTTTTTGCCATTACCTGGATTATGCTTCTTAATTTTTGGTTTCTTATGCAATGTTTTCTGTAAAAAAGAAAACTATTTAATTGGCAACTTACAAAAATAACATATGAACATAAAGCCAGAGTCAAATTACTATATCTTAATGTTGTTTGATGAATTAAAATATTAATTGTTACACCTGAATTAATTATGAAAGTATTGTGTGTTTTTGGAAAGTATCAGTATGGTAATCCTGCTCGTGGAATTAACACTGAGTATGCAGCTTTTGTACCAGCTTTAGAAAAGTTAGGACATGAAGTTGTCCACTTTGAATCGTGGGATATGTCAGGCTATATCAGTTACGCTGAAATGAATAAATCTTTGCTAGAAACAGTTGAACAAGTACAACCTGATGTTATGTTAACTGTTCAAATGCATTATGAAATTTGGTTGGAAACTCTAAAGATTATTCAATCACAGGGAGACGTTGCAACTATTTCTTGGACTACCGATGATTCATGGAAGTATAGGCAAGTATCGAGATATATTGGCAATGCTTATCATGCAATGACTACAACATATCCTCAGATGGTAAAAAAATATCATCAGGATAACATTCAAAATGTCTTACTATCTCAATGGGCAGCTAGTTCTGAAACGTTTAATGAACCCCTTCCATTTGAATCTTGTCGCTATCCAGTTTCCTTTGTAGGTAGATCATTTGGTAATCGGATTCAACGAATTTATGAATTGCAAAAACATGGTATTGAGGTAGCAACTTTTGGTCATGGTTGGCCAACTGGTTCAGTATCAGGAGAAGAAATTCCCCTTATTATGAGAGAATCGATAATCAGTCTAAATTTTTCTAATTCTATAGGAGAAAATCAAATCAAGGCCAGAACTTTTGAAGTTCCTGGGTCTGGAGGTTTTTTATTAACAGAGTATGCACCTGGATTAGAGAATTATTATGTGTTAGGTAAAGAAATTGAGGTATTTCATGAAATACCTGAATTAATTGAAAAAATAAATTACTATTTAGAACATCCAGAAGAACGAAACGCGATCGCATGGGCTGGATTTGAAAGGACTAGGCGCGAACATAACTATGAAATTCGCATGAGAGAAGTCTTAGAGTTTGCAATAAAATCCAAGGAAATTTGGTTAGAAAATAATCCTATACAACTAGCACAACCTTCATTTCATTACGCGTTGCAAGCTCATGAAATTACTTTTGTGTTACAAATTATACGCAGCAGTTTATTGTGGACTACTATCCTGATTTTGGGTCAAGAAAAAGGTCGGCGAGCAGCTAGGAAAATTGTATTTGAAATCAGTTGGAGAGTTTTTAAACAAAATACCTTTATGGCTAGCGGTTGGACTGGAAGAATGTTTCCAGGATATTGATTGTAGCGATTTATTTAAAGATATCCTGCTTAGGAATGTGGATTAAATAAAGTGCAAAAGTTATAACAGGGATAGTAAACTCAAGAAGTGAGTATTAGGGAACAATATAGTGCTAGAAGTCTACTCTCCAATGCTAACTAAAGATTTAGCTTCTGATTATTTCCTCTATGTTCTGTGTCTACTTCCCGAATGCCACATCTAGTTTTTCTAATACCGATACTACATCTAGCATTTTCTGTACGACAAATATTTTCCGCTTTGACTATCGGTTAGCTTATCTAACTTTCTCCTCTATCTTTCGGTATCCCCTCTCTCTGCGCCCGTTTGAAAAGTCTAAATTCATACTTCCCTCGGCGACTGGAAGTCGCGACTACACAGACAAAACCTACCTTCGTGGGAAGCGACACGAGGGATTTTAATCCCCGTGGTATTTCATGTTAGAATTAAATCGTGAGTAAGAACTTAATTCTGTTTCCATTAAATGCAAGGACTAAAAGACATGAATAATAACAAAATTCGCCAATTAAACAATCAGGCAATAGAGCAATTTGATCAAGAATATGTTAACGACTTTCAATGGGAAAAAATTCAGAATCTAATTAATAAATCTTTTCCTCAAAATAACTTTTGTTTTCTTGATATTGGTGGTGGCAATGGAAAATTTGCCGACCGAATATTGGCAACGTATCCCTTGTCAACTGGAACTATATTAGATAATGCTGATATCCTTTTATCTTTAAATAAAACAGACCCGAGAAAAAAACTAATTTTGGGTTCTGTAGAAGATTTAACAGAACTTTTCGTTAATTGCAAGTACGATTTGATTTTCTTCAATTGGACACTTCATCATTTTGTGAAAGATTCTTATGCAGAAACTAGAAAATCCCAAGCTGAATCACTTATTAATGCAAGCAATTTACTATCAAGTATTGGGTATATTTCTGTTTTTGAAAATATATATGATGGTATTTTTTTTAAAAATTTACCAAGTTATATTATCTTCTGTCTTACATCTAGCAAAACTCTTGCCCCTTTTTTCAAAAAAATGGGTGCTAATACAGCAGGGTGTGGAGTTTGTTTTTTATCAGAAAAACAATGGCATGAGACTTTTAAAAAAGCCGAGTTACTTGTTTCGGAATATACAAACTTTGATCAATGGCCTTTCAGTATTGTACATAGACTTTTTCTACACTTGGGACTAGTTAGGGTTGGTCACTTTTGGGTGAGCAAGAAAGTTTTAAAATAAGAACGGGCTGAATAGAACGGAAAATATACTTGCAAGGCGACACCTACAGCAGTTTGATATCAAACCCACCAGAAAAATTAATCGCAAAATTAAGTTTGGTAGTGGTTTCCACCATTTTTATTTGTGGCACGGTTGATTACAATTTGCTGTAAGATGGTGGTTGAAAAGCCTAATTTATTACACCTCTAGCGACTATAAGTCGCGGCTACACAGGGAAACTTGAAAAACTTAATTTTGTGTTACTCTACGCAGTCGGACTTTGTTTGTGTAGTAGCGATTTATAATCGCCGGAAACTTTTTAAACATCTTCTAAAATAATTACAAACTTCATCATTCAGTGTAATATCTGTGTTATGAACTATGTCTCGATTGAAAAAAACTCTTGAGGAATATGGAAACATCTATTAGTGTCGTTATACCATGTTATAATTGTTCTAATACTATTGAACGAGCAGTTGATTCTATAGCTAAACAAAGTCTTAATCCGGTTGAAGTCATACTTATTAATGATGGAAGTAAAGATAATACTTGGGAAATTTTACAAAAGCTGCAAAATAAATATGAAAAAAATTGGATAAAAATTATAGATTTAAAGTCTAACTCTGGACCCTCTGTCGCTCGTAATGTTGGTTGGGATTTAGCTACTCAAGATTATATTGCTTTTCTTGATGCTGATAATGCTTGGCATCCAGAGAAAATCGCATTTCAGTATTTATGGATGTGTGCTAATCCTCATGTTTTAGTTTGTGGTCATGAACCACCCCGATCTATTTCAAATAGCTATCCCTTAGAACCTACACTATTAAATAAAGAATTTAAAACCTGTGCAGTGACAAAAAATCAAATATTAATGTCTAATCCATTTGAAACTTCATCAATAATGCTCAGAAGAGATATCAACTATAGATTTGATTCTGGACAAAGATACTGTGAGGATTATTTTTTATGGATGCAAATATGTCTGGATAATCACAGTCTTTATCTATTAGACTTACAATTAACCTATGTATATAAAATACCAAAAAGCTTAAGTAGTAATCTTGTAAAAATGAGGTTGGGAGATATTAGTAATTTCTGGAAACTGTGGAAATCAGAGAAAATAACCTTTCAAAATATGATTTTCTTGACAGGTATATCGTTGCTAAAATTTATAATTCTTCTGATTTCTCCTAAATTTCATGCTAATATTAAATATTTTCTGTCTTCCATACACAATAATTAGAAACAGCTATACCTAGCTTCAGTTAAGTATTTATTCATTTTAAATAAAATCAACTTTCAATTTATTTATGGAAAAAACAATACGTATTACTGCCTCACTAGTCTTATATAAAAATAACCCTGAAATGATTTATAAGACAGTATTATCTACTATCAGTACACCATTAAAGATTAACTTGTGTGTTGTTGATAACTCACCTTCTCCAGATTTGGAAACAGTATTACAAGATTTAGAAAACGTTGAATACTATTATAACAAAGGTGACAATGTAGGTTTTGGTAAAGCCCATAATATAGCTATTTCTAGGTGTGGAGTTTCTGATTACCATCTTGTGCTTAACCCAGACATCTATTTTGATGAAAATGTCATACCACAATTAATAGATTATTTGGAAAGCAATCAGGAAGTCGGTTTAATTCAGCCTAAAATATTTTTCCCTAACGGTGAAACACAATATCTTTGTAAGCGTTATCCAACAATACTTGCTCTGTTCGCTAGACGGTTTCTTCCTAAGCCATTACACTTCCTTTTAAAAAGCTATCTCGACTGGTATGAAATGCGGGATATGGGCTACGATAAAACGGCTGAGGTTTTGTATTTATCTGGCTGCTTCATGCTCTTTCGTAAAAAGTATCTAGATGAAATTGGCTACTTTGATGAGGATATATTCATGTACTTTGAAGATGCCGATATAACTTTGAGAATGGCTAAAAAATACAAGACTGTATTTTATCCTCATGTACATATTTTCCATCATTGGGCAAAAGGCTCATATAAAGTGCTGAATTTAACAATAATTAATATTCAGTCAGCAATTTACTTTTTCAATAAACATGGATGGAAACTCTTCTAAAAAAATCTCAATAAGAGATTGGGTGTGATCCGAAGTTAAAATAAATATCTTTGGGGTAATTAGTCCTGAAAAGCAAACTGCTGGCAGCAGAGATCAGGAATTATGCTGAATAGACTTAGTAGCGTGCAGTGTAAGTGAATAAAGCATTTTTAAACCTTGTAATCAATCAAATTTTCCTAGCTTTTAATGGTCATCTTATTTACACGGTGTTGTACTAGAGCGATCGCTAAAACCAGCCATACTAATCTATACTTGCCTTTTTTAAAAATACTACTCATAGCGATCGCGTCAGCAGTTCGCCATTGAAATCTCACTAACAACTGCTCACGAGATAAATTACCTTACCTATCCTCAAACTTTCTTTTCCTGTGCTAAAGTCAAAACCTGCACATACAGCCGGTCTGAAATTCTCATTCCCTGTGCTTACATCTCATTTAAAACATCCTTAACACTAGCCAACACACCCTATAGTGTACAAATTGTATAGGTTAACAGAAGAGGAGATTAAGATAATTCAGGATAGTGTAAAACAGAAATAACTGGCGATCGCTATAATAAAACTAGACTAATTAACTTGTAACTTATCATGGAAAACATTACCATTCAAGTCGAGCCAGAAATTGCCAAAGCGTACCGAGAAGCAGAACCAGAAAAACAGCAAAAAATCCAAATATTTCTCAACATAATGCTGCAAAAAGCAGTCAGTCAAAAACCACTCTTAGATATCATGGAAGAAGCGAGTCAACAAGCCATTGCTAAGGGAATGACCACAGAAATTTTAGAATCTATTCTCAAGGATGAAAACTAATCGGTATTGATACAAGTGTAATTGTCAGTGCATTAATCTTCTCTAAATCTACCACAATGCAAGCTCTTAGAGAAGCCAAACAAAACGGAGTAATCTTAATTTCTGTGGAGATTTTATCAGGATTAATTGATGTACTCAGTCGTCCAAAATTTCACCGCTATCTATCCAGAGAAATTCGTGAAGACTTTTTAGCCAGTTTAGCTAGAGAAACAGAATTAATCACAATTAATGAAACAATTGATATTTGTCGAGATCCTAAAGATAATAAATTCTTAGAATTAGCCATTTCTGGAAATGCCACTCATATTATCACAGGAGACAAAGACTTATTAGAACTGCATCCTTTTCGAGATATCTTGATTGTTACACCGAGTCAGTTTTTAGATAGTTTATCTTCAGACCCGCATCAGAGATTCTGACTTGTCACCGGCTGAAGGTACAGCAAGAGGTGTAACCACAATCCCTTGACTACTAAGGACAATAGTAGCGAACTGCTTGCAGCAGCGCTTACGCGATCGCTATCCTCACAGGAATTATAGTAGATAAACCAAGGGCGATCGCTAAAACCAGCCATACTAATCTATACTTGCCCTTTCTAAAAATACTACTCATAGCGATCGCTTCAGTGCTGCTGCAAGGAATTCTCTAAAACCAGCCTCATCTATACTAATATTAATCATGGCGATCGCTTTGGTTGTTCAAAATTTTGCAAAAGTTCATTGCCCCATCTTATTTAGTGTATTTTAGAGAAAGTATTAGAATAAGTTAAATTTTATGGCTGCCAAGCATTTAAGCACTCACTTTCTAAATGAAATTACTAACCGACTGGTGAGCGCGCTCGAACCAGAACAGATTTTTCTGTTCGGCTCTTATGCTTACGGTGAACCGACCGAGGATAGCGATATTGATTTATTGGTGATTATCTCAAAATCAGATGAACCACGCTATCGTCGAGCGCGTCAGGCATATAAAGCTTTGCGTGGTATTGGTATTCCAAAAGATATTCTGGTGATGACCCGCTCAGAAGTTGAACTCAAGGCTAATGTAGCCAACTCACTAGTCAATCAAGTAATACGTCAGGGTAAACTCCTGTATGGATAACGCAAAATTTGCAGAAACTAGACAGTGGTTAATCAAGAGCCAGCGAGATTTAAAGGCTGCGTATGTGTTACTTATTAATAATGAAGAATCTCTGTTGGATGCTGTTGTTTACCATTGTCAACAGGCTGCCGAAAAAGCATTAAAGGCTTATTTGACATATCAAGAGCAGGTAGTCAAAAAAACCCATGATTTGGATGTTTTGTTAGATATCTGTTCATTGTTTGAACCTGGGTTTCATGATTTAAAAGATATAGCGGATACTTTGACCCCTTATGCAACAGAATTTCGATATCCAGGGGATGTAATTGAGCCGGAAAGATCCGAAGCTGAGGAGGCATTGGAGATGGCTACTTTAGTTCTAGACTTCGTTATTCAAAAATTGCCAAGTGAATTTGACCGTGAGTAAGATACTTCTGGTATTATTTACAGATAGTATTTCACCCAAGTAGAATCACTACGTAACACGAAAATTGCCTGAGGTACGGCAGTTTGGTGAAAAGCGATCGCGTCAGTGCTGCTGCAAGGAGTTCTCTAAAACCAGCCTAATCTATAATAATATTAATCATGGCGATCGCTAGTTCAGATCACAGCAATTCTCATTTTAAGGTTTCATGACATTTTAATCCTTACATTCTTATGGTTTTACAATTCTTAACGAATCCGGCGATGTGCCTCCAACAAAGTCAGAATCGCGGATTATAGGGATTAAAAGATTGGGCGGATTAAGTTGTTTGCTATGATAAAAGTCACTAAAATTATCATTCTTTGCGGGATAGTAAAACAGGCGGTTAGAAACCGCGTCTACACAGGCAAAACCCACCTGCGTGGGTTTCAATCCTTAATTTTTCCTTAGTCCGCGCAGGCGGACTTTGTTTGTGTGGTTCCGTGAATTCCATTCGCCAGGGCTTAAGTTGACACCATTAAGCAGTGCTAAACCCCTGCACATCTGGGTTCTTTGTCATTTGGCAAAAGTTTAAATCTCACCAGTGTTTAGATATGATGCCAGGAACGAGACTTGAACTCGTGACACGAGGATTTTCAGTCCTCTGCTCTACCAACTGAGCTATCCCGGCGTGGGGCTTTTTTATTCACCACCGTCAATAAATTTAGCATGATAAAAAAGATTAGTCAAGGGGTTATTCAAAAGAATTTTAGCCGACCTTCATTGTCAACTTCACCCAGCTAAATACAGCCACAAATACCAAAAACTGCACAAAAACAATACTTGGTCCAGATGCTAGGTTAAACAAGCCAGAAACCATCATTCCCGCGATACTACTGCTAGAACCGACAACCACCGATAGAATTAGAAAGCGGCTGAAATGGTGACTCATGAGTTTGGCTGTAGCAGCCGGAATTACCAAAAACGCATTTACTAATAAAACACCAACGGCTTTAATTGCTACAGCTACGGCGAGGGAAAGTAAAACAACGAACCCGTAGCGATATAATTGTACAGGTATGCCTTGGACTTGAGCAACGTCGGGATTAAGAGTTAATAAAATCTGTTGTGGCAGGGTTGATAATAAAAAAACGCTGCTACCCACAAGCACCAACAGGGTCAAAATTAAATCTGTGTTATCTATGGCTAAAATATCGCCAAATAGCACGCCCATTAAGTTACCGCGATATCCTTGAATAAAACTGGTGAGAATGACACCGATCGCTAATGCCCCGGATAGAACTATGCTGAGAACACTATCACTGGCTAAATCGGTTTTATCAATTAGGTAGAGAACAACTACTCCAAAGATTAAGGTAAACGGGAGTAACATCCAAGTAGGATTAATGTTGAGTAACACGCCTAATGCTACACCTACGAGGGCTGCATGACCAACGGCATGACTAAAAAAGGATAATTGTCGTAAGGTAACGAAACTGCCCAATAAACCGCCTAAAATGCCCATTAACACAGCACCTATAATGGCACGCTGCATAAAAGGAAATTGTAATAAATTCACCAAGTCATGATAGTTAATGGTCATATTAAGAGGAGTCAGGAGTCAGGAGTCAGGAGGAAGAAGAAAAGTTTATTACCAATTACCAATTACCTGTTCCCTAATGATGATGTTCATAGCGACTAAAACCTGGACCATAAGTAGCTAAAAGATTTTGTGGTGAAAGGGCTATTTCCGGTTGACCGGAACAGACAAGGGTTTGATTGAGACAGATGACGCGATCGCAATGACGGCTTACCATATCAATATCGTGAGAAACTTGCAACACCGTCCAATTCTCTTCTCGTTTTAATTCATTTAATAAAGCATAAAAATCCGTTGTTCCTTGGACATCTACCCCTGCAAAAGCTTCATCCAATACTAACAATTTTCGCGGTGTTACCAAACAATAAGCCAATAATACCCGTTTGAGTTGACCACCGCTCAGAGTCCCAATAGCCTGATTTCGCAAGCGATAAGCATCAGTACGGTGTAAAGCTGTGGTAACTGCTGCTGATATTTCCCGTTTTTCTTGCCAAAATTTCGAGAACAATGAATGTTTTTTATTCCCTATTCCTAAAGCTATCAATTCACTAACTGAAATGGGAAAACTGCGATCAAAAATAAAGTTTTGTGGCATATATCCCAACTGATTCCGCAAATTTCCTAGTCTAGAAATTGGGCGACCAAAAACTTCAATTGTTCCAGCACTGCGGGGAATTAAATCTAAAATAGCTTTAATTAAGGTACTTTTCCCAGCCCCATTTGGACCAACTATGGCTGTATCTGTTCCTGCTAACAATTCAAAGGAAACATCTCGCACAGCTAGATAGCTGCTTTGGTAGACTGTTAACCCAGAAACTTTTAATATTGGTAATGTAAATTCTGCTTGTTCGTCAGTCATGTAATTTAGGATTTAAGATGCCAATAATTTATAGTGATATGGCAGGAGTCAGAAGTCAGAAAAAAAGAAGGATTCAGGAGTAGTCAACTTAAGCCCTGGCGAATGGAATTCACGGAACCACACAAACAAAGTCCGCCTGCGCGGACTAAGGAAAAATCAAGGATTTGAAACCCACGCAGGTGGGTTTTGCCTGTGTAGACGCGGTTTCTAACCGCCCGTTTAACGTTAAGTTGACACCAATGAGCATTGCTAAACCCCTACGTTACTTGCATCCAGCGACTAAACTCTCCAAATTAGCTTTCATTGCTTTAAAATAATACTCTGGATTGGTATCACCAGTTTCTAAAGAATCTAAAGTCCGCACAGTTAACCCCAAATCTTGAGAAATACTTGTTAGTAATTTGTTATCTAATCCTGGTTCGCTAAATAGGGCTTTTACTCTGTATTTTTTGACTGTATTCACCACTTTTTGGACATCTGTTGGGGAAAGTTGCTTTTCAGGAATTTCTACCACTGCTAATTGTTTAATATTATAACGTTTGGCAAGATAGGGAAAGGCATCATGAAAGGTGATAAAGGTGCAGTTTGGTGTTTGTTTAATAGTTTGTTGAAATTCATTATTTAAATTATCTAATTTCTGAACATAAGCCGCTGCATTGGTCTGATAGTTGGCTTTATTGACCGGATCTGCGATAATTAAACCATCTCGAATATTAATAATTTGCTGTTTTGCTAAAACTGGATCTAACCAAACATGAGGATTTCCCAATTGGTGTTCATGATTATGATCATGTTCTCCCGTTGCTGTTTTATCTATGGGGGAAGTTTTATTAATAGCTTGAATACCTTTACTAGCATCAATTTCCATTAATCGGGAATTTCCAGCATTTTTAATTGTATCTGCTAAAAACTCCTCTAGGCCTAAACCATTTTTGACTAATACCTTAGCCGTAGCGATCGCTTTTACGTTTGCTGGTGTCCCTTGATATTCGTGTATTTCCGTGCCAGGCTTAACTAAAATTTCTACATCTGCTACATCTCCGGCTACTGCTTTAGTAAACAAATAAACTGGTAAAAATGTGGTAACTACTTTAGTTTTTGGTGATTTTGGGACTGGGGTTGGTTCTGTCTTTACAACCTCGCCACTGTTAGGATTATTACATCCATAAACTACTGACAATATTATTAAGGTAATCAGAGGTAAGAAACTTCTGGTTTTTCTATCTATTTTGATTTCTCTAAGACTTTTCATGGTTTGAGGTTGACAATAAAACTTCATTGGGATTATATCTCATAATGAGATCCATTCTCATAGAAATTATCAGAAAAATGCTACTGTATCAAGCGTTACAGAATATTTGGAAATTTCAGGTAATACTGCTGTATACTGAGAATATTTCCAGTTGATAAGGATTTCTTAACTTTTTATTGTGATCAGCTTAACTTAGGACTGTAGTATATTAAAGATCACTATTAATAGCTGTACTAATTCAAGTGTAGCATTATTAACTTTAAACACGGGTGTGAAGAAAAATGCAAAAATTCTGGACTTATCTAATTGCTAGTTCAACAGTTGTGAGTGGCATATTATGTATGAATGCTGCTGCAAAGGCAGAAGCATTACCAGTACCAGCAACTAATTCAGAACAACAGGTTAATAATAGTCAAGAACAGGCAGTATCTCAAGTTACCTCCGTATCTCAGTTATCCGATGTTCAACCTAATGATTGGGCATTTCAGGCTTTACAATCATTGGTAGAACGCTATGGATGTGTTGCAGGTTATCCTAACGGGACTTTTCGGGGTAATCGGGCGTTATCACGATACGAATTTGCAGCCGGGTTAAATGCTTGTTTAGATCGAGTCAATGAATTAATTGCTACTGCTACCGCCGATTTGACGACAAAACAAGACTTAGCAACAATCCAAAAATTGCAAGAGGAATTTTCCGCAGAATTAGTCACTCTCCGGGGGCGTGTAGATACAGTAGAAGCTAAAACCGCTGAATTGGAAGCTAATCAATTTTCTACCACCACTAAGCTACAAGGACAAGTTGTGGCAGTTGTTAGTGATGTACTGACAAATAAACAAGTTAATAGTGAGGCAATAACTGATAAAAATACCACTTTAGGCACAAGAACACGGCTAGAATTGGTAAGCAGTTTCACTGGAAAAGATACACTTTTTACCAGAATCCAAAGTAATAATATCAACAACCCTGATATTAAAACCAAAGAAGGCAACTTATTTTTTGCCAATCTTCCTGGTACTACTGGTACTAATGATGTTACCATAGATGCGCTATGGTATGCTTTCCCCCTGGGCAAAAATACCCAAGTCAAACTAATTGCTAATGCTGGTGCAGCAGACGATGTTACCAGTACAGTCAATCTGTTTGATGGTGATGGTGCTTTTGGGGCTGTATCTACTTTTGGGACAAGGAACCCGATTTATGGACAACTGGGTGATAAAGGCATAGCAGTTAACCATCAGTTTGGCGATAAAATAGGCCTAAGTTTAGGCTATTTAAGTAGTACAGCTAATAACCCTACTCCTGGAAACGGTCTGTTTGATGGGAATTATGGTGCTTTAGCGCAGTTAACTGTCAAGCCCAGCGATCGCATTTCTCTTGGTTTAACTTATATCAATTCCTACAATCAACCATTGCTCACTGGTAGTAATAACGCTACATCTAATATCGTCACTTCAGGTCAAAAATTTTCCAATAATTCCTATGGTGTTCAAGCATCTTTAGGAATTAGCAAGAAGTTTGTCCTCGGTGGTTGGGCTGGTTATACCAATAGTCAAGTTTTGACAGGTACAAAGGGAGAGTTTGACACTTGGAACTATGCTGTTACTCTTGGATTCCCTGATTTGGGTAAAAAAGGTAATTTAGCTGGTGTTATAGTTGGTATGGAACCGAAAGTCACAAGTTCTAGCGCGACTGTTACTGGAGTTGCAAAAGATCCAAATACTTCTTATCACATTGAAGGATTTTACCAGTACAAAGTCAGTGACAATATCACCATTACTCCTGCTGTAATTTGGCTAACAGCCCCAAATCACAATGATAGTAATGCTAATCTAGTGATTGGTGCCTTGAGAACTACTTTTAGTTTCTAGGTTCCAAGTCAGAGTTATTAAGAATAATTCTTAATAGCTTCGATTTTTCATAAAAAACCAGGTGTGAAGAAAAATGCAGAAGTTCTCAACATATTTACTTGCTAGTTCGACTGTTATCAGCGCTGTACTATGGACAAGTTCTGGAGTCTTGGCTGAAGAAATACCAGCAAATAATCAACTCCAGACTGACACTAATTCTCAACAATTAAATATAAATAATCAAGAAGAGGTAATATCTCAAGTTACTTCCGTGTCTCAGTTATCCGATGTTCAACCTAATGATTGGGCATTTCAGGCTTTACAATCATTGGTAGAACGCTATGGATGTGTTGCAGGTTATCCTAACGGGACTTTTCGGGGTAATCGGGCGTTGTCACGATACGAATTTGCAGCCGGGTTAAATGCCTGCTTAGATCGAGTCAATGAATTAATTGCTACTGCTACCGCTGATTTAGTATCAAAGCAAGATTTAGCAACAATCCAAAAGTTGCAAAATGACTTTTCCGCAGAACTAGCAACCTTAAAAGGGCGTGTAGACACTGTAGAAGCCAAAACCGCTGATTTAGAAGCTAATCAATTTTCAACTACCACAAAACTGCAAGGACAGGTTGTTGCGGTTGTTAGTGGTATTGTTTCTGGTGATAAAATTGGCACTAGTAACATTACTGACAAAAATACGACATTAGGCACTAGAACTAGACTGGAGCTTGTCACCAGTTTTACTGGAAAAGACACACTGTTTACCAGGTTAGAAAGCAACAATATTAACAGTTTTGGTAATACTACAGAAGGTAAATTTACAGATGGTAAATTGTCCTTTGCCAGTGGCACACCTAATAACAATGTTTCCATAGGTGCGCTTTCCTATGGATTCCCCCTTGGTAAAAATACTTATGCCAATATCATAGCCAATGATGGTATAATTCTCGACCTTGACAGCACATTGAATCTATTTGATGGGAATGGTGGGTCTGGTGCTGTGTCCGCATTTGGAACCAGAAATCCCATCTATGCCCAATTGGGTGGTGCAGGACTAGGTGTAAAACAAAAATTCGGTAAAAACTTAACTCTCAGTTTAGGTTACTTAGCTAGTCAACACAATACACCTACTCCCGGAAATGGGTTGTTCGATGGTCCTTACGGCGGTTTAGCACAATTAACAGTCAAACCAAGCGATCGCATTTCCCTTGGTTTAACTTACATCAATTCCTATAACAAGTCACTGGCTACAGGTAGTAATAACGCCACGTTTGCCAATCTTGCCCCTGGTACAAACTTTTCCAGTAATTCCTACGGTGTGGAAGCATCTTTAGGTATTACAAAGAAGCTTGTTTTAGGTGGTTGGGCTGGATATACCAATAGTCAAGTTTTGACTGGTACCAAAGGAAAAGCGGAAATTTGGAACTATGCTGTTACTTTAGGTTTACCAGATTTGGGTAAAAAAGGTAACTTAGCTGGTATTATATTTGGTATGGAACCAAAGGTCACGAATTCTACTGTTACTGGAATTACTAAAGATCCAAATACCTCTTATCACGTTGAGGGATTTTATCAATACAAGGTCAGCGATAATATCACCATTACCCCCGCTGTAATTTGGCTAACAGCCCCAAATCACGATGATAGCAGTAGCAATTTAGTAATTGGTGCTTTGAGAACTACTTTCAGTTTCTAATCATAGCAATTAGACATCTCCAAAAAGGATGGTAGAGACATTCCATGTAAGAGTAAGCCTTTCTTTTTGTGGAGTTCTCTTAGAGGGTGTTTGAAAAGTCTAATTTATTACTTGCAAGGGCGACTAGAAGTCGCGGAACCACACAGACGAAACCCACCTATTCCTTCGGAACGCTACGCGAACGTGGGTTCAAAAGCCTTGATTTTTCCTTAGTCCACGCAGGTGGACTTTGTTTGTGTAGTAGCGATTTCTAATCGCCGGAAACTTTTCAAACATCCTCTTAGATAAATCTCACAAGTCATAGTTCAGATGTTGTTTCTGTTTCCTTGGGGAGAAAGATGTCTGAACTGTGATTTTTTTAATCAGTGTGATTAACGTGATTTTGAGAAGATAACAAAAAGACCAACCCCTCCCACAGGGCTGGTCTATAAAAAACGTTGTTCGAGTTGTCTTCTCAGTAGAGTCAAAACCAAATTGCGCGTTCCCAAAATTCAACGGGCAACTTTTCTTAACAAGATTGTAGCAGGCAGTACAATTTTTTCATGAAAATATCTCAAAAAATATCTGTCTTCGGGTGAGTAGCTTTTCTATTTGAGGCAAGAGGCAAGAGGCAAGAGGCAAGAGGCAAGAGGCAAGAGGCAAGAGGCAAGAGGTAAGAGGAAGTAGGGGGGGAGAAAGAATTTTCCCAATGACCAATGACTAATGACCAATGACCAGTTGGGGTTTTCCCCAAATAATCGTTTCTTGTTTATAAACCACAAGTCCTGGTTTAGTGCCTTTGGGTTTGTAGACGTGCTTGGGTTGGGTGTAAACTACTGGTACTTGGTCACTTTGACGGGCGCGACTGAAATAACCTGCTAGATTCGCTGTAAATTGTAAATCAGCTTCTTCGGCAACTGTACCCGGTTCTAAGCGTAACAGGACATGACTTCCCGGAATTTCTTGGGCGTGAAACCACAAATCATAGTCTCCAGCGACACGGAATGTCAGTTGATCATTTTGGATGTTATTGCGACCAACAAGGACTTCAAAGCCACTGGGACTGCGGTAACGATGAAAATTAGTGCCGGGGGTGTAGTTGCTGCTACGGCTGCGATATTCTAGGTCTTCTAGATATTTTTGCCCAATGAGTTCATCCCGGATTTCTTCTAAGGCTTGTAAATCTTCTGGATTTTGGTATTTGTCTATTTGCGAAATTGCCGCTTCTACAAGTTCGAGATAGTCAATTTCTGCTTGGACTGCAAATAGTAAGGGTTCAACGGCAGCACGGGCGCGTTTGAGTTTTTGGTGCTGTTTGTAAAGCTTTTGGGCATTTTGGACGGCGTTTTTATCGGGCAAAAGAGCGATCGCAATTGGCTGTTCGGTTTCAAAATCTGGTAAAATCATTTCCTGCATTCCTGGTTGCCAATGGTGCAGGTTGGCCATTAATAGGTCGGCTTTTTGACGATATTCTTCAGCCTGATCTGATTGTTGCAGGCGATCGCTAAAAGTTTTCGCTTTAGTGCGTAACTTCCCCAAAATATTCAACAACTTCTGACTTAACTGATGACGCAGTTGTCCAAATAACTGTTCATTCAGTTGGTCAGAATAATAACGGTAAACTAACTCTTGAATATTCTTTGTTGGTGCAACTCCACCCCAACCCATCACCGTATATCCATTCTCTGTCCAAGCAGGTTGGAATTTACCTGAATCTAAAGCTTGTAACCATTCTTGCCAACGTTGAAATAAATTTTGCCAATCTTGGGGAGTAAGTTCGTCAGTATTCGTATCTGGGATGATATTTGCCGCCAACAGCATAGTATCTAGCAAAGCCGAACTTAAACCACTATAACTTTTGAGTAACTGGCGTTTAATACCTCCGGGGACTAAACTTACCCGTTCTTGCCAGCGTTCTATAGATTCGCTTAAATTGGGAACTTTTCCCGTCAGTTTCGGTGGTGTTTCGTAACTTTGTCCAGTTTGAATCGGACGAACGCTGGATTGTTGCTGACTAACTTGATGGGCGGCAGTGATAATTTCATTACTTGCATCAGTTAAAATCACATTACTATATTTGCCCATCACTTCCGCATAAACGTGATAAAGGGCAGTTTCTCCCGGACGACGGGCGAATTGTAAATCAATAACTCGTTCCCAAGGGGAAATAGCCTCAATTCCCACTAAAGCCAACCCACCTAACTGATGTCTTAACTGTTGACTAAAAGTAAAAGTATCTGGGGCGCGTGGTGGTGGTTCACTAATACAAATATGGGCGGCTTGGGGATGCCAGGAAATATCTAACCAACCCCGTTGATTTAAGGTGCGTAAGGCAATGGCAATGGTAAAGCGATCGCGCTGATATACCTGTTCTATGCGTGCAGGCAACCAATTAGCGCGGATTTCGCCACAAGCGGCAGTTAAAGCGGTAAAGTCCAGGGGTTGCACAACAATTACCCCTTTTTCGCTATCAAATTACTTTCTTCCTTATAGGACTTACGCACAATCTTGAGTAGGGGGAATTCATGAATTCCCCCCACTTTCGTGATGTTTTGCATAAATCTGACTTTAGTATTTTCTTGGTTCATTAAATAACTGGACTTTGGGTTGTAATTCTATCTTCCCTGATTTGAGAAAGAAATTTTGGATTTTGACTCTTCAATCTAAGAGAACTCAACAGAATGATTGATCCTATAATGAGAGAAGATAATTTAAGTGTGCAGATTACCTCATGCGTCCAAAATCTATCATTTAACTCACGGAGAACCTAAAATCTCTGTATATAAAAACAGCTAAAAAACTCAAGGGAAGTGACCGAAGACAATTCATGGCAGAAGTAGTCAAAGGATTGGGAATAGCTGGACAGACTTTAGTAGGAGTATTCCAACCAAAAAAATGCCCAATGGTCATTGCGTAGGCGTAAGCTTCCCGTAGGGTAATGACAGGTTTTGGATCATTTATTGCTTGGAACACTCTAAGTAATTGGACAAAATTAATTACACAAAAATCTGGTCTGAAATCCTTGATTGGCAAAAGATTGGTAAATAACCAATATGTAATTAATTCTGTCGTAGTACCAATACTATTGCCAATTTTCCAAAATATGTTTGAAACCCAATAAAATCGTGACGATATCAATAGGGTTTCAGGGCTTTGGCAATAGTATTGAGTACTTAATGAAATCATCCTTGCCAAGGTGAAGGGATAGGTGTAGTGGAAATCACCTTTTCTGCCATCAACCTCACGGCAGTTTTCCCACAACTTGGGCATTCTACCTCTAAATACTGTGAAGATGATACGTCTACCTCACATAATATCCCCTGTTTGCAGTGCCAACATTCACAAATTACCCTGCATACTGGTTCGTTGCAGTCAAGGATCTTGACGTGCTGAAAATTTTGGGATTCGCTGTCTGGTTTCCTGGGCTTCGGGAATTTTTTGATTTCTTGAACTTCCATCATTTCACCGTCTAACTGCAACTATGTTTAGAGCTTACTTGATGCTTTCCTATCTTACAACTATGTACGAATTGTCAGTTGTCAGTTGTCAGTTGTCATTGGGAAGAAATATTCTCCCTGGCTTCTGCCTTCTGCCCCCTGCCTCTTCCCTGTTCCCTATTTAATCGCTAATGCGGGTTCTTTAACAGATTGTTGCAACAGTTGGGTATATAGTTCATCTAACTGACTCGCTACACCATGCCAGCTAAATTTATTGATAACACGCTGTTTAGCAGCTTTTCCTAGTTCTTGTTGCCATACAGGATTGCCAAGAATCCGATCAATAGCGTGGTTAAAAGCTGGGACATTTTGTGGTGGTACTAATAAACCAGTTTCTTCATTGACAACGGTAAATTGCAGTCCACCGACATCACTAGCGACTACAGGTGTACCACAGGCCATGGCCTCGATAGCTACTAATCCAAAGGGTTCATAGTGGCTGGGAACAACACAAACATCCGCAGCAGCAAAATAAGCTGGTAATATATGCCGACTTAGACAACCAGGAAAGGACGTGCATTCATCCATCCCTAACTCGTTGACAATGCCGACAAGGCGATCGCGTTCTTTTTCATCACTATTCCCTGGTGTACAACCACCACCAATAATCAACTGCAATTGTTTGGATTCGTAAAACTTAGATTCCCGCATTGCCCTGATCAAGGTTTCTATGCCTTTTCTAGGGTCAAATCTACCTACATATAACACCACTTTAGCTTCTGGATCAATTCCTAAAGTAGCCCTGGCAGCTTGTCTTTCCACCGAACCAAATTGCTGAATATCTGTACCACAGGGAATAATATCAATTTTGCCTTTTTGGGAAACAAGCGATCGCATATGTTCCTGTTCTTGAGGACTGGTGGCAACGATTCTTTCCGCTGTTTCCAATACTTGTTTTTCGACTATTAAACGTTGACTTGCCACCAGAGGAATATTTTCTATGGTGTTGTATTTGATCACCCCTAAAGAATGGTAAGTATGAACCTGTTTAGTTCCTTGTCTTTTCTTGAGTTCCATTCCTACCCAGCTAGATAACCAATAATTAGTATGCACTAAATCATAATGAATCCCAACTTCCTTTTGAAATTCTAGTAACTGAAAGACGAAATCTGGCAAATATTGAAACCCCTGATCTCTTGGCACAAATTCCACCGGACCTGCGGTTAACCGAATAGTCCGACAATTAGGATTATGTTCCACTATCCTTTCTTGATCAGCACTGACCCTCCGGCTAAACATATCTACCTGCCATCCTAGCTGTGCCAGGGCTTCACCCACTTGGCGGACATAAACATTTTGTCCTCCTGCCTCTTCTCTGCCTATTTCAATTGCTGGATCACCATGAACTGAAATTAAAGCAATGTGTTTTTTCGTGGTAGCTTTCATAGATTTTTCCGTTTCTGATTTCAACAATATAGGAGTGAATTTGCAACTTGCGCTTATTAAACTGAAATCTGTGTTTTTGTGGGTAACTTTCAATAATTAATATTTATTATATTTTAACTATTACCAAAATATTAGTTAATTTTTCCCATTTTCTATATTTATATTTAATACCTGCGATAGACATTGTTCCCTATCTTTTGACATAGACGAACAAATATTATCTATCATGATATATTAGTTAATCCACGATAAAACCCATCTGAAGTAGCAACGCCACATCATAAGTTAGATATTTAGGGTTGATTATTTACGAGGTTCAAGCAATCAAAATAATTTTCCTTAAAGTCAATCCATCAAAGTTAAATTACCGAAACAATAATTTGTCCAAATCAAAAAAAGTTCTGATTTTTAGGTTGGGTTGAGGCACAGAACCCAACATGAGCGTCGGGTTGCGCTGTCGCTTAACCCGACCTACAAAAGATGGACAAGGTATTGCGAAAACATCACCTTAATTACCGTCACTTTCAAAACCTTTGATTTCATTAAGATAATTGTATTAGCTTATACTACCTGAGTTCGAGATAAGATAATTTTTGGAAAACTGCCCCAAATATGAGTCTCAAACCCTGATGATCTCATAACTTTGTTCGCGTAGCGTCTCCGAAGGAGAAACTCTGTTCGCGTAGGGTCTCCGAAGGAGAAACTCCTAACACCGAACTCAGGTTATACTATTCCTACATTGTGAGAATTTTTGTTAATTTAGATACAGTTTTTCTAAAAAATCACAAATTTTGTGTAATCACACCGTCAAACTGGAAAAATCGCCAAAACCAATAGTGCAGATAACCTGATATAGCTACCTGCACTACTTGTTGATTAAATTTGGACTTTCGTGGGTGACGAAAGACATTTTTATCCGCTGGCACTAATCCAAAATAAGCTTTAAGAATTACTCTCAAAGCGTATTCACGAAACAGACAATTTAGTTGGTAGTTTGTGCTGACAGCATTTGTTTTAGCTTTTCTAAATCCGCCGCCCAACGGGGATCTGGACGAAAAGCTTCGTTATCAACGCTAGTAGCAGTTTCACGCGCACTACCACCACCGCTACCACGCCGAGATTTCTTAGTTCTCTCCCGACGATTACCTTCTTTATTACCGCTAGAACTAGGGGTGCTACTACCTTGGATAATTGGTTTGGGAACTTGTTGTTGTGGTTGTTCTTCACCTTCCTCACCTTTAGTCCGTGGTAAAGCTTTTTCCAGCTTGATGGGTGTATCTTTGAACATTTGACCATTATATTTTTCAATAATTTGATCTGCTTGTTCGTCATTATTGACTGTTAGAAACCCAAAACCCCGACATTTGCCTGTTTTCCGGTCTTTAATTAGTTTGGTGGTGACAGCATCGCCTTCTTCTGCAAATACAGCTTGCAAATCTTGACGATCTATTTCTTCTTTGGGCAAATTTCCTATATATAGGCGAATGGACATGGAACATACCTCCGAATTGGGATTAAACAGGGCAAGACAAAAACAATAAATTGGCTTTGGTTTTTGAATAGATACTATGGACTAAAACTGCCACAAACCAATTTCTGCAATCCGATATTGTAGCGTGGCGTGAGTCATGCTATCAACTTATAGAATACAGTTTTTTGTTGGGATCAAGCTTATTCGTCACGAAAGCAATTATGCAATCGTGGGCTAATATCACTTTAATTTTAGGAATTGTTAATTTAATAGCCAACTATCCACCACAGTAAATTCATTCTTCTTAATTCTTGCCCGCAGAACAAAATACCATTCCTTAACATTATCATGGTATTTTCCACGTAGCTAGTTCGGCAGAAACTTTTCTGCCAACAGCCAATAGTATTCCTTTATCGTAACATAAAACACATTTTTAAGGCAAGAGGTAAAAG
>NZ_JADEVZ010000051.1 GCF_015207875.1 Dolichospermum sp. LEGE 00240
GGTTGGGGGTGGGGTTTTACTCCTGACTTCTGACTCCTGCTATAAAAACCGCCATAACAATTTTATTGTGTAACTTGAAGTAACCGATTTAAAACGACTTTACCTCTATCAATTACCTGAACACGAATATAATTGGGATCATTTGGTCGGTAAGTAACTCGATATTTTGTCCCATTATTATTCCAAGTATAAATTTGACGTTCGTGAGAACCAGAAGTAACAACACCAGATAAATTAATAGAAGTATTTTTGCGAATATGCTTCCCATAGTATTGATAGGAGTTATTGGTAAACTTTAAAGTCACCGTCCACTCTTGATCACTAAATGTATTATTGGGATAATTGAACTTTTGTACAGCCATAGCTTGGTGAGGAATAGCCATATCCATAATTGCAGGTGTGGAAATTCCCAAAATTGCTGATAAAATGATAGCCTTAGAATTCATAATCTTCAATCTTTGTTAACCTAATGTTATCTTGTTGTCTGTTTAGTCGTGAGCAAAATTATTGACGTTATGCTGTAGTTTCTTCTTTCTGAGAAATCCTAGAATTAAACAACTTAGGAAACAACAAACCAGAATTTTCTTTGTATTCCGCAAACTCAGGATATCGAGATAAAGATTGATCTTTTTTCCGCATATTGGGAACAAATATCATGGCTATAAATAACCCCAGAATCAAGAAAGGTAGCCAATGTTGAGTTAATAGAGAAAAAGCCAAATAAATCAAAACTTCTCCCAAATAATTAGGATTACGACATTTAGCAAAAAAACCTTCTGTAATTAATCCAGTTTTGTACTTGAGTGTATAGTATTTTTGAGCATCACTAGCAAAATGTAAAAACACCCCTGCAATATTCAAAGAAATAGCAGCAGCTACTAAAGGTAAAGGGGGAACAGTACCACTACTAATGAGAATGAATGGTGCTACCCAGTACAAACAAAGGAGAACAAAGGTAATAATTCCTTGAGAAGTAGGAATTTCTTGCTCCCATTGCTTATCAGGAAATATGCGATCTTTTAGTAACCAAAGAAAACCATAAGTACCATGAAGGGAAAGATAAACCCAAGCTCCAATAGTAAAATTATGGTATAAAACCATTAGTCCTAAAACGATAGCGAATGTTAGACCTTTGTGAAAATTAATGGGATACTTGATTTTCATGTCCTGATTTTTCTTTACAGTGCTGAAAGCTGGGGAAAGAAATAGAGAGATAGTCCAGTTTTATCTACCTCTCTGACATCATTATTTCTTCGCAATTATCCACACTGCGTGAACAATACCCAGAATATAAAAACCAAAGATAGTCAAAAGCAAATTAATCCAAAAATCCTTACCAAAACCGACCTGTAAAAATACTCCTAAAGGTGGGAGAAAAATCGCAACTATAATTCTGACTACATCCATATCCATGTTATTCTCCTGTAGATGTTCAATGTTTCTAGAGTTAACATCACCTAATCTGGTGACGATTCCTGAAAAATTTGGTAAACCACACCTTTTAACCACCGCTGATTTTAGCTTTGTAACCCAATTTTACCAAAATCTCTAAAATCTTCTGTTTGTGGTCTCCCTGAACCTCAATTTCATGATCTTTCACCGTTCCACCTGTACCACATTGGGCTTTTAACTGTTTTAATAAAGTAGCTAAAGTTTCCGGTGTGGTTTGAAAACCAGTAATCACCGTGACAGTTTTCCCCTTCCGTCCCGCGCGAGTGGCTTGGATTCGCACATTTTGCTGATTGGGGGGTAAGTCTTGGATTCCCCGTTCTACAGCGCGTTCCAGTGCGGGTGAACTACCGTTACCAAATTCTTGGTAGATAACCTTTTTATCAGATTTGGGATTAGCCATAATATTTAATGCAGAAAAAATAGATTTTCATTGTAAACAATTTTAGCCTAAGCGGGGGTAATCGAATATATAATTGCTACATGATAGAGTATAGGAAGGTAAGAGAAAATGAACCACGAAGGAGCGAAGTTCACGAAGGAAGAGGAAGAAGGAAGGATGAGAAGGTTGGGTGATGAGGTGGAGAGGTTGGCTTATGCTGTGATTGGGGCGGGTATTGAGGTGCATAGGATGTTGGGTGCGGGGTTTTTGGAGAGGGTATATCAAGAGGCGTTGGGTTTGGAGTTTCGTTTGCGGGGAATACCTCATAAACCTAAACATTTAGTAGCAGTAAAATACAAAGGTTATCCCATTGGTGAGGGAGAATTGGATTTTTTGGTTGGTGATTCCCTAGTTGTTGAATTGAAAGCGGTGGAAAAGTTAGCCCCTATTCATGAAGCGCAAGTTATTTCTTATTTAAAAATGACTAATTGTCCTCTTGGTCTTCTCATCAATTTTAACGTCCCCGTCCTCAAAGAAGGCATTAAACGGATCATTCTTTCCTCTTAACTCTTCTTCTTCTTTCTCTTCCTTCGTGTTCTTCGTGCCTTCGTGGTTCATTAATTCTTTGTTGCAAGTGATATACTGAATAAAAATAACCATAGTTAAGTAGTACAAAAGCATGGCAATTGAAGAAACACAAAATTATATGTTCTCACAAAAAACTTTTAATCTATTACGAGAATTTTCTAATAATTATGATCATCCAGAGAAGATAAAAGAATCGCTTAGAGATGATTTTCAACAATATGCAGCAAAACCTTTTGAACTATTTTGTGTGAAAGTAGCTAAAGCTTTATCGCCTCACTTTAGTATTTGTTGTATTGAAAAAGATAAAACTTTAAGACCTTATATAGCTAAACCTGATCCATGTCTAAAGGCTTATTTTTCAACAAGCAAATTACTCTTTATTGAGATTACATATTGGGGTATCAATACAGGTATTAATAATGAAGTTTATCAGGGAATAATAAAAAAATTATCTCAAGACAGTCCTCAAGAATTAACAAATTTGCTTTCCGGAAATTCTAATTTTTTCATTCATGAAAATCCTTTGTTTATTAGTGCAGGTAAGCTGAAATATGAGAGCGAATATGAAAATTCAGTATTGGATGTAGCATTATGGCTTAAAAAATATCTCATTTGGATTATACTAGCGGTTCATGATGATCCTATCCCATTAATTAATAATTTATCTAATCTAAACTCCCATATATTGAACCGCTATATATCTAACTGGGAAAAAACAGGTTTTACTGAAAAAGAATTGCAAAGATGGTTACGTGCTATAAATCGAAAAGGACAAGCAATCATATACGGTTCACCAGGAACAGGTAAAACATTTATTGCAAAAGAATTAGCCGGGAAATTAGTTGGTAAATATGGTTTTACAGAACTCGTTCAATTTCATCCAGCATACACTTACGAAGATTTTATTCAAGGTATCCGTCCTCAAAGTAAAGATGGTAAATTAACATATCCAGTTGTTCCAGGAAGATTTTTAGAATTTTGTAGAAAAGCAGAATTTTGTCAAGATATTTGTGTTCTCATTATTGATGAAATCAACCGCGCTAATTTAGCACAGGTTTTTGGTGAATTAATGTATTTACTAGAATACCGTGATCAAGAAATTCCCCTCGCTGGTGGTAATAGATTTCGTATTCCCCAAAATGTCCGTATTATTGGAACAATGAACACAGCAGATAGGTCTATTGCACAAATAGATCATGCTTTACGTCGTCGTTTCGCGTTTATTGAACTTCGTCCTAATTATGATGTGTTAATCAAATATCACCTCAATACAAATTTTGCAGTTATGGATTTAATTAATGTTTTAAAACAATTAAATCAAGCGATTAATGATAAAAACTATGAAATTGGTATTTCTTTCTTTTTGACTCCTAATCTACGAGAAGATATAGAAGATATTTGGAAAATGGAAATTGAGCCTTATTTAGAAGAATACTTTTTTAACAACCTAGAAAAAGTAGATGAGTTTCGCTGGGAGAAAATACAGAAACAGATAACAATATGAAACCAGCAAATTTAAAAATTATTGAATTAACCGAATATCAATCTAAATCTTTTCCCCATGATGAAATTTCCAAAGAGGTTGAAATTATATTATGTGAAAAATACAAAAACCAGGTAGATTTAGATTCTCCTAGTTACAAAACTGGTAATCAATGGAAACTAACTGCTAAAGGATATGTTGGGTATATTCCTTTAAATTCTGATTTAGCTTTGAAAATAAATCCGAAAGTACCAATTAAAAATTTATTTGGAATGTTGGAATATGCTTATAATTTAAAGAGTTTTAAATTTCTTGAAGGATTAATGAATTGTGAATCTATAGAAGATTTTTATAACCACCTAGCTTATATTCTAGCAGATAAAATAATAGAAAGATGTCGTAAAGGATTATATCGTACTTATATACCCAAAACTGAGCAGTTGGCTTATGTGCGCGGGAGATTAAATGTTCAACAGATAATTAAAAAACCTTGGAATATAAAATTACAATGTGAATATGAAGAACACACGGCTGATATTCTAGATAACCAAATTTTATTTTGGACACTTTTTCATATTGGACATAGCGGTTTGTGTACAGAAAAAGTATCACTGATAGTGAGAAAAGCTTATCATGCAATCCAAGGAATAGTATCTTTACAACCTTGTACTTCAGAAGATTGTATTGATAGAATTTATCACCGTTTAAATGAAGATTATCATCTCCTACATCAATTTTGCCGATTCTTTTTAGACAACACTAGCCCAAATCATGAAAAGGGTAAAAATACAACTTTACCTTTTTTAATAGATATGGCACGTCTTTATGAAATGTTTGTTGCAGAATGGTTAAAGAAAAATTTACCCCAAAACTTGACTTTAAGAACTCAAGAGAAAATCAATATAGGAGAAAAAATATATTTTAAAACTGACTTAATTTTATATAACAGAACAGATTTAACACCTAAATACATCCTCGACACTAAATATAAAAAACCCAAACATTCTTCTCCTGAAGATATAGCCCAAGTAGTAACTTATGCAGTTTCTAAAAGTTGTCCAGAAACAGTATTAGTCTATCCAACAGAATTAAATCATTCCCTTGATAAATATATTGGAAAAATCAGAGTTCGTAACCTCACTTTTTCTCTTGATGATAAAATTGAAGATGCAGGAAATAAATTTTTAACAAAACTATTTTCTTAAATTCTCTCTGCGTCCTCTGTGCCTCTGTGGTTCGTTTTCCAAAATTAGATTAAATTCCTCAATCACCGTGAAAACAGATACAATTTTCTATAGCTTATTTCAATCATTTCCTAGCATCTTCTTTGAATTAATTAACCAATCTCCCACAGAAGCAAGTACATATGAATTCACATCTCGTGAAGTCAAACAACTGGCTTTTCGCTTAGATGGTTTATTTTTACCAACCACCAAAGATGCCAAAAAACCATTTTACATTGTTGAAGTTCAGTTTCAGCCCGATGATGATTTATATTATCGTCTATTTGCGGAAATTTGCCTTTACTTACGACAATATAAACCGTCTCACCCTTGGCAAGCTGTAATTATCTATCCTAGTCGTAATATAGAAAGAGAAGAGAATTTACAATTTGGGGAAATCTTGCTGCTTGAGCGAGTTACACGCATTTATTTAGACAAGTTGGGAGAGAGTTCTTTAGGGGTGGGAGTTGTTAAACTGGTGATAGAAACAGAGGAAGCTGCACCAGCATTAGCAAAACAATTAATTGCCCAAGCAAACCAACAACTAACTGATGCAACCATCAAACGGGATTTAATTAATCTAATTGAGACAATTATTGTCTATAAGTTACCCAAAAAGAGCAGAGAGGAAATTGAAGCTATGTTAGGTTTAAGTGAGTTGAAACAAACTAGGGTTTATCAAGAAGCCTTAGAAGAAGGTAAGCAAGAAGGGAAACAGGAAGGTAAGGCTGAAACCACCAGAAAGTTAGCTTTAAATCTGTTACGAATTGGCATGAGTTTAGAACAAATTGCTGAAGTTACGGAATTATCTCTTCAGCAAATTCAGGCTTTACAAAAGGAGACACAAGAATCTTGATTTTGTCTAGTTCCCATGCTCTGCGTGGGAATACAATTGAGAGGCTCTGCTTCTACTATAACTGGAGGTAGAACCTCCAGGATAGCATTCCCAGTCAGAGACTGGGAACGAGAATTGTGGAGATTGGGAAGGAGAGACTGGCTAGAAGCCCGGACTATAATATTGTTCTAGAATTAAAATTAACTTTGTTCTCTTATTTTACCCAATCCGTGACTACTACTCCTCTCGCTTTGAATTTCTCACAAACTGCTTCAGTTCCTGATACTCTAGGACGTTTTGGCCGCTTTGGTGGTAAATATGTTCCAGAAACCCTGATGCCGGCGTTAGCTGAACTAGAAACAGCATATCAGCAGTATCGGCATGAATCGGCTTTTCAAGCTGAATTACAAGGTTTATTGAGGGATTATGTCGGTCGGGCTACTCCTTTGTACTTTGCTGAACGGCTGACTGCTAATTATGCTCGTCCTGATGGTACGGGGGCGCAAATTTACTTAAAGCGCGAGGACTTAAATCATACTGGCGCACATAAGATTAATAATGCTCTGGGTCAGGTATTATTAGCCAAACGCATGGGTAAACGGCGGATTATTGCCGAAACTGGCGCAGGACAACATGGTGTAGCAACGGCGACGGTTTGCGCTCGGTTTGGTTTGGAATGTATTATTTACATGGGTGTTCACGACATGGAACGCCAATCTTTAAACGTCTTCAGAATGCGACTGATGGGGGCGGAAGTTCGTCCGGTGTCTGCGGGGACGGGAACGCTCAAAGATGCCACTTCTGAAGCCATCCGGGACTGGGTAACGAATGTGGAAACGACCCATTACATCCTGGGTTCTGTGGCTGGGCCCCATCCTTACCCGATGATGGTTCGGGATTTTCATGCGGTGATTGGTGAGGAAACTCGCGCTCAAGCTCTGGAAAAATGGGGTGGGTTGCCTGATATTCTCGTGGCTTGTGTGGGTGGTGGTTCTAATGCAATGGGACTATTTCACGAGTTTGTCAAAGAATCATCTGTGCGGTTAATTGGGGTGGAGGCTGCTGGTGAGGGTGTGGATACTGGCAAACACGCAGCTACTTTGACAAAGGGACAGGTTGGTGTGTTACATGGTTCGATGAGTTATCTTTTGCAAGATGATGATGGACAGGTGATTGAACCCCATTCTATTAGTGCTGGGTTGGATTATCCCGGTGTTGGTCCTGAACACAGTTATATGAAGGATATCGGCCGGGCGGAATATTACAGTGTGACGGATGCTGAGGCTTTGGAGGCGTTCCAACGGTTGTCGAAGTTGGAGGGTATTATACCAGCTTTGGAAACTTCTCATGCGATCGCTTACATGGAAACTCTCTGTCCTCAACTTGCTGGTAGTCCTAAGATCATTATCAACTGTTCTGGGCGCGGTGATAAGGATGTGCAAACGGCGGCTAAGTTCTTAATTCACTAGGGATACGGCTTGATAAAGGTCGGGGTTTAGCTCAGGCTTTACCCCCACTGCTATTCCTTCTTTGATCTAATTCTTCCTCGCTGACTCCTGCTGCAAATTTTTGTCAATAGTAATTGATTAATAAAAATTGTCTCTCTAACATCTATCATTGGATACTATTTATTACTAATGATTTTGACTAATAATGTAGTGTAAATAACATTTATTAGTTTTATAGTCATGAGTGAGATATGACTGCTTTGAATTGTAAAAATTTGATGATCCTTTAGTTTATATTGGGCAAATAGTATCCTGGTAAGTATTCTGATAATCAGAAGATAGGGTATATATCCAGTAAATCCATACATTACTTAGCTTAAAAATCTATGTTACGACAAACTGCTTTTGGCATCGCTTTAAGTACGCTTGTCATCGCTAGTGGCTATATGACTGCTGCGAATCCAGATAATAGTTCTGCTAAACAAACTGGCGGATATCAGCCTTCATCACTGGTGACAAGTCAAGCCAAAATATCTAATCTTGGATTTCAAACTACTAATTTAGAGAAGTCGGTTTTTACTCAAATTAATCAATATCGGGCAAAACGCGGACTCAAACAACTAAATTTAAGCGAAAAAATCAGTCAGCAAGCCAGGATTCATAGTCAAAATATGGCAATGGGTAAAGTTCCTTTCAGTCATCAAGGATTTGAACAGCGGGTGATGGCGATTCCTCTCAAATACACTAGTGCGGCAGAAAATGTAGCTTATAATACTGGATATAGCAATCCTGCCAATGAGGCGATTTCTGGTTGGTTAAAAAGTCCTGGTCATCTGAAGAATCTTCAGGGTAAATATAATTTAACCGGGGTTGGTGTGGCTACTAATCAGAAAGGGGAAGTGTATTTAACGCAAATATTTTTGAATGCTAATAGGTAGAGGTTGTGGATGGGGTAGTGTCAGGAAGAAGAAAGAAGTTTTGGGTGATGTTGTCTGGCAAAATAAAGATAATTTATATTTGACAAGTTCATGACATTGCAAGATTTTCAGGTTAGCGATCGCGATTTAAGTGATGAAATTCTGACTGAGTATTTAAAATCTCCGGCGATCGCTGTTGATACGGAAACCATGGGACTTTTACCTGGGCGCGATCGCTTGTGTCTAGTTCAACTCTGCAACCCGGAAGGACAAGTCACAGCCATTCGGATTGCTAGAGGACAAACGGTAGCACCAAATTTGAAAGTTTTAATGGAAGCAATTGATATTGTCAAGGTTTTCCACTTTGCTAGATTTGATGTTGCTACTTTACGGCAGAATTTAGATATTATTGTCCAACCCATTTTTTGTACTAAAATTGCTAGTAAGTTAGCCCGAACTTATACAAATCGTCACGGTTTAAAAGATGTGGTTTTAGAATTAGAAAAGGTGGAGTTAGACAAAAGTTCCCAATGTTCTGATTGGGGTAATGCTAGTAATTTATCTGCTGCACAATTAAGTTATGCAGCTAATGATGTCCGGTATTTATTAAGTGTCCGGGAAAAGCTTACAGCCATGTTACAACGGGAGGAACGTTGGCAAGTTGCCCAAGAATGTTTTCAAATTTTACCGACAATAGTTACTTTAGATTTATTACAATTCAAGGATTTATTTGAACATTGATACAGCAGAACTCACCGAATCAAAACTGGCTTTACAGTTATATCCTGTACCTCTTGGATGTATAATCACAATGGCTAAGTAGGGTTTGCTGAATTGTCTGTGAGGACAGGGAACAACCTGAGTTCGGAGTTTCTCCTTCGGAGACGCTACGCGAACAGAGTTATGATTTTTTCAACGAGATTATCAGGGTTTGAGACTCATATTTGGGGCAGTTTTCCAAAAATTATCTTATGTCGAACTCAGGTGGAACAGTTTTAACTATCTGGATATCCTGTCACCAATGGGTCTAGTAACCGGCGAAAGTAGGGTTTCAAGTGTTTCTGTATTTGTTCTGAAATCCCATCCTGATTTAAAATTCGGGAGGGGGCTTCCTGTAGTGTTCCAGTTAAGTAATTGTTGTGATATTGAGTAATATATCGGCTCATTGTATTGATAGAGATTCCGTCATGGTGAAGGGCGTTTGCAACTGCGACGGGAGTAATGGCAAAGATCTCCGTATCTTCAACTGCGGTAATTTTAACTAGTGGTAATGGTTCTCCCAGAAAAAGATTCATCTCTCCAAAGAAATCTCCGATCAGGAATTTTTCTGTCGGAGCATCTGGTTGGCGACGAAGAAATTCCTGTCTCTGGTCTATATTCTCAATTTCAGCGGCTAAACTTGCATAGAGCCAATAAAGGGATGATACTTCTTTAGCCGCTTGGTAAGTCAGGGAGAAGGCAACTGGACCAATGTACTTAGCTAACTCAGAGGCAACCTGTTCAATTACTATTGGTTTGAGGGCATAGCTAGACTGGGTATGATTTTGAGGTTGACGACTAAAGGGTTGGAAGGTAATTGTTTTTGAATTAGGGACTAATTTTTGTTCTATGGCGACACAACCTCTCACCACTAGGAACATTGCTGGAGACAAAAGATTTTGATAATCAAGTAATTCCTCCGCATCAAACAGCAGTGTTTTAGAATTTTCTACCAGAAGGCTTTGAGCCTCGACAGTTAAATTTCTAAAAAATTCAATGTTGCTAACAAGTTGCAACAGACGTTCATTCTCGGTGGACTGATACTCACCTCCCATGCTATTACGACTCAGAGCGTACCAAACCCGACAGCGAATTTCCGGATCTGTATGGTTTTCAGCTTCACTATAGTTTTTGGGATAGTAAAACAATTTATAGTTCACTTCCGTTAGTCCATAGGACCACATTCTCACAAATACGGGTTGGTCAAGATTAATATTTGGTAGGGGTTGGTTGATTACGGACTTACAAGCAGTATCCATCACCTGGTTCGGCGGAATATTGGCAGAAGTTGTAAAGTCCACTGTTCGATAGACTGAACCAGAGGCGATCATCTTGACCAATTCTTTGGCGATCGCACCATTAGGAATATAAGTAATTTCACCAGAGTTGAGCCGGATATCTGTTGAATTCCAATCTATTGATTCCACAACTCCTTCTAATCCCTGAAATTGAATCTGATCGCCAATTTGAAACGGTTGGTTAATCTGAAGAAAAATACCAGACAGGAAATTTCCTAGAGGTTCTTGCATTGCAAACCCAACAATTGCCGTAAATAGGGCAGAAGTAGTGAAAAACGTTGTGGTTTCCTGACCAAGAATACGCAGAATCACAAAAATGCAGATCAGGTACAGGAAACCTGAGATTATTAATTTCAATAACCTTGATGGACGCGTTCTTTTTTTACGAGTTAACCAAAAATTGATTAATAAGAAAGAAAGGGCATTAACAATAACTATGCTAATGCTGATCAATACGGCAATTTTCAAGCCGTATAAGACTATGGGAAAAACTTGTTGGGGGTTGTTTAAAACAACAACATAAACAAATAATAGACATCCAGTGAATGCAACTTGGAAAAGAGCTAGAAAATTTCTCATATAGACTCCATAACTACCAATAACTCGAACAAAGGCTGATTGAAAAAACAGTTGATTATGTTGGCAAATTTAACCTATGCAAAGTTATTTTTCGGGCGCTTCTAGGGCTTTATTGAGACTGATTAAAAGACGATTAATTGCTCGATTCAGTGGGTTTAATGAATTGGATTTATCTTCTGGGAGTTGAGACTCCTCTAACTGATGCAGACTAATTTCTTCCAGGAGGTGAGTAATAGTATCTAGAGGCTTGGTAATCCATTTCTGGACAATCAGAAGCACTGTCGTGTATGCTACTAAGAACACGCTGGCGATCGCTAATAAATAGGACCCAACAGACTTCTGAGCCTCCTGATATTGAACAACTGTGGGGACTGAAATAATCCTTGTTCCGACAATTTCATTCAGTTTCCAGCCAAAACCATTCTCACTACCATAGGTTTTGATCAGGGAAGGAGGAGCATTTTCTGGTTTACTATGACAAACTAAACAACTGGAATTAGTAATCTGAATTGGTTTGGCCATATAAAGCGTTTTTTGACCGCTTATTAAATCCAGTCGCTCACCTATTTTTTGCTTGATATTGGGATTTTTGGCAAAATATTCAATTATCTCAACTTCCCACCCCACCGCTAGATCTTTGCGGTTTGTTGGATTAATAGCACTTTCTCGATAGGTATACCCTTTGTTTTCCTTGCTTTTCCCTAGTTGATTCAAAATCTGTTGAGCAGCATAGGAGGGAACAGTGACTCTATTAAAATCAGGTACTTCTTGATTTTTCTCCGCTGACTTTGATATATTTTGAGATGATTTATCTTCCGTCAGCAGAGCAAATTGAGGTTGAATTTGAGTTGACGTGTAATCTCTCGCCGCGGCTGCTGTATCTAAAAGCAATACAGCCTTACGTACGATGTCTTTCCTAGCACCATTGTACTCTAGTCCCCAGATTGACAAGCCACAAATAATCCACCCTGCAAAGAAAATACTAAATATAATTAGGGTAAGTCTTGTTTGAAGTTGTTTCATTAATTTAAGTTGAATTTTAAATGCGTACTGACAACTGAATTTACACAGTACGGGATTATATATTAAAATTGGTTCACAAGTCAAGGGTTTTTCCTATTCCCTATTCTCAAAATTTACCTGTTTTACCAAATGCACCAATTCTGGTAAAATCAACTTTTTCATACCCAGCCGCACAGCATTACTAGAACCAGGAAGAGAAAAAATGATTTTGTTTTGATAAACACCAGCGACAGCACGAGAAGCCATAGCGCGAGAACCAATTTCTTGATAACTTAAAGACCGAAATAATTCTCCAAATCCTGGTAAAGTTTTGTCTAATAACTTTTCTATAGCATCATAAGTAGTATCTCTAGGAGCAATTCCCGTTCCCCCATTAAAAATGACAGCATGGATACGAGTATCTTCGCCCAAGGCTGTCATTTGGGATTGAATTTCTTGAGGTTCATCTTTGATAATCTGATACAATGCCACGGTGTGATCATCAGCTAAAAGTAGTTCTGTAATTAATTGACCACTTTTATCTGTTTCAGCGGAACGGCTATCACTAACTGTAATCACCGCACAAGTTACAGAAAGTTGCTGTGTATTGGGGTGTGGTTGAAATTTCATAGACATTTTACGTTTTAGCCAATAACCAATGACCACTGACCACTGACTACTGACTAATGACTAATTAAGATTTGCTCAAACCTAGACCATTTTCTTCAGCGTAACGATTCATGAACCGCATAAACCGATCCCATTCTTTATTGGACTTCATGACATAAATGGCTTCTAACGATTCTGGTTTACCGTTGACAAATTTTCCCTGAACTTCACGAATAACTATTTCCCCTTCTTCGTCAATTAAATACAGTCCAGTGGGTTCAATTTTACCGTCTTGTGCCAATATATCAGGATTGGTGAAGACAAATGTGGCTGTACCACTTTCACCTTGTTTTGCTCTTGTTAACCGAACGTCTGGAACTACTTTTTCGTCAATACCTCTAGCAAACTGAATTTTCGCCATGATGAGTAAATCTAAAGTTTTGTGATCATTTTGTAATATTCTCTCATCATAGTGCAATTTCTACAGCAGGCATTTTACCGATGGCAATTAAATCTAGTTCCCAATCCCGATTCCAACGTCGTTTATTGACGACAGCACTAATCATTGTAGTGGGTATATTCTTTACTCTGAGTAACTATTCTAGTCCAGCTATATCTGCCACTCAACCAAAAAACGTCATTTTGATGATTGGGGATGGTATGGGTTGGGAAATGGCTCGTGCTGGAGCTATAGCTAAAGGATATAATTATACCTTTGGCAAGGGTGAGGGACTGAGTTTTCAAACCCTAGATAATTACACCCTGGCTACTACCTATGGTACTACGATTGCTCCTGGTAATGGGGTTTTCAGCACAGGTAACTCTGCGTTATCAAACTCTAATCCGATTACAGGTGCTAGTCCGATGTTACCAGGGTTTAAATTCCAACCTCAATTTAATCCCGGAAATACACCATCTGGAGGAGAGAAAAATCTTAATTCCAATGCGGTGGGTAATTTGGTAGGTTATGATCCCCAACGTGGGGGGATAAATCCTTGGACACCTGGTAATGATCCTGAATATATTAAGTATAGTTATCCCGATTCTGCTAATACAGCGACTACTTTGTACACAGGAGTAAAAAGCTATAACAATGCTATTTCTGTGGATATATTTGAAAGACCTTTAAAAACTATTCTTAAAACTGCGGCTGAACATGGTAAATCTACGGGGATTGTGACTTCTGTGCCTATAGATCATGCTACACCGGGAGCAGCAGCAGCAAATGTGAATCGTCGCAATAAATATGATGGTGATTATCCAACTTTAGATAATATTCTCCAGCAGGAGCTTCGCATATATCAACCAACGGTAATTTTAGGTGGTGGTCATCCGCTTACGGGTGCTAGTAGTCAGGCTTTACCTACGGGTGTAGAACCGCCAACTAAATTTGAATATATTACTAAATCAACTTATGCGGAATTGAGTAAAAACCCTGATCAAAACCGTTATCAATATACATTTTTAGAACGAGGAAAAGATGCGGCGGATAAGTTAGCGACTACTGCGGCAAGATTAAATCCAAATAAGGGCGATCGCTTGTTAGGATTATATGGAGCTAGGGGACAAGAGGGAAATCTCCCTGTAAGTACCGCTGATGGTGATTACAGCAATACAGGTTTGAGTATTTTTTCCCTGTTTGGTTCTCAAGGAAAAAACCCCGATACAGTTCGGCCTCTACTTGCGGGAGAAACCGATAAATCTTTTATTGCCAAAGAAATTAATGAAAATCCCACACTTGATGATTTAACCAAAGCAGCTTTAGCACTTTTATCGAAAGATAAAGATGGATTTTGGTTAATGGTAGAAGGTGGTGATATTGATTGGGCTGCCCATGATGATAATTTAGATAATATGATCGGGACAGTGTTGGATTTTGATAAAGCTGTAAAAACAACAATTGACTGGATTAAAAATAACGGTGGTTGGGAAAGTAATCTACTAATTGTCACCGCTGATCATGATCATTATCTGACTTTAAATCCCAACTTTTCCGAACTGCTGAAAGAAAAAGGTGCAGAAGCTTTAACCGCTGAATCTGATTCCATTCAAGCCGGTCATTTTTGGGGATCTAATCCTAACATCAAATATGGTTGGGGAAATCATGCTAATCGTCCAGTTCCCGTTTATTATCAAGGCAAGGGTTCAAAAGTTTTAACTAATTCTGTGGGTAAGGGGTTTCAACTTTACGGTTATAAGATTCCTGGTATTCAAGGTTTAGTAGACCAAATCCACATTTATCAAACTCAACGAAAAGCAATAGGGAATAGGTAATGGGTAATGGGTAATACAAGAAAGTTCTTAACCAATGACCAATGACCAATGACCAATCAACCATCAGTTATCCTGTTCTAAGTCATTAGTAGATTAAATCAGGGGATCGCTTGCATAATTGTTCACAATTTGTTACAAAAATATAAAGAACTTCTAGAGACTAAAACCTAATGTTCGGCGGACTTACTGGTTTAACAGATACCAAAAGCACCGATTGGGGAGAGCGAATGCTCAACACAGTCGCCAGTCAGACGATTCGCCACCTGTTTACCCAAAGCGAGTCGGTAGAAGTCTTTGTGCGCTGCTATCCCTCCAGCAAACTGTTGCAAGGCAGCATTGATAGCTTTAAAATGAACGGTCGCGGCTTAGTAATTCGTAAAGACTTCGCAGTAGAGGAAATGTCTTTTGAAACCGATGCAGTCGCCATTGACTTTGGCTCGGTTTTAAGTGGTAAACTTACCCTCAAACAACCCACCCAGGCTGTAGCCCAGGTGATTCTATCAGAAGAAGGCATTAATCGGGCTTTTGAGTCGGAACTGGTGAAAAAACGCCTGCTTAACCTTTCTGAACCCACCTTGATTGTCATATCTGGTGGCGAACCAATTTCTTTTACCGAAGTTGAGGTCAAGCTACTACCCGAAAATCGCTTGCATTTAGTAGCTAAAGCCGATTTAAACAACGGCGAACTCATACCCCTAAGTATGACCATTGGTGTCGGGATTGAAAGAAGAAGGCGGGTTTCTTTCAAAGAACCGAAGATTGAACTTGAGGGAGTTCCAGAAGCACAAAGAGAAATTTCCCAGACTTTAAGCGTGGCATTGGTAGAAATTTTGGATAATATGGTTGATTTAGATCGCTTTGATTTAGATGGGGTAAAAATGCGACTAAATCGTTTAGAAACAGAAGGTCAAAGATTGATTTTTAGTGGTTATGCAGAAATAGAAAGAATTCCTCACAGTTCTTAACAATTCTAAAATTGAAAAAATTAACGCCGCCTAGTTGACCCTGGGCGGCGATTTAATTTTTATAGGAGTCAGTTGTCAGTTGAAAAAATCTTCTCCCTGCCACCCCTACCTCCCTTACCACTCCTACCTCCCCTACCTTCCCACCCCTACATACTGGAATCCAGCCTTGATCATGGTTTGGGGATCAAGGAAATTACGACCATCAATCATGACCGCGTGGTTCATTAATTTTGCCATTTTCCCATAGTCCAAAGTGCTGAACTGTTGCCATTCTGTGACAAGTACCAAAGCATCACAGCCATCTGCTAGTCTTTCCGCATCGGTTTCTACTAATACACCAGAAAGACCATGACGCATTCCTGTTTGGGAAATGATGGGGTCGTAAGCTTTGACTTTTGCCCCCAGTCGGTTAAGTTGTTCAATCAACATGAGTGCCGGTGCGTCCCGTAAATCGTCCGTATCTGGTTTGAAGGTTAAACCGAGTAGTCCCACAGTTTTACCTTTGAGGATTTTTAAAGCTTGTTGGAGTTTTTCTAGGGCGATGAGGCGTTGACGTTCGTTAACACTGACAGCAGCTTTCATAAGTTGGGCTTCATAGCCATAATCATCAGCGGTGTGAATGAGAGCAGAAACGTCTTTGGGGAAACATGAACCACCCCAACCAATACCAGCTTGTAAGAACTTGCTACCAATGCGGGAATCTAAACCGATGCCTTTTGCTACTTGGGTAACATCCGCGCCGACGCGATCGCATATATTCGCAACTTCATTAATAAAACTAATCTTGGTGGCTAAAAAGGCATTAGCCGCATATTTGATCATTTCTGCGGAACTGAGGTCTGTCACCAAAACTGGAACAGGGGGTAAAGATTGATCAGCAGCAAATTTGCGTTCTATAATAGGCGCATATAGTTCTTTCATCATGCCTGTGGCTTGCTGACTGTTACCGCCCAATACAATCCGGTCAGGGTTAAAGGTATCATAAACTGCTGAACCTTCCCGCAAAAACTCTGGATTACTGACTACATCAAACTGGTGAGCAATCTCCGATAATTTCTCATCAGTACTTATATCACCAGATGCCAATAATGTTTTTTGACGTTCTGCAATCCCATCCACAACAATCATTCTTACCCAGTCGCCAGAACCAATAGGAACAGTAGATTTGTTGACAATGACCTTATAACCACCATTGAGATTTTCGCCAATACCACGAGCTACAGCTTCTACGTAGCGAGTATCACTTTCACCATTGGGCAAAGGGGGAGTTCCCACAGCAATAAAGAGGATTTCTCCATGATGAACACCAGCAGCGAGATCACTAGAAAATTGAATATTGCCACTATTAATAGCCGATTGGATAATTTCCGAAAGTCCTGGCTCAAAAATCGGTGACTGCCCAGACTTCATTAATTTTACTTTTTCTTCGTTATTATCTATGCAAATTACATCATGTCCAATATGAGCTAAACAAGCACCTGTTACTAAACCAACATAACCAGTACCAATTACGCAAACACGCATTTTTAAAACCCCTGTTTTTTATAGTTGTCAGTTGTTCGTCATTACTAATGAATAATGATTGCTAAACCTGTTGGAAACGTTGACGGAAATCTTCAATCATCAGTTTTAAACCGTCTTTCAGCGGAATGGTAGGTTCCCAATCTAACAAAGTCTGTGCCTTGGTAATATCAGGACGACGACGACGGGGATCATCAGCAGGTAGGGGTTCAAATTTAATTTCTGCATCTGGGTTAATTAAGTTTTGCACCGTCTGAGCAAGTTCTAAAATGGTATACTCATCGGGATTACCCAAATTTATGGGTCCTGTATGCTCACCATTCATTAATCGCATTAGCCCATTGACTAAATCGGAAACATAACAAAAGCTCCGGGTTTGTTGACCTTCACCATAAACAGTTAAAGGAACGCCTCGTAATGCTTGCGCCACGAAATTGCTGACTACGCGCCCATCGTTTTCCAACATTCTCGGTCCATAAGTGTTGAATATCCTGGCGACGCGAATCTCGACTTTATTCTCTCTGTAGTAGTCAAATGCCAGGGTTTCAGCCATTCTTTTACCTTCGTCATAACATGAACGAATGCCAATGGGATTGACGCTGCCTCGATAATCTTCAGTCTGGGGATGAATTTCTGGATCTCCGTAAACTTCGCTGGTAGAAGCTAATAAAAATCTGGCTTTAACCCGTTTAGCCAAACCCAACATATTGAGTGTACCAATAACGTTGGTTTTAACAGTTTTAATGGGGTTATACTGGTAATGCACAGGGGACGCTGGACAAGCCAGATGATAAACTTGATCCACTTCTAGGCGAATTGGCTCGGTGATGTCGTGACGGATCATTTCAAAATTAGGATTATCTAACCATTGGATGAGATTATGTTTCTTTCCTGTGTAAAAATTGTCCAAACAAATGACTTCATGACCATCATTCATGAGTCGGTCAATCAGATGAGAACCAATAAAACCAGCACCGCCTGTCACTAAAATTCTCATATTTTTCCTTCTGCTAATATTTACTTTTAGTATCCACTTCATGCTGTTTTATATTACCCACATTGGCGACAAAAAAGCATATTTATCTTCAGAATTTTTGTGCATGGCTTTTAAGTTGGATGTTGATTGCTTGCCAGATATTCTCTAATGAATAGGTTTATTTTGGGAAGGTTTTATCAAATCTTCAAGGAAAGAATACAGTTTTTTAATTGAAGTTGAATATTTAATAACTAAGTATCATAAATCTTTATTGATGCAACTGCAAGAGGTATCAACAATAGTTAACGCGCTGACTAATGGATGATTGTACTCACCTGAGTTCGACATAAGATAATTTTTGGAAAACTGCCCCAAATATGAGTCTCAAACCCTGATGATCTCGTTGAAAAAATCATAACTCTGTTCGCGTAGCGTCTCCGAAGGAGAAACTCCGAACTCAGGTGTACTCAATGCCACTAAAAATTTCTATAAGAAATATTCCCAAAGATAGGTAGAATTTACATATTGACACAAGTTGTCTAGTTAGGGTTTGCTGAATAAGTCGTCTGTGAGGACAGGGAACTCTTAACTCTTAACTCTTAACTGGGAACAGTTTCAACTATCTGGATATCCTCAATTTTCCAAGTCCGACAAAAAAATGCACCTATTTTGAGACACCATCAGCCAAAACCTGGCACTTTTTTTGAGATAAAAATCTGTAAAACCTTTATTAATAAACGGTTTTAGCTGTATTCAGCAAGCCCTAGTTAGAAGCAAGCATAAATAAATTGGTAAAAAAAGTGAATCTCCCTTTGATTACTCGTGCTGAAAAGCATAATGAGAAAATAGCAATTGTTACAGGTGAAAAAGTATTTAGCTATGGGGATTTGCTCCACATCTCTGGGCTAATTGCCACAGGTTTGCTGAAGGATATAGAAGACTTACAAGAACAGAGAGTTGCTTTTCTTGTCCCACCTGGGTTTGACCATGTAGCCACTCAGTGGGGAATTTGGCGGGCTGGGGGCATAGCTGTACCACTGTGTGTTTCTCACCCCCGTCCAGAATTGGAGTATGTGATTACTAATTCGGGAGCATCAATTATTGTTGCCCATCCCCAGTTTGAGGATATACTACTATCGCTTGCTACTGAAAAAAATTTGCGCTTTATTCTCACCTCAGCAATACTCCCAGATCATGTTACTACCCTACCAAATGTAGATATTACAAGACGGGCATTAATTCTCTATACCAGTGGGACAACAGGTAAACCCAAGGGTGTGGTGATAACTCATGATCATATTCAAGCTCAAGTAACTAGCTTAATCACCGCTTGGGAATGGACATCAGATGACCGTATTCTCAATATACTACCATTGCATCATATTCATGGGATTATCAACGTCCTAACCTGTGCTTTATGGGTTGGGGCGGAATGCCATATATTCAGCAAATTTGATGCTGAAACTGTGTGGAATCAAATTTGTGAGGGTAACTTAACCCTATTTATGGCAGTACCAACAATTTATGTAAAATTGATTGCTGCTTGGGAAAATGCTACTCAGGAACGTCAAAAAATCATGACCGCAGGGTGTAAAAAAATGCGTCTGATGGTTTCTGGTTCAGCAGCTTTACCAGTGCAAGTATTAGCAAAGTGGCAGAATATTAGCGGTCATTTCCTATTGGAACGCTATGGAATGACGGAAATCGGTATGGCGCTATCTAACTCTTTACATGGTCAACGATATGCAGGATATGTGGGTCAACCTTTACCGCAAGTCAAAGTTAGATTAGTAGATGAGAGTGGAGAATTAGTGCCACCAGGAATACCAGGAGAAATTCAAGTTAAAGGCCCTGGAGTGTTTTTAGAATATTGGCAAAACCCCCAAGCAACAGAAGAAGCATTTAGAGATGGCTGGTTTTGGACTGGAGATACGGCCATAGTCGAGAATAACAACTATCGTATTTTAGGACGAATGAGCGTTGATATCATTAAAACAGGAGGGTATAAGGTTTCAGCTTTAGAAATTGAGGAAGTGTTAAGAACTCATCCAGATATTCAAGAATGTGCCGTAGTTGGGGTTGTTGATTTAGAATGGGGTGAGCGAGTTTGTGCGGCGTTAGTATTACTACCACAACGCCAATTGACATTAGAATCTTTGCGGAGTTGGGCAAAGAAGCAATTGGCAGTTTATAAGATTCCCACTCGCATTTTGATAGTTGATGAATTACCCCGTAATGCTATGGGGAAAGTAACTAAACCGCAGGTGGTTGAACTATTTTAGGCAGTATCATAAGCCGATAATTAACGCACCCGATAATATCAGCAATCTACTTGTAGCAGTGTTTCCCTATCTCTGCAAAAAGTCTTACAATAGGTCATCGGTTTAAAGATATGATTATAGAAAAATTACTCAAAGGCGATCGCTAGTAATGTGATTGCTGAGTTAAAGTTAGTTAAAGAAATTACTAAATCTATTGTATATCCATCATTGATATTACGGAATATTAAAATAATTAGACAACACTCATATCTATAGTGTTGAAAATTAAATAATGCTAATTTGACGGGAGCAGACTTAACCGAGGCATCTTTTTCTGATACAGACTTCACTGGAGCGAACTTAACTGGGGCAAATCTGAGTGGATACCACTATGTAAGTGATTTTGTCAATTTTCAAGGTGCAAACTTGACTGATGCTAACTTGGATAGTGACGATCTAAAGGGATGTGATTCGAGTAAATTATATGAAAGCTTCGACAGATACAGATGCCAAATTGATTACCCAAGTCAGAAAAAAGGAGTCAGTTTCTATCAAGCAATTTACAATGAAAATACTCGGTTTCCCCATCAAGTAAATCCACAAGTTGCTGTAGTAGATCCGAAATTTGGTATTGCCAAAAATCAAAAATGTCGCGATCGCTACAACCGCTATAATCGGGAATGCTATGACTATTAGAACTTGTCTGTTAACAGGAAAACCTGAATATTTGGTATAATTTTCCAGACTTTGAAGATTAAAATTAAAAGATTCCTAACTTTTCAATTAAGTTGGGGATTTTATTTTTGTCATATTCTTGTGTCCAAAACTGCAATAATAAAAGATGTCTAATTACTTGTTCTAGTAAACTTTTAACTTGATGCTTATCTCTTTTTGCCAAAGATTCCAACTCCTCAATTAAATTTTCTAAATCTAACTCATCAAAACGACTTTGTTTTAATAATTGAATAGTTTCTAATAACCATAAAGTGATCATCAGTTTCATAGAGTTGCTGTAAATTAGTAATAACTGTCATAATTTCACCTTTTGTTATTTACAAATAACACATATCTTACGAATCACAAAATCTACCTCGACGTGCAGCCAATTCCTGTGGGAAAATTGAGGATATCCAGATAGTTGAAACTGTTCCCAGTTAAGAGTTAAGAGTTAAGAGTTCCCCGCCCTCAAAGAGAACTTATTCAGCAAACCTTATCTAGCTTACCATAGACCAGAACTACTTATTGAAGTGCGGGATGTGGGTTATACTGCTTTACGCTTGAGAAGTCTGAAATTATCAAGAATTATCAGAGTTCTGAATTTATATAAATGATTGAGTGGAAAATATGTATAATCAAAATGGTTACTACGTAAATCTATCATCTTTTAGTCTTGTGTGCGGTTAAAAATGAACAGTAATTCATCTATCCAAGTAGAGCTAAAACAAGAACTTTGGTTCTCGTCGTCAGAGATGGGAAACAGGAATATATTGCCAAAACAAAGCCAATGTACGGATTCATTTGCACATAATTGTCAGGATTTTTGGCAATTATGGGAATCACATCGAGGTTATCTTTATAACTGTTGTTTAAAATGGCTCAACGGTAATTACTATGATGCGGAAGATGTAGTCAATCAGGTAATGCTTAAAGCTTGGAGTCAATGGACACAATCTACAAATGACATTGAATATCCTAAATCGTGGTTATCTCAAATTACTTATAACTATTGCATTGATGTCTATCGAAAACGTCAACGAGAAGCTGGAAAAATTGATAATGTTGACGATATTAAACTTGCAGATCATCCAGCACTTACTTCTAATTTAGCACTTCCCGAATCCCAGCTTTTGAACGTGGAAATGGCGGCATATCTCAAGTATAGAATTGCATTTTTACCCGATAGATTACGCCATCCTTTGATATTACATTGTTGTCAAGAAAAATCCTATTCAGATATTGCTAAACAACTTGCCCTTTCTGAAGAGAACATTCGTAAACGTATTCAAGAAGCGCGAAAGATTCTACAAAAGCAGTTAAAGAAGTATCTTGCGGGGGAAGATAACACTGCTTTTGATTCCCTTTCACCATTAAACACGGTAATTCCAATAGGAGAAAAATTAGAATCTGAGCAAATATGGAATCATGATTGGGAATCATCAATACCTACAAAAAGCCAACAGCAAGAAATTAACTACAAAGCAACTTTAATATGCCTGGAATCTTTGCCACATCATTGGTACAATTCACCGATTCATCTGGGATAAAAATGAATGCTCAGTTATTCATAGCAGAAAAATCAGCCAGACAACAGCAGAGAGTTATCACTTTAAACAAGTATATTGAAAAATATCCCCAAGGATGGGAAAAAAGATTAGAATTAGCTGATTTGCTGTACGAAATAGGAAATTGGCAACAAGCCGTTATCGAATATAATCAAGTAATTGTACGACAACCTCAACTACTTGATGTCCATCTGAAATTGGGGAAAATATTGCAGTTAATGGGACAAAAAAAAGAGGCTTGTAAAGCCTATAATACAGCCCTATTTTTGTCTGAAAATCCAGGAACTCAGTATCATATAAAAGGATTGATTGCAGTTTGCGAAGGTGACAATGAAAAAGCTCTCACAGCCTTTAATTTAGCCATAAATTCAGAACCTGATCAAGTATTTCACCGACTGGCTTTGTCACAGGTATATCAAAATGTAGAAAATCCCCTGGGTATTATCCGCAGCCTAGAGCCGGTTTTAGCAATTAATCCAGATGATGTTATGTCCCTGATTTACAGCTATGATGCCCTGATGGCGGTGGGGGATATACAAACAGCAAAAGAGAGGTTTAACAGCCTTATAGCCCTAGCTGGTGATGATTTTCGGGTAATACAACGACAAATTGATCAACGTTTGCTGGCGAGAATGGTATCCGGTGAAGAGGGGAAAATCACTAAAAAAATGATTACCTCCTTACTAGGAACAATTCCCCATAGTGTTGAAGTCCATAAATCCTTAGCCTACTATCACATTTTACGAGGGGATTGGGCGCAAGGGGTGAAGGTATTAGCCAAATTTACCACGGAATCCCCCAATCATCCCTACGGTTGGTATTATTATGGGCGGTGCTTATTCCACACAGGGAAATACCAGCAAGGGGCGGAAATGATGGGGAAAGCGTATTATCTGTATCCCCATGACCGGGAAATTTATCGGGGTTTGTGTGAAATTTTACCCTTTGCACCTGATCCAGAGAAGAGTAAAACGATTCTTGCTTCCATAGTGGAGGAGATGTTAACGCGCTTTCCTGAATGCTGGAGTATGTGGACGACTGCGGGGCGGGTATTGGTGGAACATTTTCCAGACATTGAACGGGGTTGTCAGGTTTCCGAACAGGGGACAAAACTACAACCCCAGTTAGCGGATACTTGGTTGCGTCATGGCCAGATGTTGATTTTGGCTCGTAAACATCGGGAAGCCCTGGAAGCCTTAAAAAAGACATGGGAGCTTTTACCAGATGGCGGTTATTTGCAATCCGTACCAGCGGCGTTTTGGTTGGGGGAGAGTTATCGAGTTTTGAAGAATGCTAAGGCTAGTAAACGGTGGTGGGAGGTAGCTGCTCAAGGATGTCAGGAGTTGAGGTTATTTAACCCAGCCATGGCTGATTACTGGTTAGGGAGGGTGATGATGGGTTTGGGGGATAAGTCGGGGGCTAGACGGGCTTATACAGGGGCTTTGAGTCAGCAGTTGTTGTATCCGGTGCGTGGGGAGGTGGAGGGAATTTTGGAGAAGCTTAAAAGGTAAGAGGCGTAAGGGTTATGGCGATTTATGGTGGTTTTTTTGGGGGGAAATTTGTCCTTAACTCGAAAAATTCACAAATGGGGGGAGTAAAACGTCTAAATAGTGTGGGAAGAAAAAACCACAATTTAATTCAACTCATCAAGGATTTTTGAAGATGAAATCTGCAACTAGAGTTTTTGCTGCTTTTCTATTGGCTATAACCATCGCCTTCGGTGGTTTTTCTGGCAATGCCCATGCTCAGTCGCCAGTGGGCGTCAATATTGGAATTGATGTTAATCAAACCATAGATCAAGTTTTAAAGCTAGTCACCACAACACAGAAGTTCCAAATGGTGATAATTAATAAAACTGGAAATACTCTTACCCGTGCGGGTGCTTACAATAATCTAGGAAATTGGGCTCTTGGTGATGTTCCTTCATCAAAGGCTCAATATAGAGATTGGACAGAGAGTGGTGCTGGGTATTTTACCTTTGCTTCTAACTATGCAGTTGGAAATACTGGAAAATATTTCCAACTTGGAGCTTCATTGCCTCCCGTAGGAAGAAGAAAAATTAATCTCTGTAACATAAATAGCCCTGGCAACGGTCCTGCAGAAGTATGTTGGGACGCCATGTCAAATGCTGATGACAAAAATGTGAGAAATGGTGAATTCTCTGGTAGAGCGCAGATGGGCAATAGAGATGGCAAAGTTCAGTGGATATATGAAGTGAGATAACTTGATCTAATTGACCTAAAAAGAGGTAGGTATGTTTTTTCCTGCCTCTTTTTTATTAGTTGCTGATTTTGAAAAACCTGTCATTTTGAGTTAACTAAGGATATCTAATTGATATGAAATCTCTAGCTAAAGTTTTTATTGCTTTGTTGTTGACTGTAACTATTGCCTTTGGTAGTTTTAATACTCGTGCCAACTCTTCACCTATAAGTTATATAGACCATAATCAAGTTAGTTCATCTGATCTACAACCGCAAATTCTTCCTAATCAAAGTATAGAAATACCAATGACCATAACCTATAAAAGGATCGTTGAAATAGCTAACAAGACTCAATGTATTCTTAGACCTGTAGGTGTTTATAATAAATCTTTAGAATGGCCTCTCGGTGATGTTGGTTCATTGCGACTAGTCGCTGAAAGATTTAATAGTGATACTTTTTCTTTTGCTTCTAATTATCGAGTTGATTGTGGAATAGGTAAAGAAAAAAGAAATTTACAGTTTTCAACTTCATTAGATACTGAAGGGAATAAAAAAATTAATGTTGGAGTTATTAATCAAAATGGCAATCAGCCAGCAAAATCAACTTGGGATAAAATGACAGATCCTAGTGATAAATCTCTCCTTAATCATCCTTTTGGGGTTAATGCTTTTATCAGACAAAAAGACCAAACATCAATCTGGCTGTTTGAAGTTGTAGAAAAATAATAACTTTTTTTGTAGAGCCGCTAGTGCGATCGCCTGATCTTGTAGGGTGCGTTAATGAAATGTAACGCACCTTATGTATGTTTATTTACTGATTTTCGGTGCGTTACGCTGTCGCTAACGCACCCTACGTTTTTTGTCGTGGTTGATAGGTGCGATCGCTTGTTTCCTCACAAATCAATCAACTTAATTTAGTGCGATCTCCTGACCCTATAGGGTGTGTTAACGAAGTAACGCACCACTTTCATGATTAAATTCGGTGGGTTAGGGAAAGCGTAACCCAACAAATAAAGTTTTCTACCACTAAAATAGAAGTATAATTATAGATGCGATCGCTCAGTTACACTAATTTTAGTATTAAGACAATATGCTAAAATGTGGTGAGGTGAAAGTAAATACCAACAGTTCTATATATAAGGGGATAGCGATTTTTCTTTTATTCAGATGAGGGAAATGAGCCGATTCATATTCATGTGCAGAAAGGAGACAGTGAATGTAAATATTGGCTAGACATCGATCTGTACGAGATTCGTGAGGCTTATTCATATCAAATGTCATCACGAGACACGCGGGAAGTCAAGAAGATCATCTTGCAAAACTTTGATGAAATAGTAGATGAATGGCAAACATTTAGGAATTGGCAAAATGGATAAGCAATACAACATATCAAATATTGACTTTAATGGAGAGTTGATGATTCTATCAGTAGATGGAAAAACTTATCAAATCCCAATTATCCAAGCATCTAAGCGACTTGCTCAAGCAACAGATATGGAGCGCAAAATGTATCGTATTTCGACCTCTGGTTATGGTATTCATTGGTACGCCATTGATGAAGACTTGACAACTAAAGGACTAATCAAACTAGCAGAGATCGCCAAGACGGCTTAAAGTGTGATAGTGAAGCACTGCTGTAAGCAGATCGACCCTCATCCTGAATCTATGAAATCAAGGGTGGGATTTGTTCTAACGAAACTAAACCATTCTCTTCAAAATCAATCTCCAGATGATATCCTGCCATCAAAGCCGTTCCCAATAAAGGTTTAAAACCAGATGCTAAAATAGGAACTACTTTTTCTCGATTGTCCCAAACAATGGTTGCTAAATGTATAGATAACAACGTCTCCCTACCATCGGCTAATCTAGCAAGGGTAGTGGAATATAACGGCAGATTCATCGCGCTGACGGCTTGTGGTGGTAAGGTAAGATGGTCGTTGAATCCAGTATCAATAATAAAATTAATAGAAAAATTTGGTTGTGTCGGTAAACGGAAAATTACTGGCACAATCGCTTTGCTATCAATCAATCTCCCGTAAATCATTTGACAGTACGCTCAATCGCTCCCCCAAAGCTGACAGCAACATCATAACCAATCCGCATCGTAAATAATCTGGCATTTGGTTTCTTTTGCTTTAACTTTAATGCAGTTTCTACGCCAGTTTTATCAATTCCGTATTCACCGGTTTCCGCATCAATTACAATCATTTTGCCAATGTGATCATCACATTCCACTTGTTGACGAATGCCATTTTCGTAAAATTGTTTAGCCCTTTCGGCAACTTCCTCTAGGGTCCAAAAAATAGCCTGCATGATCATTACACCTCCTTTATGCTGTTTAATTATTTTAGCTGAATTTTAACCTGTATAGTGATAGTGCGATAGCGAAGCGCTCCGCAGGAATCAAATAATCAAACAGAAGTCAAATTGATATTTGATACAGAGCGCGATCATTATCAAGTTATTAATATTGGTTGGCAAGAACTAACGCGAATATTTGGTTGTATTATTTACGTAGAAATTAAAGATGGCAAAATTTGGATTGAACGCGATGGCACAGAAATCGGAGTAGCTAATGAATTAGTAGAAGCCGGAGTTCCTAAACAAGATATAGTTTTGGGTTTTAAAGCTCCATACAAACGGAAATTTACCGAGTTTGCTACTAGTTGAAGCCTATCCATCAAAGCCGTTCCCAATAAAGGTTTAAAACCAGATGCTAAAATAGGAACTACTTTTTCTCGATTGTCCCAAACAATGGTTGCTAAATGTATAGATAACAACGTCTCCCTACCATCGGCTAATCTAGCAAGGGTAGTGGAATATAACGGCAGACTCATCGCGCTGACGGCTTGTGGTGGTAAGGTAAGATGGTCGTTGAATCCAGTATCAATAATAAAATTAATAGAAAAATCTGGTTGTGTCGCGAGCGGTTTTCATCTTAGGGCATAAAATCCGCATTGAGAATCTGAACTAAAGAAAAAGATGGTTCTTCAGGGAATAAAGTTGCGGGAAGTTGATATTTGTTTATTGTATCATTTCTAGCATCTGTATAACAATCTAGAAATACATCATTTAAAATAGCTTTTAAACTCGGACTATCTGCCAGAGTATAGGCTATTTGTCGTCTTTGTTCAACAACAGTATTACGCCACCTCCTAGCATTATAATCTTTTTCCTCTATAATCTTTTTCCTCTATCCAATATTGTAGTTCTAATAAATTAGACAACCACCTAATTCAACTTCGCAAGTAATTGACGAATTACATCTCTATCTCTAGCATCAGGAACTTTAATTAAATAAATTTGTAAATCTTCCGCCGCTTGAGAAAAATGCCCTAGTTGATAATACAATAAACCCCTATCTCTTAATTCAAAACTTGCTTCTGGAAACAACAGTAAAATCCGTTCTACTGTTCTTAAACTCCTTTCTAGATCCTGCTTTTGCAGATAAATATATTTTAAATTAGTCAACATTCGCGTTAAAAATTGCCGATTACTCACAACCGCTAAAAATTCAGGTCTGAGCGTCACCTCTTGCTGATAAATTTGTGAAAGTCTTTCTTGACAGTCTTGGGCAAACATCACCTCACCACCATTAAAGGCATCCACAAAAATCCCTATATCTTCCACATCTGGACGAATCAAAAAATGTCCCGGCATTCCTACCCCAACCATCGGAAAATCAATCCGTTTGGCTACCTCCATATAAACCAGTGCCAAAGTAATCGGAATACCCGTTTTCCGTTCAATGACATCATTTAAAAAACTATTGCGGGGGTCATAATAATCAAGTTTATTACCATCAAATCCCAATTCTTCGTATAAGTACTGATTAATACTTTGAATAACCCGTAGAGGATAGCGAAAAGAAGGCAACCTTTCTTCTAATTCCATTGCCATTGTATCAAAAGCATTTAAATATTCTTCAGTATCAATATCTGGATATTCTTCCTGGGCAATATATAAAGCTGCCTTTGCGAGATTGATATCCTCGTCAGGTTGTTGAATCTCTTGGTAAAAATACTGTCGTGCTGACGAGAAGTTCATAAGCAATCAGGATGAAGCGATTAGAGAAAAGTACAGAGTTTTTTGTGTCTACCCTTATTTTAGATGATTCAATAGATTTATGGAACATAGTTCGGAGCTATCCATTCTAAAACCTTTTAACTAACTATTAAACACAAACAGGAGCAAAAACTTGAATAAAGCTGGGTTTCCTAAAAAACCACACAATTCCTACCCTCTCTCTGGTGATGATATACCAGTAGCTTTACGCGATACAAATGATGCCGGATCTAAGATCAAAGTCCAACCTGTGGTTTTAATTATAGGTGGATTAACAGGATTTTTGCTGCTGGCTGTGACTAGTGGTTTTTTGTTCTCGTTGACGACACCTAAGCCAACTGCTAATTCTCTAGCTACACCAATTAGTTCTACACCTGTAGCTACCAATACCCCAGTCAGTGATAATGATACGGTGTTGGGGCATTTTCCGTACTCAGAAGCACCAGCATCAGAATTATCGCCAATTACGGACGACGGCAGAATCAGAATGAGAAAAGCTGCCGCTGTCAAATTTCAAGCAATGGTACAAGCAGCTAGAAGTGCGGGTGTAATTTTAGTACCAATTTCTGGCTTTCGGTCCGTGGAAGAGCAAAAACAGTTGTTTTTTGGTGTAAGCGCACAGCGTAATCAAACTCCAGCAGAACGAGCAGCCCTCAGCGCACCACCAAATCATAGTGAACATCATACAGGTTATGCGGTAGATATTGGCGATCGCACAGTCCCAGCCACTAATCTCCAAGCCAATTTTGATAATACCAAAGCTTATCAGTGGTTACAAGCCAATGCGGCGAAGTTTAGTTTTGAACTTTCCTTTCCGAAAAATAATCTTCAAGGTGTCAGTTATGAACCTTGGCATTGGCGTTTCGTCGGTGATACTGATAGTTTAGAAACATTTTATAAAGCCAAAAATATCCAACCTGTAAAAACACCATAGTTTATGATAATTAGAGAATATCAGTTATCTGATACTGAAGCAATTATGGGCGTTGCTGATTAAGGGTATGAATTTTAGTCTCACGCAAAGGCGAGGCAGCGAGGTCTTGGCGGTTTCCCCCATGAGCGACTGCCGTAGCAAAGACGCACTGAGGTTTGAGTTTTCAAGATTCAATTTGGGAATTTCATACCTCGATTCAGCAACGCCAAAAATCAAACTGGTTTGAAATACTAAGGGTGAGTCACTGCGGGTTAGATAAATTACGAATTGTTGAATCTCTTTTTCGGGAAATTTCCGGTGTAAACCCAGGGGATAGTCTGCCGTGCGAAAGGGTATCTCTTCAACTGATTCGGGAGGATCATCATCTGATTTGTTTGAGCATAACACCAAACTGTGCGATCGCTACTATCCATAGATAAATCCGCTTCTCGAAACGTGACAAAACGAATAGATAGTAACTCAAGCCAACCGTTTTTCACCAATATTCCCAGCAAAACTACAGCGTATCCATCAAGATTGTAATCCACTAAAAATATCATGGCTTTATTGATGTACCTTGGGCTTTTTGCTTCTCAAGTTTTGCCCAAAGAGCCTTTAATCAACAAAATCGGTGCAGTTTCCCCACACCGATTTACATAATTTAACTCTAGTTTTCCGTGCCATATTCCTTACGCTAAGGCAGAAGCTTGGGGTTTGGCGAAAATCATTCTGCCGGCGGAGGTTTGTAAGGCGCTGGTAACTACTACTCGTAATTCACCACCCACATAACCCCTACCTTCTTCCACTACTACCATTGTGCCATCATCTAAATAGCCAATGCCTTGAGTTGGTTCTTTTCCTTCTTTGAGAATTTTCAAATCCAGATTATCACCAGGTAAATAATTCGGACGGACGGCATTTACTAAATCATTAACATTCAAAACTGGAACTTTTTGGACACTGGCGACTTTAGATAAATTGTAATCATTGGTAAGTAATGTGCCATTGATTTCTTGAGCAAAACGGACTAATTTAGCATCAACGGTGGGAGTATCTTCGTAGTCTACAGGGTTAATTAAAATGCGTTCCGGGTAAGTTTCCCGAATGCGGTTGAGAATTTCTAATCCTCTTCTTCCCCTGACCCGTTTTTGATCCTTACTCGCATCAGCTACTTGTTGCAATTCCTGTAAAACAAATTGGGGGACAAGAATTAAACCCTCTAGAAATCCCGTTTCTAGCAATGTTTCAATACGACCATCTATAATACAGCTAGTATCTAAAACTTTGGTGTTGGCAGGTTTGAGAGTTCCTTCCACTACCATGCTTTCGACAGTATTGGGGTTAATTAATCTTAACAAACCTCCTCCATGAGTATCTGCTAAATTCATCCCGGTGACAGAGAGGATAATACTGCCAACAACGGCGACAAGAGGTTTGATAAAACCAAAATCTGGGGGAATGGGTAATAAAAATAGCGGGGCTAACATCAGATTGGCGAGTAGTAGCCCAATTACTAAGCCAATGGCACGGGTTAAGATGACTTCTAGGGGCATTTCCCGGACTTGTGATTCTAGACGACGGTATGTAGTCTGGAAACTTAAGCCCACTGCACCACCAATAATGGCAGCAAACACGGCTAGAATTAAGCGTAAGGCATCTAAATTGGTAACTCCAGTGAGAGTACCTGGGGGGAGGAGGTCGGTGCTGAAATAACCTATCCCCGCCGCTGCCAAGATAAATGAGAGAATAATAATGACATCCAGCATGGTTGTGTTGTGTTCCTACAACGATATTTATTCGATAGAGTAAAGTATGCTTGTTTGAGTCCACCCGAGTTCGACATAAGATAATTTTTGGAAAACTGCCCCAAATATGAGTCTCAAAACCTTATGATCTCGTTGAAAAAATCATAACTCTGTTCGCGTAGCGTCTCCGAAGGAGAAACTCCTAACACCGAACTCAGGTGAGTCCTTTTTTGTGATGGAATGATCTTAGCTGCTCAGGCAGACAGAATATGCCAACATTATAACCAAAGGGTTTTTACTGCATATTATTTTTATTTTTAGGGAAAAAGGATAAAAAGTTGTAAACTAACTCCTCATTTTCATTATTTTTAACAGTCAGATTAAATTAACTTCACTATTTTTCAACATGAGTCAAAAAGATGTTGGTTGGGGGATGCCCGGTTCTGCTTATGTGCATATTCCCTTTTGTCGGCGACGGTGTTTTTATTGCGATTTTCCGGTATTTGTAGTGGGCGATCGCTCACGGGGTGAAAATTCTGGGACAATTGGCGAATATGTTGAAGTTTTATGTCAAGAAATCAGAATTGCACCAACTTATGGTCAACCTTTAGAAACAATTTTTTTTGGTGGTGGGACTCCTTCGTTATTATCAACAGCACAGTTGCAATCTATATTGACAACCTTAGAACAGCGATTTGGCATGGCCTCCGGGGTAGAAATCTCTATGGAAGTTGACCCAGGGACCTTTGATTTCGCACATATTGCTGGTTATCGCAGCTTAGGAGTAAATCGCGTCAGTTTGGGTGTCCAAGCCTTCCAAGAAGAATTGTTAAAAACTGCTGGGCGATCGCATTCCCTTGTAGATATATTTACAGCTATAGAGTTAATTCACAAGGTGGAGATTCCCGAATTTAGCTTAGACTTGATTTCTGGCTTACCGCACCAGTCCTTAGCACAATGGCAAGATTCCTTAACCCAAGCAGTAGCAGCTACACCAACTCACATTTCCATCTATGACCTGACTATTGAACCAGGAACAGCCTTCAATCGTTATTACAAACCGGGAGATCATCCTTTACCCACAGATGAAACCACAGTCAAAATGTATCAACTGGGGCAAAAAACCTTAACTGATGCTGGGTACGAACATTACGAAATTTCCAACTATGCCCAACCAGGACATCAATGCCAGCATAATCGAGTTTATTGGCAAAATCGTCCCTATTATGGCTTTGGTATGGGTGCAGCCAGCTATATTCATGGTAAACGCTTCACCCGTCCCCGCAAAACCCAGGAATATTATCAATGGTTAAAAGCTGGTGCTGTGATTGATTGTGAAGTCACACCAAAGGCAGATGTTTTGTTAGAAACTTTAATGTTAGGGTTACGGTTAGCCGAAGGGGTAAGTTTAAATTCCCTGGTAGCAAATTTTGGCAATCATCAAGTAGAGAAAATTCAAAGCTGTTTGCAACCATACTTTGCTCAGGGTTGGGTGAAGATTGTTGGGGATAGGTTACGTTTTAGCGATCCCGATGGTTTTATATTTTCTAACGTGATGTTAGCGAAGTTGTTTGAAAAGTTGGGAGAATGATGATTTTACCTCACGCAGAGGCGCAGAGGCGCAGAGAGTAAAAATTTGAGACTTTTTAATTTAGCAAAGCCGATTATTGCATCATATCATCATTTGCAGATTCACCGGGATAAAAGTTTAAGTTAATTATATCTTCCCATAAATATAGACATTGAGGAGGGAAAGTTAATAAAGGTAAATTGGTTTCTCCTGATGCTAAATCCCTAGCATTTTCATAAGCTTCCTCAAGTGCTACTTCTAGAGAAGACTGCAAACTAGGATTTTCACTCAGTAATTTTATAATATCCCGGCGTTGAATCCGAATAGTTGCTAACCAACTGCGACTACGTTTTGATGATTGATATTCCCACTTTAATAAATGTCCAATTAAAATACTCAAACGACTTCTTAATTCTTGGCGTTCCTTTCTCCCCAAAGATTCAACTTCCTCAATTAAATTAGCCAAATCAACTTGATTCCATTGCTGATAACGTAATAAATTAGCCTGTTGTTGAGTCCAGGCGTAAAAATCAGTTTCATAAAGATGATCATTCAGGTTTACAGCGGATTCTTTCGCCTTTTGTGTCTGCATAATTAAAACCTAGTAACCTTGAATTAATTATAATCGAACTTGCTTCTTTAATGGCTGCAACTGAGTCAGAACTATTTCCATTTACAGTATGGACTTTTTTCAACAGTACCATCGGGCATAATGGTATCCCAAATCAAATTGAAATGTCCAGTGATGAGCATACCGATAGCCCCTTTGAATTTAGCGTCAATCAAAACAGCATATTCACAATAGCCTATGGTAGCACCGCTATCGCCCATCATTTAAGCCATCAAGAATTTTAAAAAATGATTTATCATAAAAAGATAGCTTTTCAAATGAAACCTAATGAGTCAAGTCCTCACCCTAGAACTTAGCGATGCCGACTATGCTGAACTCAGACATCGCGCTGAATTAGCAGGTACAACCATCACTGAATGGGCGATCGCCTCCCTAAAAGAACATAAACATCCCATCAAACCAAAACTACGCAATGAAATAGAAAAAGCATCTGCCCGCCAACGATTTCGCCGTCATGCTGGAATAATATCTCTTGGATATGCAACAGGTGCAGACAATGAAAGCATTGACACTGACCTCGCCAAAGCATACGCCAATGAACTTGGAGAAATTGCATAGTGATATTTCTGGATACATCAGGCTTACTGTGTTACATCCATAACGGCGAGCCACAACATCTTAGCGCCATCAAAGCTTTCGATGCAGCAAATACCTTCTTAACCCATAGCTATGTTCTATCCGAATTTGTCGCACTAGCTCAAGTTCGGAATTTACCACGAATTGAATCTCTGAATTTCATAACTGATTTACTGGATAATCCCGATATTGAGACAATATGGGTTGATGAAGAACTGCATCAAGAATCCGTCAATCTCCTGATGAATCGCATGGATAAATCATATTCGTTGTGCGATGCTGTCAGTTTCGTTTTGATGCGCCGCAGAAATGTAATGGAATCTCTAACTACAGATCGTCATTTTGAGCAGGAAGGTTTTGTAAGATTGCTGACCTCTTAGTAATAACCCAAATTCATTCTAACTCCTTTCTTCCTTTGCGCCTTTGCTCCTTAGCGTCTTTGCGCGAAATCAAAACCCTAAAAAGTCACCACACTCCGAATAGACTCCCCCCTGTGCATCAAATCAAAAGCATCATTAATCCTTTCAATCGGCATTACATGAGTAATTAAATCATCAATATTAATCTTCCCATCCATATACCAATCTACAATTTTCGGTACATCTGTCCGCCCTCTAGCACCACCAAAAGCTGAACCTTTCCAAACCCTTCCAGTTACTAATTGAAAGGGACGAGTGCTGATTTCTTTACCCGCACCAGCCACACCAATAATCACACTCACACCCCAACCTTTATGACAACATTCCAAAGCTTGACGCATGATATTGACATTACCAATACATTCAAATGAATAGTCAGCGCCACCGTTTGTTAAATCTACCAAATAAGGAACTAAATCACCTGCAACTTCATTAGGATTCACAAAATGCGTCATTCCAAATTTTTCCGCCAATTCGCGTTTATTGGGATTAATATCTACACCAATAATTTTATTTGCGCCTACCATTCGCGCCCCTTGAATCACATTTAAACCAATTCCACCCAAACCAAAAACTACTACATTTGCGCCCGGTTCTACTTTAGCTGTGTAGATAACCGCACCAATACCTGTTGTGACACCACAGCCGATATAACAAACTTTATCGAAAGGCGCATCTTCCCGAATTTTGGCTACGGCAATTTCTGGCAATACCGTATAATTAGCGAAAGTGGATGTACCCATATAATGATGAATCCTGTCGCCACCGATACTAAAACGGCTAGTACCATCGGGCATTAACCCCCGTCCTTGTGTACCACGAATTGCTTGACAGAGATTGGTTTTGAAGCTTAAACAATAATCACATTGCCGACATTCAGGGGTGTATAAAGGAATTACATGATCTCCTGGTTTAAGACTTTTGACATCAACCCCTACTTCGACAACTATACCAGCGCCTTCATGTCCTAAAATCGCCGGAAATAAACCTTCAGGATCATCACCGGAAAGGGTAAAAGCATCAGTATGACAAACCCCACTGGCTTTAATTTCAATTAATACTTCCCCTGCTTGTGGTGGTGCTAATTGTACGGTTTCGATTGCGAGGGGTTTACCTGGGGTGTAAGCTACTGCTGCTTTGACTTCCATTTGGTTCTCCTTGGGGAATTTACGTAATTTTATCTCACGCAGAGGCGCAGAGTCCCTACAGAGGAGAATTTTTAATTACTTGTCAAATTATTCTCTGTATAGTACATTAGTACCTATCACATGAGAAACCCCCCCACCTTCACAAGTGGGGCTTTATTAACTATCAGATTTTGTTAAAATCGCATTCACTGGTTTAAATTAGTTAAAGGCAGTGGCTGTTTTGGCAACTATAATAAATTTTGTCTGAGCTGCAACCATTTTTTAATTTATCCACTTTTGCGATTAATTCAGTCTGTAACAAACATGATAAAACCTGCCCTTACGAAAATTGGCGCTCAAATGTCCAACTTAACTGGCGTAAGAGCGATTATGAAAGATATTAACGAAACCCTCAGAGCTAGTAAGGGACAGGAATTATATAATTTGAGTGCTGGCAATCCGTTGATTTTACCAGAGGTAGAACAATTATGGCGCGATTGTACGGCGGATTTATTAGCTAGTTCTGAATACGGTGAAGTTGTTTGTCGTTATGGTTCAAGTCAAGGTTATTCACCATTAATTGAGGTTATTGTCAAGGATTTTAACCAGCGTTATGGGTTAAGTTTAACTGAGCGGAACATTTTAATTACTGCGGGTAGTCAAACTATCTATTTTTACGCCGCTAACGCTTTTGGTGGCTATACTAGCGATGGCAGTTTGAAAGAAATTGTCCTGCCTTTAAGTCCAGATTATACTGGTTATGGTGGTGTTTGTTTGTTTCCAGAGGCTTTGGTTGCTTATAAGCCTACTCTGGATATTGACGCAGACGCACATAGATTTAAATATCGTCCTGATTTTAATCAACTTGCGATTACTGAAAATACGGGTTGTGTGATTTTTTCCCGTCCTTGTAATCCAACTGGTAATGTTTTAACTAATGATGAGGTGAATAAGATCACCGCTTTAGCTGCACCTTATGATGTACCTGTGCTGATTGACTCTGCTTATGCACCCCCTTTCCCGGCTTTGAATTTTACGGAAATGACTCCGGTATTTGGGGAAAATATTCTCCACTGTATGAGTTTATCAAAGGCGGGATTGCCTGGGGAACGGATTGGGGTAGCGATTGGGGATGAAAATCTGATTCAGGTTTTGGAATGTTTCCAAACTAATGTGGGGATTCATTCTTCTCGATATGGTCAAGCGATCGCTGCCCGGGCGATAGAATCAGGTACATTAGCCAATATTGCAGAAAATGTGATTCGTCCTTTTTACCAGAAAAAGTTTGATGTTTTAGAAAGTACATTGGAAGCAGCAATGCCGAAAAATTTACCTTGGTTCTTACATCGTGGTGAAGGGGCGATTTTTGGCTGGTTGTGGTTGCAAGATCTACCCATGACTGATTGGGAATTTTACCAGGAATTAAAGAAGGTGGGTGTGATTGTTGTTCCTGGTAGTAGTTTCTTCCCTGGTTTGAAGGAGGAATGGAAACACAAACATCAGTGTCTGAGAATTAGTTTAACTGGTAGTGATGAGGAAATTACTATCGGTATGCAGCGTTTAGCGAAAGTTGCTGAACAGGTTTATGAAGTTGCGGCTGTAAGTGTGTAAGAGAAATGAACCACGAAGACGCAAAAAACACAAAGAAGAATGTAGGGGCGGGGTCTCCCCGCCCTAATTCGGGGTCTCCCCG